>CAZTRY010000295.1:0-1501 GCA_964616525.1 uncultured Sphingobacterium sp. | reverse complement strand
CTTGGTTTTCCGCATTCAAGTGTGATCAATCTGCATGTGATTGGTCGGAAATAATCTCTATCAAACCAATCACGTTGCCAAAGGGGTCCCTGATACTTCCAAGACGGATACCATCTCCTACGGAATGAACTTCCTGGTGAACAATCACATTTTTTGATTTAAAATACCCGAAAGCTGTATCGATCTGGTCTACATTCCAATAGGTGATACTATTGTTTCCATTCGAATATTCAGAAGAAGAAGGATCCAGTCCCAACTCACAGCCTCCAATGTTAAAGCCCACATAAAAACTCTCATCAAAATAAGGTCTAATACCAAACATCTCAGAATACCACAATTTAGCTTCTTCCAGATCTGACACATGATAAACAATAGTCTTGATTCCCTTTAACATATCAATGAATAATTTTAAACATAAGTTCTTTCATCAGGTCACCTTGCTCTGTATTTCCACTTGCATCAACCCCCTTGGTTTTCAGGTCACATTCCCTTAAATAACTAATCACACGAAATACCTTCTCTTTACTGTAATTTCTGGCTGCCTGTTCATATTCCCTAACAAAGAATGGTGCTATGCCCAATGCACTTGCCAAACCCTGAGGAGATTTATCGCCGGCATAGTGGTACTTTAATACTTTGGTAAAATATGAGTTAAGGGCTCCCAGAAGTAGTTGTATTGGGTTATTCTTTGGATTATCTGCAAAATAGTTAATGATTTGATTCACTTTAAATGCATCCCTCCTTGCAATTGCACCCTGAAGTTCAAATACATTGTACTCCTTACTGATTCCAATATTATTCTGAATATCCAGAACGCTGATTTCATTACCAAGCTTCACATTCAGCATCAGTTTCTCAAGCTCGTTAGAAACTTTCGACAGATCATTACCCAGATATTCGGCCATCAATGCTGAGGCCTGAACCTGTATAGAATAACCCTTTTCACGAACATATCCCTCAATCCACGAGGGCACTTTATTCTCGTGAATTGAAGCAGATTCGAAAACAAGACCCTTTTTTTCTATGGCCTTATAGGTCTTCTTGCGTTTATCAAACTTGCCATTCCGATAACAAAACACCAGAATTGTGCTTGGAAGAGGATTTTCAAAATAGCTTAACAACGGATCTGCCGACTTCTTATCATCATCCCCATCTTTGCCCCATTTTAAATCCTGTGCTTCCTTTACCAAAACCACCTGATAATCACTCATCATCGGATACCGTTTGGCAGCATTTAGAATACTCATCGGGTCGGAATCCTTGCCGTAAAAAACAGTTTGATTAAAACCTTTTTCTGCAGCAGAAAGTACGTTCTCTTCTATATAATCACTAATCTGATCAATATAGAATGATTCATCACCATGCAGCAGGTAAACCGGTTTAAACTTCCGGTTTTTCAGGTCTTTAATAAGTTCGTTGCTATTCATTTTGGTATCCGAAATTACGATTCTTTAAACATACATTTCAAACCTGAACAGATATTTTTAAATTATAGCACAAG
>CAZTRY010000294.1:0-1506 GCA_964616525.1 uncultured Sphingobacterium sp. | reverse complement strand
CATCAGGACGTTTCAGCCGTACCAGACTTTCGGCTCTGATGAATTTAGCGTGTTTGTCATGAACTGCTTTGGGGAATTTATCGAAGTAAGCATTGACTGACTCAAATGTGCCCTGATAATCTCCATTTAAAAAGCGGTTGTTTGCTGCCTGGAAAGTAATATTGTCCTGTTCGTAGGAACTCAGGTTCCCAATGCTGGTGCTGTTTGCATAGTCCAGAAATCCTGCTGCATCAGATCTTTGCAGATAGATGTTCTTAATAGACTCAAGAGCAAGTTTGGCCTCATCGGTAGTTGAATACTCACTAATAACCCGTTTGAAAGTAATCAGTGCAGATTCTTCCTGATCCTGATTTAACTCTACCAGACCAATAGTAAATAATGATCTTGGGACATAACTGCTTCGCGGATATTTTTCTATTAAAGCACTAAGATCAGTTTTGGCAATTTCATAATCACCTTTAATAAAATAAGTATATGCGATTTCAAAACCTGCATCATCTGAATAATTAGATTTAGGAAATTGCTGGAGTAAGGCTTGATGGGTAGCAATTTTTAAATCATTCTGTCCCTGAAGTCCCTGTATCATGCCCCGCTGAAACATTGCATAATCTTCACTTGAAGTTTTATAGGAGATAATCCGGTCATAATATCCTAAAGCATCTCCATAATCTTTAAGTACAAAATAGGAATCTGCAAGTCTGAGCACTGCATCATTGATCGTGTTGATATCCTTTTCATTTCCCTGCAGGAAGCGTTTGAAATAGGTAGCTGCTTTTCTATAGCTTTCATGTTCAAATGCAGCATAAGCCAGAGCGTAATGCGCAAAATTGTAAACATCAGTTCTTTTTGCAGCCGGAAAATTCATGAACTTCTCAAAATTGTCAACAGATTCTCCAAACTTCCTAACCTCGTACATTGCTTCTGCAAGCCAGTAAGTTGAAAGTGCATGGATCTCATTATCTACCACATTGGTATTTGAACGCATGAACATGGAAATTCCATTTTGAAAGGCGCGCTCATTATAATATTCAAGTCCGCGGAAATAGGTAACTTTCTGATAAACAGCCTTTGCTTCCTTGTTCCTGTTCGGAATACTTTCTAGAATATCGATTGCATCTTTGTAATTTTTAGTGGTGAGCAGGATCTCTCCAAGAAGAATTTTAGCTTCATCCAATTTATCTGAATAGGAGTAGGTCTTAATAAATTGTTGGGTAGCATCTAAAGCAACCTGATGAAAATCAAGCTCATAGGATAGCTTTGCATAATTAAACAGGCCTTCTTCCTGTAATTTTTTATCAAAACTTAATCTGGAGGCTTTGAAAAATGCACTTCTGGCGCCCTGTTTATTTCCTGTCTTTATAAATGACTCTCCCAGAGCAATCATCCCACTCTGGAAATACTGATCTGCTGTTTCCAGTTTTTCCAGTTCAATAATCGCATTCTTAAAATCCTTTAATTTATACCAGGTATAACCAATCTGATAATTATCCTGATTATTCTGGGTTT
>CAZTRY010000293.1:0-1545 GCA_964616525.1 uncultured Sphingobacterium sp. | reverse complement strand
ATGCTCAGATACCTCAGCGCAGACTATATTTTCCCGGTAAGTTCTGAACCTGTAAAGGATGGGATAGTTGTGCTGAATGATTCAGGTGAAATTATTGATCTTCTGGATCCAATGCTTTCTTCCAAAATTCCTGCGAAAGTTGAGTATAACCGGGGTATCATCGTTCCTGGCTTCGTTAATTCTCATTGCCATCTGGAGCTCTCGCATTTGCATGGTAAAATTTCGAAAGGCACAGGACTGGTCTCCTTTATTAAAGCTGTTATGTCACAGAGGGCAACGGATCAGGAAGAGATCTTAAGTGCCATGATATTAAATGATCAGTTGATGTTTGAAAATGGAATTGTGGCCGTTGGGGATATTTCAAACAATCTGTTATCGGGATCAGTAAAGCAAAACAGCAGAATGTATTACCATACCTTTGTAGAATTACTTGGTTTCGATCCTGAAAAAGCCGAAATGGTATTTAATAAGGCGCTTAAACTGAAATCTGATTTTGCACCTCTGCCTGCGTCCATCGTTCCTCATGCACCCTATTCTGTTTCTGAAAAGCTATTCGGGCTGCTTCGTGAATATTCAGAGATACATGAGAATTTAAGCAGTATCCACAATCAGGAAAGTCAGGCGGAAACCGATTTATTCATGAATAAAAGTGGTGAATTCCTTGATTTTTATGGGATGATGAACCTGGATCTGAACTTTTTCAAAGCCCGGTATCAGAGCTCCATCGAGAGTATTTTGCCATTGTTTTCGGTCAGGCAAAAAACTTTGCTTGTACATAATACTTATACCAGTCAGGAGGACATTGCCACCATAGCAGCCTCCGGCATGAACATAAATTATTGTTTTTGTCCGAATGCTAACCTGTATATTGAAGGCAGACTGCCGGATATCGAAATGTTTCTTAATAAAAATTTTAAGATTACAATAGGAACTGATAGTCTGGCATCCAATGATAAACTTTGTATTTTATCTGAACTGAAAGTAATTAAAGAGTATTTTCCGGAATTACCTTTTTCTCAAACAATACGCTGGGCCACACTCTACGGAGCCCAGTTCTTGGGAATTGATAAAAGTTTTGGTTCGATTGAAAAGGGGAAAACTCCGGGATTAAACCTGATTGAAAATGTGGAAGGTTCTGAATTGACCTCAAATTCAACAATAAGGAAACTCATTTAAGCCAATTTTACTAACCATTTTTTAATTACCCTGCTTTGAGTGAAATGAACAGTATTAAAAAGCTCTTCAATATTGAATACCCGATCATTCAAGGCGGAATGGTCTGGTGCAGCGGCTGGCGCCTGGCTTCGGCGGTGTCGAATGCCGGAGGACTGGGTTTAATTGGAGCAGGTTCCATGTATCCTGAGGTATTGCGTGAGCATATCCAAAAATGCAGACTTGCTACTTCCATGCCGTTTGGTGTAAATGTTCCTTTGCTATATCCTGATATTGAGAGGATTATGGAAATAATTGTGGAAGAGAAAGTTGAGATAGTGTTCAGCTCTGCCGGAAACCCCGCACTTTGGACCCCATTCCTAAAAAGTAATA
>CAZTRY010000292.1:265-1555 GCA_964616525.1 uncultured Sphingobacterium sp. | reverse complement strand
GGGGGACACTGGACGCCTAAGCATGACGACATAGAAGATGTGGGTACACGGTAGCTCCAGCGGGGGATACTCGACGCCCACGCATCCTGCAAATTGAATATATTTTACATTTTACTCAAATTACTTAAGCCTCATGATGATCTAACTCCAGCCTGGTCAACTCACTGTTATCCTGAGTTGAAATAATCAAAGGCACTCTCTCAATAGTTACAAAACTAATATCCAGGCCAAATCCCCTTTCTTCCGAAAGTGAGAATTTCTTCAGAATGAAATAATAATCCATTATGAATTTGTCAATAAAGCTTAACACATTTGAACGCGATAAGACTTTCTCTAATACAACAAACCTGAAATCACCAATAATTTTGTACTTATTTAGAGAAGTATACTTACTGGTAATATCCACCTCATTGTTTCTTACCAATTCTTCAACCACTTTCCTGAAGAGAACATTAATTTGCTGTTCAACGCGGAAACCCAGTTTAAAATCGATACGTATCAATTTATTTGGAACCAGAAACTCAACTTTATAATCCCTTGTAAAAGGTTCGTCAGTTACATCAACATGTACCAGCCAATAAACATCTGCACGTTTAGGCTGCTTTTGGAGAATCGAATACATAATCTTGGATTCGATTTCTGAATTAAAATTAGAGCTCGTGAGATAAACCAGTTGAGATGCATATTTAGGAACAGACTCATCTTCACTCAACTCCTTTAGAATTGGGTAATAAGAATCAACTTCAACGAATTTCACAAAGCGGTTTTTGATCTTTCTTGCAGAATACCATGCCCACATGATAGACAATAAGAAGGATGCGAGCAAGAGAGTAAACCAGCCTCCATGGAGGAATTTAGCCATGTTCGCAACTAAAAACCCTAACTCAATCAGCCCATAGATTGTAACGAAAATAATAATGATATAATTTGGGAATTTCCGGCGCTTGAGGAATTCTGCAACCAGAATGGTGGTCATCAGGAAGGTCAGATTTATTGCCAATCCATATGCACCTTCCATATTCTGGGATTCACGGAAAATAAGAACCACCACTATACATCCAACCCACAATAAAATATTAATTGATGGAACATATAATTGCCCTTTTTGATTACTTGGATAATTAATTTTGACTTTAGGCCATAAGTTAAGCCTTACCGCTTCAGAAATCAGCGTAAACGACCCTGAAATCATGGCCTGGCTGGCAATGATTGCTGCCGCGGTGGCAATACTGATACCTGCAATTAGAAACCAATCCGGCATTATGGTGAAAAACGGATTGTCACCCGCAC
>CAZTRY010000292.1:0-255 GCA_964616525.1 uncultured Sphingobacterium sp. | reverse complement strand
AAACCATACTCCCTGTCCGAAATAGTTCAGAAATAAACAGGTTTTAACATAGATCCAACTGATCCGAATATTTGATCGACCGCAATGACCTAAATCTGAATAAAGGGCTTCTGCTCCAGTAGTACAAAGGAAAACAGCTCCTAAAATAAATAGGGCATTAGGGTTTGATGTAAGCAGAGAATAAGCATAATATGGACTGATAGCTTTCAGAATTTCCGGAAATTGGACCAGATAAAATCCCCCCAGAACTGCCAT
>CAZTRY010000291.1:0-1575 GCA_964616525.1 uncultured Sphingobacterium sp. | reverse complement strand
AGGTTCGTAATTTACAGATCAATTTACCCGGACAAATTGTTGAAATAGAACCAGTGGTTTCAGATATCAGCAAGACCACGCAGGAGAATACAACACTAGCATTTTCAAGTACAGATTTTACATCAAAATTCAGCAGTCAGGGAAATAAAACCCTAAAGAAAGTTAAAATTATTAGTCTCCCATTAAATGGAACTCTGAAGTTAAACGCTGTTAATATTGTTGCAAATCAGGAAATCCTATTTACTGATCTGAATCAGATCAGCTTTGTGCCGGCTACGTCTTATACGGGTTCAACAGGTTTTCAATGGAATGGTTCAGATAGTATTTTATATGCGATAGATCCGGCCAATGTCAATATTAATATAGAGGCTCAAAGTGTATTGCCCTATTTTGAAAGTTTTAAGAATTCAACAGCTTCCGGATTAGTACTGGGAGGAGTTTCTGTATTAACTTCCGGGATTATTGATGCCGAAGGAACCGGTTATCTAAGATTAAATTCCAATGCAACTAGTCAAGCCGGTTTCGCAAGAAATACTACTTCATTTCCTTCTGCTCAGGGTCTTTCAATAAGCTTTGAGTACTTTACCTATGGGGGTAGCGGGGGCGATGGACTTAGTTTCTTTTTATATGATGCTACCGCAAACAGTGCCTTCCAGATCGGAGCACCAGGCGGGTCTCTGGGTTATGCGCAGAATGCTACACTTCCGGGAGTCAGTAAGGGATACCTTGGTTTTGGGTTGGATGAATTTGGAAACTTTAGTGCAGCAACAGCTGGACGCCAGGGAGGACCCGGGCAAAAGACAAGTTCCCTGACTATTAGAGGAGATGGGAATGGGCTTGGAGCAGGAAGTCCAACAGGTAGCAATTATGAATTCCTGAATAATGTCCAGACCAGCAATGCTGCACAGATGGCTGCACTTAATGCCGGTTCCGTCTTCCTTATTGGAGGTAATGTGAATGGCCGTACCCTGGGCTCAGAGGGTTTGGGTATTACCAACACAGGATACCGGAAAGCTCAGATTGAGCTGAAACCAAACGGATTGGGAACAGGCTTCATTATCAATGTCTGGATTACAGAAGGAAGCCCTTCAGGTGGTATAGTTCACCAGCTTGTGAAAGATCTGGCCTATTCCGGAAGCTCGGTTCCTGCGAATCTGAGTTACGGTTTTGCGGGATCCACAGGTGGATCAACCAATTTTCATGAGATACGTAACCTGGATATAAAGGTTCCGGGAACATTTATAATTCCATCTATGATGGCCGTTAAGGGAGGTATTTTTGAGGATGTTACGAACAAGTTCAGCACTACTCAGTCGAATGATGATGAAGGTAAAGAAATAAGTGCAACCAACCTGATCTCTCCGAATGGGGATGGTAAGAATGATATCTGGGTGATCCGAAATATTGAAAAATATCCAAATAATATAGTTCGTGTATTTGATAGATTGGGAAGAATGGTTTATTCAGCTTCTAATTATAATAATTCATGGGACGGAATTTACCAGGGGGCTTTGCTTCCCGAAGATACTTACTATTATATTATTGAACTTCAGAATGGAGAAGGAAAGAAAAGAG
>CAZTRY010000290.1:0-1575 GCA_964616525.1 uncultured Sphingobacterium sp. | reverse complement strand
AGGTTCGTAATTTACAGATCAATTTACCCGGACAAATTGTTGAAATAGAACCAGTCGTTTCAGACATCAGCAAGACCACGCAGGAGAATACAACATTGGCATTTTCAAGTACAGATTTTACATCAAAATTCAGCAGTCAGGGAAACAAAACCCTAAAGAGAGTTAAAATTATTAGTCTCCCATTAAATGGAACTCTGAAGTTAAATGCAGTTAATATTGTTGCAAATCAGGAAATCGTATTTACTGATCTGAATCAGATCAGCTTTGTGCCAGCTACGGCTTATACAGGCTCAACAGGTTTTCAATGGAATGGTTCAGATAGTATTTTATATGCGATAGATCCGGCCAATGTCAATATTAATATAGAGGCTCAAAGTGTATTGCCCTATTTTGAAAGTTTTAAGAATTCAACAGCTTCCGGATTAGTACTGGGAGGAGTTTCTGTATTAACTTCCGGGATTATTGATGCCGAAGGAACCGGTTATCTAAGATTAAATTCCAATGCAACTAGTCAAGCCGGTTTCGCAAGAAATACTACTTCATTTCCTTCTGCTCAGGGTCTTTCAATAAGCTTTGAGTACTTTACCTATGGGGGTAGCGGGGGCGATGGACTTAGTTTCTTTTTATATGATGCTACCGCAAACAGTGCCTTCCAGATCGGAGCACCAGGCGGGTCTCTGGGTTATGCGCAGAATGCTACACTTCCGGGAGTCAGTAAGGGATACCTTGGTTTTGGATTTGATGAGTTTGGAAACTTTAGTGCAGCAACAGCAGGTCGCCAGGGTGGTATTGGTCAGAGAAGCAGTTCTTTAACACTGCGTGGAGATGGAAACGGTCTGGGGGCAGGAAATCCAACTGGCAGCAATTATGAATTTCTGAATAATGTCCAGACCAGCAATGCGGCACAGATGGCTGCACTTAATGCCGGTTCCGTCTTCCTTATTGGTGGTAATGTGAATGGCCGTACCCTGGGCTCAGAGGGTTTGGGTATTACTAACACCGGATACCGAAAAACTCAGATCGAGCTGAAACCAAACGGATTGGGAACAGGATTCATCATCAATGTCTGGATAACAGAAGGAAGCCCTTCAGGTGGTATAGTTCACCAGCTTGTGAAAGATCTGGCCTATTCCGGAAGCTCGGTTCCTGCGAATCTGAGTTACGGTTTTGCGGGATCCACAGGTGGATCAACCAATTTTCATGAGATACGTAACCTGGATATAAAGGTTCCTGGATCATTTATAATTCCAGCAATGATGGCTATTAAGGAAAATATTTTTGAGGGTGTTACGAACAAGTTCAATACTAATCTGTCTAATGATGATAATAGTAAAGAACTAAGTGCAACTAACCTGATCTCTCCGAATGGGGATGGTAAGAATGATACCTGGGTAATCCGCAATATTGAAAAATATCCAAATAATATAGTTCGTGTTTTTGACAGGTTGGGGAGGTCGGTTTATTCAGTTTCTAATTATAATAATTCATGGGACGGAATTTACCAGGGGGCTTTGCTTCCTGAAGATACTTACTATTATATTATTGAACTTCAGAATGGAGAAGGAAAGAAAAGAG
>CAZTRY010000289.1:0-1588 GCA_964616525.1 uncultured Sphingobacterium sp. | reverse complement strand
AAGAGGCAATAATGGCACAGGCACCTACCAGTGTAGAGCTTGAAATTACTTATACTGAGCCTGCAGTAAAGGGTGATACTTCAACAAATGCCCTGAAAAGTGCGACTGTTGAAACCGGAATTGAGATCCGTGTGCCTCTTTTTGTTAATCAGGGAGATAAGGTAAGAGTAGATACTCGTACCGGGGAATACATCGAAAGAGTAAAATAGTTTTTAGATATTTTTTGAAAGGTCTTTTCTTACCGGAAAGACCTTTTTTTTTGAACTAATTTTCGACGGAATTGTTTTTACATTCGTATTGTGGATAAAGCAACACTTCGGAATTCATATCTGGAGAAGCGAAAGAACCTTTCGCGTTCAGAATACTGGATGCTGACTGATGCCCTGATGGATCAGGTTAAACTCTTTAGCTGGTCGGAGTATCGTATTGTACATGTTTTTCTGCCTATAAGTAAGAGGAATGAGGTTGATACCTTCTCTATTCTGAATTATTTTAAAGAAAATTTCCCTGGTTTAAAGATTGTGGTACCCAGAACCGATTTTAAAAATCTGCTGATGGAAAACGTGCTTTATGACCATGAATACACCATTTTAGGCAGAAATAAGTTTGATATTCCGGAACCGATCCATGGAAAGATTATTCCGGCCAATCAGATTGATCTGGTATTTGTTCCCCTTCTGGCCTTCGATAAACTGGGTAACAGGGCAGGATATGGAAAGGGGTTTTATGATCGTTTTCTCATGACTTGCAGACCCGACGTAAAGAAAGTTGGCTTATCTTACTTCGAACCTGTTCAGGAGATTTATGATCTGAATGAGTTTGATATAAAAATGGATGCCTGTATCTGCCCTGATAAGATTTGGGAGTTTTGACCCGTTAAATACTGATTTTGATATTATTACATCTAATGATAGGGTTTATTATGCTTCTTGGCGGGTATTGAGGGTTCTTTCTTTGGAAATGTGCTGATGTGGAGCTTTTTAAAGCAAGCCCCGCTTTTCGCTTATACTCCACAGGCCTTAATCACAGGCCGGTATCCGCTTCAATCGGGTTTATGTACAACAGACAGCATTCTTAAACTTTGATCCATTCACCATTTTATCAATCTTGTTAAAAATTACATATCCAGCTCCAAAAGCACCGGACAGTGATCAGAGTGTCTGGCTTCAGGTAGAATGGCTGCCCGTTTCAGTTTATCCTTTAACTTTTCTGAAACCAGATTATAGTCGATTCTCCAGCCCAGGTTTTTAGCCCTGGCATTTGCTCTGAAACTCCACCAGGTATAATGATGAGGTTCAGTATTGAAATGCCTGAATGAATCAATATAACCTGAATTAATGAAATCTTCCATCCATTCCCGCTCTGCCGGAAGAAATCCTGAAGAATTTGCATTGGATTTTGGATTGTGGATATCAATTGGTCTATGGCAGATATTATAATCACCCGAAATTACCAGATTGGGAATTTCAAGTTTAATTTTATCGGAATAATCCCTGAAATCTTCCAGAAAACGATATTTGAAGTCCTGACGTTCTTCGCCGCTTGATCCTGAAGGAAAATAAGTGCTCATTACAGAAACTCCTTCAAA
>CAZTRY010000288.1:0-1595 GCA_964616525.1 uncultured Sphingobacterium sp. | reverse complement strand
ATGATTAAAAGAACACTCCTTTTCAGTAACCCTGCGTATCTCAGTCTTCAGCAGGATCAACTGCTCATTGACCTTCCCCATTTAAAAGATCTGGGAGAAAAAGAAAGCAAAAAATCAGTCCCGATAGAAGATATTGGTATTGTTTTACTTGATCACCGGCAGATCACCATTACCCATGGCTGTATGGCTGCACTTCTTGAAAACAATGCGGCCATCATCACCTGTAATCATACCCATCACCCTACCGGTATGATGCTGCCAATAGATGGGCATGACGTACAAAGTGAGCGTTTTCGTTACCAGATTGACGCATCTCAACCCCTGAAAAAACAACTATGGCAGCAAACCGTGCAGGCTAAAATCATGAATCAGGCTGCTGTATTGGCCGAGCGTGGAATTGAACATGAAAATATGCTTTACTGGGCACGATCGGTACGTTCGGGTGATCCGGATAATTATGAAGGACGTGCAGCAGCCTATTACTGGAAAAATGTTTTCCCAAAAAAGATAGAATTCTTCAGAGGGCGTGAAGGCGACCCACCTAACAACCTGTTGAACTATGGCTATGCCATCCTACGGGCAATTGTGGCCAGAGGTCTGGTTTGTTCCGGCTTACTTCCAACCTTAGGCATACATCACCGGAATAAATATAATGCCTATTGCCTTGCTGACGATATTATGGAACCATACCGACCCTATGTTGATAGGATTGTTTTAAAGATTATCGATAAAGGCGAAAATTTTCTGGAACTGGGCACATCTATCAAATCACAATTATTGGGGATTGCAACTGTGGATGTGCAATTTGAAAAGAGAAAAAGCCCCCTGATGGTCGGACTCCAAAGCACCACTTCTTCCCTGGCCAAATGTTATGAGGGCAGCTTAAGAAGAATTACTTATCCGGCAATAATGGCTTTTGGGTCAAAATATAGATCAACGGACAATGGTTCATATGAACAAATAGAACCGGATACAGATGATGAGGCAAGCGAATCTGAGAGCAATACAGATAATAATGAGGCATTACCCTTTTGATCAATGCGTTTAAATGAATACCGAATCTTGTGGATCTTAGTATTTTTCGACCTGCCTACTGAAACAAAAAAGGAAAGGCAGATATACAGCCGATTCCGTAAAGACATCATGCGGGATGGCTTTGCAATGTTCCAGTTTTCAATCTATCTGAGGCATTGCAGCAGCAGGGAAAATGCAGATGTGCATATTAAACGGGTAAAAAAAATATTGCCGCCTAAGGGGCATGTCGGTATTATGACTATTACCGACAAGCAATTCGGAATGATGGAGTTGTTTTACGGAAAGGATGAAAAAGAGCGACCCGAAACACCGCAGCAATTGGAATTGTTTTAGAATTTAAAACCCGGAAGCGCTGCAACCGGATTTTTTAAATTCTAATTTTCGGCTTAAACTACTGACAATAAGTATTTTGAACTATGGTATGTTGTGGTAAATATCAGTAGTTCAAAGAATGAAAGCAAATCACAACCGCAGCAAGTGGATGCAGCGACATTATTAAGTTGTGGTAAATATCAGTAGTTCAAAGAATGAAAGCAAATCACAACTGAAATCATCAACGG
>CAZTRY010000287.1:0-1608 GCA_964616525.1 uncultured Sphingobacterium sp. | reverse complement strand
TTGATTTGATCAACTCAAATGAACTTCCAAAAGGCAATCTGTTTGATGTGGCACGTGCAGCCGGTTTTTTAGGTGCAAAACTTACTCCACAGCTCCTGCCCCATTGCCACCCGGTTACCATTGATGGCATGGATTTCACTTTTGAATTCCTTGGAAGAAAGTTGCACTCCGATTTATTTAATGATGACATTCTTAACCGGACAGGAATAGTGATTCAGGGTGAGGCTAAGTCCATTGGCCGTACAGGGATTGAAATGGAAACACTGACGGCTGTTTCAGTTGCGGCACTGGAAATTTACGATATGCTGAAACCCGTTGATACTACCCTGGAGATCGGTCATATCAGGCTTCTGGAAAAGAAAGGCGGGAAAAGTGATCGTAGCCGGTACACCGAAAGGTCTGCTGTATGCGCCGTTTTGGTATGTTCTGATTCAACTGCCAGTGGTGAACGTGAGGATAAAAGCGGCAAACTTATTTGCAATATGCTCGAAACTTCAAATGCCAAAGTATGGCATTATAAAGTACTCCCGGATGATAAAGACGCAATACAAAAGCAGATTCTGGATTGGGTGAAAGAAGATATACAGTTCATATTTACTACCGGAGGCACCGGACTTGGCCCAAGGGATAATACGGTTAGTGCCGTAAAAGAGATTCTTGAAAGAGATGCAGACGGTATTACTGAAGCAATACGCAGCTTCGGGCAAATGCGTACCCCATTGGCTATGATGAGCCGCTCAGTGGCTGGATCTATAGGTAAAACATTAATCGTCACCCTTCCGGGAAGTACGAATGGAGCAAGAGAATCGCTGGAGGCTATACTCCCCGGCGTATTTCATGCCCGGAATATGCTTGAAGGGGAAGGACATGGATGTTAGTTATCTGTTGTCTGTTACCTGTTATCTGTTGTCTGTTATCGGTAATGGATTGTAATTATCAAATGGTTAATAATAGTAATTATCCTTGAGTCCATATTTCAAATGAACGCGGATTAAGTCTTGATTCTTGATACCTGGCTCTTGACTCTATTCTCTGTTGCCGGTTATCTGTTACCTGTTACCTGTTACCTGTTGCCAGTTGCCAGTTAAGGCGTAGCAGCAGGCATAATATTACCTTTTAACTCTATCATTTGATTTACATCCTGCTTTGAGCTTTCGCATTTAAGCTCTCAAATTTTATTTCTTTTAAGCTTCAAAGGCAGAATTTTCCCGTTTACCAAGATTAAAACTTACAACTTATCACCTACAACTTACAACTCGCTTCTCGGTAAAAATTCCCATCCAACCTTTCACCTACCATTTACCTCCGTTTACCGAGAACTTACCAGCATCTGCCTAATTGCTATAGACCAGCTTTGAAATCCATTATACATTTGATCAAGAAAACAAACAAAAAAAAATATTAACACACACCTAAACAAAAAATTTAAAACTAAAAAACGATTATTATGAAAACTTTAAAAACTATCGCCGCAGCATTATTAGTAGTATTATCAACAAGTGCATTTGCATCAGATGATACCAAAAGTGAAAAATCAAACATCAACTATGCCCTTAAGGCTTACATTGATGCAGTTGCACATGGTAAGATCAGCGGACTGAATGAAGT
>CAZTRY010000286.1:0-1629 GCA_964616525.1 uncultured Sphingobacterium sp. | reverse complement strand
ACTGTCCGGTAGAGGCCCCTGAAGGAACCATCATTCTACCCATCACACCTGATTCGAGAAATACATCAACCTCAACAGTTGGATTACCGCGTGAATCGAAAATTTCTCTGGCTTTAAGATCTTTTATTTTTGACATGACATATTAAAATTAAGGGGATAAACGTGTATTAAGGAGGTAAAAATATTAAAAGAAATCGTTTCAGAACTGCTTTTTAATTGCATCGAAAACATTCAAGCCAGAATCTGTTCCTCTGATCCAGTTAATGGCCGTAGTACGGATAACTTGCTTTAAACTTTCATCCTGAATATAATTTACCGGCGACTTGCCATCCATACGGGCAAGAAGCATCAAGCCAAGATGAGGCAGCAGATTCCGGACCTGTCCCTTATAATTTGCCATGAAAACGCTGATTAGTTCGAGAATCTCAGCAGGTTTATTCAAATGCCAGGCTTTTAACATCAGGTGACCGAGACAATAGGCGAGATCAAATACCGGATTCCCCCAATGTGCTACTTCATAATCGATCAAAACAATGCTCCCGCTTTTTTCAACAAGCATATTCTTTGGAGAGAAATCGCCATGAACCAGACAAGTCTGTTGCGAGGTTAGTTCATCTATCAGGCCATTAATCTCAGCCGAAAGCTCAGGATATTTACCCATTAAAAAACGGTGGAACGGATCAATCCGCAGTTGAATGAAATATTTCTGATCATAAAATCCGGCCTTAATCTGTTCATCAATTTTATGGCTCTGGCTATGGATCTGACTAAGGATTTCTGCAGCACTCCTGGCGGTAACAGGATTGAATATCCCATTCATTAATAAATCCTTCCAGGTCTCAACTCCTTCTTCAGCACAGGTCATCAGGTAGATGTGATTGACATAATCAACATGCAAGATCTTAGGAATATTGCAATCAGGGATGACTATCTCCAGTTGCTTCATTACCTCATGCTCACGGTGGATTCGCTCCACATCCGAAAACCAGTCTGCCTTTACATCCAACTTTTCAAGGGCCTGTTTGATTACCCAGCGGTCATTATTCACACTTACCTTCCAGACCCTGCATGAAACACCTCCAGAGAGATACTCTACCAGGGCATTATCTTCCAGTTTTATCAGGCCTTCCTGCTTAAGATATTTAATTACTTCTTCCTTTGAATCAAGTATCATGTCAACATGGATGCTAATTTCCTATAATAGTCCCGAATTGATTTAACCGGATTCTACCAGTAAATACCATACAATGCTGCAATTATCCCGATTATGAACAAGGCCCCAACTGCAAACCGCGGTGTGGTTCGGAACATGCTGTTGTCAACTTTCAAGGCATTCGGAATAACTCCATTTCTGTTTTCATAAATACTAATCAAATACATTACTAGTACACAAATAATGAAAACAAAACCCATACGGTCTATGAATGGAATTTCATACACTCCTTCTGCATTTGCGACTGCAAAACCGCTGGAATACAGGAATTGCAAATCCACATAGTTGGGCATGAATTTAAAGATAATGGAAAGCAGAAAACCGCCAACGGTGGCAAATAAAGCCGCATTAGAAGTGGCCCTTTTCCAGAAAAACCCAAGCAGGAACATCGCCAGAATTCCCGGAGAAACAAAACC
>CAZTRY010000285.1:0-1639 GCA_964616525.1 uncultured Sphingobacterium sp. | reverse complement strand
GGTTTGTAGCTTAGTTCAACTTCATAACCTTTATCATTCTGCTTATTTTGATTTATATAACCAAATTTCCCTGCAGAAACCTGACCAAAATCAATTACATTTTCAATATCCCTCTTAAAATAAGAAAGAGAGAAATTTATTTGAGGGGTAAAATTAAGATCAAAACCTGCTTCATAAGTGCGGGATGTTTCAGGACTAAGATCCAGATTCCCATATTCTGAAAACAACTGATAAAGTGATGGTACTCTGTAAGCAGATGAAAGGTTTGCATACACCTTATAACGATCTGCAATGAGATAGGATGGATTTAAAGTGTAGGTAAAGTTTCTTCCGTATTCACTGTGGTCATTCAATCGAGCACCAATCTCTGCCTGAAACCCCCTTTTTGATTTAATAAACAAAGAAGTAAACAGACTTTTTATATTATTGTCAGCAAATAACCTTGAGCTGTATGGGTTTCTCTGATCTGTACTCAGACTCCTGTATGAAATACCACTCGCCATATCAAGAGAATTACTGAAGACATAATTGAGGTTTGTTTCCAGATGGGTAATATTCCCTGAATTATTAGTCAGAGAACCCTGATTATTGTATTTATTTTTCAGGTTATTCTGGCTTAGATTGAAATTGAGAACAGCTTTATTTAAACTCAGTTTTCCTCCCACCCCGGCTAAAAATGAGGATTTATTGTAGGTATAGTCCTTTGCATCAGCAAATGCACCATTATCAAGGTCGGCAGCGTTATTGTTAGCCTGAAAGGTTCCTCTCAACAAAAAGTTTTTACTGACCTGTTGCCCCATGTTAAACATCATGGATTTCTGATGGAATCCATCCTTGTCAAAGCCTGGTTCTGCATTTGCAGGAAGTGCCGAAGAGAAATTCTTTGAATCCAGATTTGAGGCATTGAATGTTAAGGACGTATTTTCAATTTGTCCGCTTAAACCCAAAACTTGTTTATAAGTCTCGTAACTCCCGCCGGTTGCCAGTAGATTAGCCGCTAATTTGCCGCTGCCTTTTCTGGTGATCACGTTAATAACACCTGCTACAGCGTCTGAACCATATAGAGTAGAATTACCCCCTTTTAAAATTTCAATACGCTCAATATTTTCTATTGCAATGGATGAAATGTTGTATTCACCTGAGATTTCTGAGGCATCATTAACAGGAATACCATCAATCAGTATCAGGGTATTCGCAGCACTTGCTCCGCGCAGATAAACCGCCTTAATATCTGCTGGATTACCTCCATTTCCTCCTATGGTCAAGCCTGCCACATTGTTTAACAGTTCGGGTAAAGTTCTGCCCTGACTTTTTGAAATAGTTTCTGCAGTGATTACCCTGACTACCTTCCCTATTTCTGATAATTTTTTGGGCGAGCGACTGGCGACTACCACCACTTCATCGAGATTTGACGCAGGTCTCTCCTGTGCCAGCGCACTGCTGTTTAGCAATACCAGTTGTGCAAGTCCCAGACTTACAGCTACATAATTTTTTTTTGTTTTCATTTTGTTGTGAGTTTTTGTCCCACAGCAAACAGATAATGAAGGAAAATCAGAATAAGACTACTCGTGCACTAATAATCTTTCTCCAAGCTTCAATCCCCGAAAGCTATGAATTATTATGCTGAGGCAGGTCTTCT
>CAZTRY010000284.1:0-1693 GCA_964616525.1 uncultured Sphingobacterium sp. | reverse complement strand
GGGCCAACGATCTTAGCATCAACTTTATGACAGGTCAGACAATCAGAACTACTGATTAACTGCTCTCCTTTTGCTGAGCCAGTATTTGCCGGAGCAGCAGCGGCAGCACTTGTGTCAACTGAAACCTGTTCAACTACAGCAGTGGTGTCCCCTGTACTTTCTGATTTTTCAGCACTATTACATGCCAGAATGATGCTGCAAGCCCCTAAAGCGATTAGTATTTTTTTCATGATTTATTGATTATTTATGGCTTGAAATTAGTGATTAATAATTAAATACCCAGAATTTTTCGGTTAAACTCCTCATTGCTTCCGGTACCTGCAAAATCATCAAATGCCCTTTCTGTAACCCTGATTATATGATCTTTGATAAATTTAGCACCCTCGCGTGCCCCGTCTTCAGGATGCTTGATACAGCATTCCCATTCCATTACAGCCCAGCCTTTAAAATCGTATTGCGTCAGTTTGCTGAAGATCCTTTTGAAATCAACCTGGCCATCACCTGGAGATCGATACCGGCCTGCTCTGTCGGCCCAGTTCTGGTATCCTCCAAAGGTGCCCTGCTTTCCTGTTGAATTGAATTCCGCATCCTTCACATGAAATGCTTTGATGCGCTCATGATAATGGTCAATATATTGCACATAATCGAGGCATTGCAATACAAAGTGGGATGGGTCATAAAGCAGACAGGCTCTTGAATGATTGTTGACTTTCTCGAGGAACATCTCATAAGTTACTCCATCGAAAAGGTCTTCACCAGGATGGATTTCATAACAAACATCTACACCATGATTGTCAAAATGATCCAGGATCGGAAGCCATCGTTTAGCAAGTTCTTTAAATCCGGCATCAACCAGTCCGGCCGGTCTTTGTGGCCATGGATGCCAGGTATGCCATAATAATGACCCGCTGAATGTTGCATGTGCAGTGATGCCCATGTGCTCTGAAGCAATTGCCGCATATTTTAATTGCTGCACAGCCCATTCTGTACGGGCTTTTGGATTGTTATGTACACTGGCGGGGGCGAAGCCATCGAAAAGCAGATCATATGCCGGATTCACAGCAACCAGCTGCCCCTGAAGGTGGGTTGAAAGCTCTGTAATCTCCATACCGCAGGAATTAACAATTCCTTTGATCTCATCGGCATAGGTTTTACTTTCCGCGGCCTTTTGAAGATCTATACAGCGCGGATCCCAGGTAGGGATTTGTACGCCTTCAAATCCAAGACTTTTTGCCCATTTACATATTGATTCCAGGCTATTGAATGGTGCAGTATCACCTAAAAACTGTGCAAGAAATATTGCGGGTCCTTTTATTGTAGTCATAATCTATTTTTAAACTTCAAAATTTGTCCATTTATCATTACTTAAGCTGCTTTTTACCACATTATTGATGAAAGCCATTCCTCTGATGCCTTCATCAACCGAAGGGTAGTCGTATGCTTCTGGAGCCGCTTTTGTACCCTCCATTTCTGCCGAAACACAAAGGGCAAAATTCCGGTACAGGTTAGCAAAGGCTTCAAGATATCCTTCAGGATGCCCACCCGGAGTGCGGCTGTTAAACCCGGCATAGCCTGAAAGCTGATGTCCGCCCGCCCTAAAGATTTGAACGGGAGCATCCAGCCATTTCAGAATCAAGGTATTAGGTTCCTGTTGTGCCCACTCCAGTCCGCCCTTCTCACCATAAACCCTGAT
>CAZTRY010000283.1:0-1699 GCA_964616525.1 uncultured Sphingobacterium sp. | reverse complement strand
ATCACTTTCATGCGGCAAAGCCATTTAATCAATTGCTGTCGTATCCTGAAAGTCCAGTTCTCCCGGGTGGCTATGCAAGTATGATGTTACCTGCGTTAGTTCCACCTTTATGGTTTAAGCTTGTAGATAAAAGAATTCCGGAAGGTTTTCGCCAAACACCTTAACTAAATAATTTCCTACTGTCATTGCGGACTCGATCCGCAACATTGCGAACCCGAGCCGCTATCATTGCGGGTCTGACCCGCTGTCACTTCCCAAACGTAATTTCCTTCTGGAACAGTTTGGCATATTTTCGCTTATCAAACTTATAGAGTTTAGCTGCTCTGTAAGATACACCTTTCTGCTTCTCATCAAGCTCTTTGAGAATCCCGTAATTCAGCATCTTCTTTCTGAAATTCCGCTTATCCAGCTTCTTGTTTAGTATGACTTCATACAGATGCTGAAGCTGGGTCAGGGTAAATTTTTCGGGAAGTAATTCAAATGCAATGGGCTGGTAACTAATTTTGTGTCTGATCTTTTCAAAACCCTTGGAAAAGATCTTTTCATGATCAAAGGCTAGTTTTGGCAAATCATTTACCGGAATCCAGACTGCTTTGGATGCATAATTACTAACTGGCTTAAGATCCTTACTCCCACTTAATCTGATCATTGCATAATAGGCAACAGTAATTACCCTTCCCTGGGGATGCCTGTTTACATCCCCGAAAGTATAAAACTGATCCATATAGATTCCTCTAAGCCCCGTTAGCTCATAAAGAATACGTTCAGCGGCATGATCAATACTTTCATCCTGCTCAACGATATATCCGGGCAATGCCCACCAGTTTTTGAATGGTTCTTCATTTCGTTCAATCAGAAGAATCTTCAATTCTCCTTCATCGAAACCAAATATTACACAGTCAATAGAAAATACCGAATCGAACTTAGGCAGGATTGTTCCCAAAATGTAAAATTTAAAAACTAAATATATAAGGATTAGTCATAAAGAGTGAAAAAATATTCAAAAATTACTTAGTGTAAAAAATACACACTATATTCGTGCATATTATTCATAATCAGATTTGTCAGGAATAAGAAAAATAGGCGTTTTTACTTCAGGAGGTGACGCACCAGGAATGAATGCATGCATCAGAGCCGTTGTTCGGACCGCGGTATTCATGGGTATCGAAGTAGTAGGTATTCGCAAGGGATATCAGGGAATGCTGGATAGTGATTTTTGGGACATGGATGCACGTTCTGTCGGAAACATTATTCATCTGGGTGGTACCATATTAAAAACTGCCCGCTGCCTAGAATTCAAGACAGATGAAGGAACTGAAAAGGCATACAATAATCTGAAAGCAAAAGGAATCGATGCTTTAGTTGCAATAGGGGGCGACGGTACAGCGAGAGGTGCAGAGCGCCTTTCTTCGCGATTCGACATTCCCGTCTTGTGCATTCCAGGAACAATTGACAATGATCTTTATGGTTCCGATTTCACACTTGGATTCGATACTGCAACCAATACCGTTATTGAAGCGATTGACAAGATCAGAGACACTGCAGCATCACATAACCGGCTGTTTTTTGTTGAGGTAATGGGGCGTGATTCGGGATGTATTGCCTTAAGATCAGGAATTGCAGGTGGTGCAGAAGCAGTACTTTTGCCTGAACGTGAGACTGCCATTGATGAGCTCATCGAAAAGTTATCGCTCGATGC
>CAZTRY010000282.1:0-1725 GCA_964616525.1 uncultured Sphingobacterium sp. | reverse complement strand
ACAAAATGAAAATAAGCTCATGTAATCCCGCAAATGCGGGACTAAAAACAATTACATACTGATGAAAAATCAGAACTTAAATCCATGGAAAACCCTCTCAAGTGAAAAGATCTATGAGAATCCATGGATTAGTCTGACTGAACATCAGGTAATTAACCCGGGTGGTGGACGCGGAATTTATGGTGAGGTCCATTTTAAAAACCTCGCCATTGGCATTATCCCGCTGGATGATGAAAATAATACCTGGCTTGTTGGACAATATCGCTTTCCTCTGAAGCAGTACAGCTGGGAAATTCCGGAAGGGGGTGGTTTACTGGAAAATGATCCGCTCTTAAGTGCCCAAAGGGAATTATTGGAAGAAACAGGAATTATAGCGGACGAATGGATAGAGATCCAAAAAATTCATCTTTCAAATTCAGTGAGTGATGAGCTGGGTATCATTTATCTCGCAAAAAAACTCAGATTTGGGGAATCAAGTCCGGAAGAAAGTGAAGATCTAATTGTTCGAAAAGTACCTTTTGAAACCGCATATCAAATGGTTTTAAATGGTGAAATAACAGATTCGCTAAGTGTTGCAGCAATTCTAAAAGTAAAAATTTTGTATTTAACACATAAACCGGCATAATTGATGTTTTCTCATTTTGCTTTATAAAACCATATGAATAAATTTTTAGGCTATATCTTTTCTCCAATCCACTATTTGTTTTTTGGCATTTTTATCTGTCTTTTTCATCCAATACAATGGGTATGTTATAATTGGGGCGGACAAGAAACCCACAAAAAATCAGTTGATCTGCTGAATTTTTTTCTGGTGAGTACTTATTACCTGCTGGGAAGTTCAATACGTTTCAAAAATCCCTATAAATTACCTGAGCAACGTCCGGTTATTTTTATTTCCAATCATCAAAGTATGTATGATATTCCCCCACTGATTTGGTTCCTGAGGAAGTATCATGCCAAGTTTATATCAAAAATTGAACTCACAAAGGGAATACCCAGCGTTTCATTCAACCTTAAATATGGAGGCGGTGCAAATATTGACAGAAAAGATAGTAAACAAGCCGTTGCAGAAATAATCAAACTCGCGGAAAGAATGAAAGCTAACAATTGGTCTACTGTTATATTTCCGGAAGGAACCCGTTCAAAGGATGGCAAATTAAAACCATTTGCTATCGGAGGAGTTGCTACAATTTTAAAAAAGGTACCAAACGCACTTATTGTACCCATAGTAATCAGAAACTCCTGGAAACTGGTACAATACGGTGCCTTTCCGTTAAGTTTTGGAGAAAGAATGAGCTGGGAAGTTCTGGAGCCCTTCGAGCCTCAGGGTAAATCCATGGAAGAAATTATGGACTATGCAGAAGAGTCTATTAAAAAGGCACTCTGAAATCAAGCAAATCAACACTATCCAATATTCTTGTCTTCAATTTGTTTGAAAAAATAATCTCTGTAGGTATCACCTATGGGAATAATCTTATCCCCGATCTGAATTCTGCTTCGCTCAATGCTTTCGATCTTACCTAAGGATATGATATAAGACTTATGAACCCTAATAAATGACTTAGAGGGTAATGACTCCTCCATTTTCTTCATATTCTGCAGGGTTATAATTCGTTCTGTTGGTGTAAAAATGGATATATAATCCTTCAGGCCCTCAATATAAAGTATATCATCAAGGTATATTTTCTGGATCTTATGTTCGGTTTTTACAAAAATAAAGTCATG
>CAZTRY010000281.1:0-1728 GCA_964616525.1 uncultured Sphingobacterium sp. | reverse complement strand
CATGTGGTTTTAAGGAGTTTTACCTGGATCCCTTTAAGGCTCCTTTTGTAGCTCAATCGAGCATTAAAATTGGATTGGAACTTCGTGAAGTTATTCAGGTATCATTAAACAATACCAAGATTCTGATTGGTGAAATTATACATGTCATTTTGAACGATGGCATATTGGCACAGGACGGGTATATTGATCACGTTAATGCAGGTACGGTAACTGTAGCGGGATTAGACAGCTATTTTTTACCGCAGGAATTGGGACGTTTGCCTTATGCTAAATTTCTTTAAATTATCCTATAACAGAATTTTTCTGAGTAAATATGACTCGAATAATCATTTGATTTAAATCTTATTAAATGAAATCATACAAACTGATACACCAGTTATTAAGTCTGGTTGAACAATTTGAAATGGAAAATAATGGGAAAGAGCTTTTGTTGCATGATTTCTCAGGCTTTCTGATTAATCACCTGGAGCACTCTGATACTTCTTTAACCTCTTTGGATGTTCGTTTTGGTAAAAAAGAGGCTGCTGCGCAGGAATTAGCCTATCAGCTTGATAATGCGATCGGTCGTCTGTTCGTTTATATGAGCCGTTATGCCAAATCCTATATCCGGAAAACGCTTGAAGGAACTCCCTTACAGAGTCCGGAAGATTTTACCTGTCTTGCCATATTATTAACCCACGAAAGTCTTACGAAAGGAGAACTCATCAGCAGAAACATTCAGGAAAAAACCTCTGGAACCGAAGTCATACGTCGTTTACTTGCTGCCGGGCTAGTTAAGCAGTGGGATGATCAGGATGATAAACGCTCCCGGAGAATTTCAATTACTGAAAGTGGTAAAGCGCTTTTACACCAGGTATTTGATGATATGAATTATGTGGGAAAAATGGTGACGGGAAATTTAGGTCTTTCGGAAAAACTAAAGCTTCAATATCTGCTTCAGAAGCTGGAAACATTTCATTTCCAACTGCATGAAGATAAGGTTATCAATAGCAAAGAGGATATTCGCTCCATGGCTTTAAAACAATAAAAATTAGTCCCGCTTATTTTTAATATAATGCCTTTATTTTAGGCATAATTGTAATTATTTTCTTAGTTTAGACAGTATTGCAGGATCGCTAAGCAGCATTTTTATTTCATATATCTTGATCCAAAACAGCTTTGTTTTTCTTTTTATGAGAATCTATTGTTATTCTATGCTTTATTGTCGCTTTCTCTGTATCCTTATCATTTCATCTATACCAATGATGTCTTTTTCCATTACCCTGGTTGAGAAGGGGAGGTCTGAATATTCAATTGTCAGGTCAAAGAATGCTTCGGGATATGAACTATCTGCGGCGAATGTACTGCAGAATTATCTTCAGCAAATATCGGGAGTCCTGATTCCAATTATTGATGATAGTGCTCAGGATTCCGGATTTGAGATCTTAATTGGGAATACCAGTCGTACTAAGGAAAATGAAAATATTCAAAATGATGGGTTTCTGATAGACATCAGATCGAATAAACTGATCATTTCAGGCAAGGGTAAAGGTACGCTTTATGGAGTTTACACTTTTCTGGAAAAATATCTGGGCTGCAGAAAATATTCTTCCAAATTTAAGCTGATTCCTAAGCAGTCTTCCATCATTATCTCAGGAATAAACGATCTGCAAAACCCTAAAATCAATTTCAGATCATTGCATTATTGGGATGCAGAAACTGATCAGGAATATCTCGACTGGCATAAAC
>CAZTRY010000280.1:0-1754 GCA_964616525.1 uncultured Sphingobacterium sp. | reverse complement strand
CCCAAATGGCATTAGGATCAAAACGTAATGGAACTTCCGGACCAAATTCTTTATAAAGCGCCAGAATGGTATCCACTTCAATTCTGGGTTCAAATACACCCCCTTTTAGTTTGATAGACTTAAAACCAAACTCCTGACACATGGCCTTAGCCTGCAGCACTGTTTCTTTAGGATTTAAAGCAGCCATTTGTTTTGCAGCTTCCCAGCCTGTTGCATCGGGATTAAGGTTAAACCCAAACTCTCCTCCTGCACCTTCGTATTTATAAAAGAGGTATGCGGAAAAGGGTACACTTTCCCGCATTTTACCTCCAAGTAAATCCACTATTGGCCGGCCAAGAACTTTGCCCATGATATCCATGCAGGCAACTTCCACTGAACTGAAAATATGCACTAACTTCCGCTGGTCCCATGGAGCTTCTCCTCTTGCTAAAGGAGATTCGGATCCAAACCGTTCAGTCAATACTTTCCTGATCTGATTCAGCTGGAATACATCCTTACCAACAAGAAGGTTCTTTGCTTCATGAAGTGCCTGTTCAATATCACTGGTCCCGGGTATTTCACTGATACCTGAAATCTGATCATCAGTAATAATTTCCAATATAATTCTCAGTGCATAAGGGGCATGCAAACCCGCCGCATTTAATAATGGCGGGTCAATAATCGCTATGGGTGTAATAACGATATCCTTTATCCTGGGGCCCCTCTGTCTGAGCATATTGAAAGATTATTTTAATTTAACTTGCAGTTTCTGCTTCTTCTGTCACGGCCTGAATCAAGCCTTTGATATATCCATAGCAAAAAGCAAATGATTGCCAGCTGGCTACAGGATCTTTGTGATAAGGTACGTGATCAGGCATTACCATCCCATCAAAACCTACTTCACGCAACTCACGAACTACCTGTAGGAAATTCATATCCCCATTATCAGGATAGACCTCCTGAAAATTACCCCAGCCACCTTTAATGTTTCTCAGGTGAATATTAAAGATCTGATTCCGCTCACCGGCCCATCTGATAATCGGGATGATATCATTTTTGGGATCTTTAAGTCCCTCTGCAATTGACCCGATACAGAAATTGAAACCATGGTATTTGCTGTCATATAATTGAGCAAACCTTTTAATCCCTTCAAATACATCCGGGCTGTTCCAACGGGTAATACCTCTGTAGCCAACGGGTGCAGGAGGATCAGCAATATGATTTGCCAACTTTACATTATATTCCTTTGCCACAGGAAGCGTTCTATCAAGCAGATAGGTAATCCGCTCAAACATATCATCAATACTTACATCTCCGGCTATTGTTTTTGGGTCATTCCTTTTTAACGCTTCTGCGAGGTTCCAGGTGCTGTATTCTGCATTCCCCCGTTTTGGATCAAGCGTTTTACCGGTCCTAAGGACCGGTAAAATGGTAGTATTATAGTTAAGTACCTTTATACCTGTCTTACCGGCAACCATGATCATCTGGTTGAGCATCTCAATTTCGCGATCTCTCTGGGGGCTTTTTCCAAGCATAACATTAGGGAAGAGTACTTTATCAATACCAGCCGAAGTAAGTGGCCAGTGATAGGCATCTAAACTAATCCCATATTTTTCACATGCTTCACGCTTTTTAAGTGAATCCTCAAGATCCCATCCTACATTAGGAATATACTTCGGCATTCCTCCGTCAATATTATAGACCCCACAGCGACCTTTTAGCTGTAAATTTTCTTCAGTAGTTCCACCAGACTGGCAGCCAACTTTCATCAACAC
>CAZTRY010000279.1:0-1760 GCA_964616525.1 uncultured Sphingobacterium sp. | reverse complement strand
TGCTAAAATACCGCTGTCGGCATTGGTATACGCAGCCGCTTTTTTCAGATAGGCGAAAGCATCAATGATTTCCTTTGGCATTGAAGCCTCGGGACCAATCTTAAAATTATTTCTTGAACGCTCAGTCTGGGCACCCCAGTATTTATCTGCGGGCACTTTAACTTCGCCCATAGTATCGTGTTCTACTCTGTAAGTCATTGGAACAGGTTTTTTGTTATGCTGCAAATTTAGATTTTTTTACCTTGAATCAGGGGCAAAAATTTAGATTTTACGATCTAAATTGTAACAATCTGAACAATTTATACCCCGGTGTTTATAACTCTTTTATTAGCCTTTTTATAATATTTTCTAATTTTCGACATTAAATCTATACCAAAGTCGCTTCATGATCAATTATCTCCGTAACAGTGTAGTATTGTTTGTCCTTTTCGTTTTAGTACAGGCCTGTAGTTCAGATCCTTCAGAAAAAAGAAAGAGTAAAATTCTTAAAAAAGATGTGCCGGATAGTGTTGTTCTTTTTTATGACCCCAAAAAGGCAGATAAGCGGATAGATGAAATTGTAACAAATCTTCACAGGAAATCAGGATTTAATGGGAATGTACTGGTAGCAAAGAACGGAAAGATTATTTATGAAAGGGCTATTGGCTGGGCGGATCATCTTCATCGCGATAGTTTGAAGATTAATTCAGTTTTTGAACTTGCCTCAGTCTCCAAACCATTTACTTCTACTGCTATCATGATGCTTGTTGAGGATGGTAAGTTAAGGCTTAACCAAAATGTTAAAGAGTTTTACCCTGATTTTCCATACGATAGTATTACGGTTGAGCTTCTTTTAACCCATAAATCGGGTATGATGAATTATGTTTATTTCGTAGATGATCTTTGGAAGGCACAAAAGAAAAATGAGCGACCCGGAATTACGAATCAGGATGTAATGAAACTGATTGCTGAACACAAGCCCAATCCATATTCCAAACCGAACAGAAGATTCCATTATAATAATTCCAATTTCATGGTTCTGGCTGCTATTATTGAAAAGGTTAGCGGCCAAAAATATTCTCAATTTATGGCAGAGAATATTTTTAAACCGCTTGGCATGAAAAATACCGCAGTATATTCCAAGGCCGAGTTTGAGAAAATACCGGTAGATGTGGTTGGTCACGACCGTAACTGGCGCCGGTCGGTAGCGCAAAACTTTCTTGACGGACCTGTGGGTGATAAAGGAATATATAGTACCATACATGATCTGTATTTATTTGACAGGGCAATGAGAAAGGCCAAGTTATTAAGCCAGGAGACCATGGATTCGGTGTATGCCCCTCATAATGTGATGCAGAGAGGCCATTTTAACTATGGTTATGGCTGGCGTACCTTTGAGAATGGCAAAAACAAGGTTGTATATCATACCGGCTGGTGGCATGGTTTCAGGAATATCTATTTAAGACAGTTGAACAAGGATATTACGATCATTTTATTAACCAACCTTACAAACGGGAGTTTATTGAAACTGGATGAGCTTTTTAAGGCTGCCGGTATGCCCGTTGTGAGAAGAAGTGCCTACTCAGGAAATGGACAAAGTTCGGTTTCTGATGATGAGGATTAGGTAGAAAAAGTCTCTCCGGGTAAATACTATTATTAAAAGAAATCAGAGGAACGTTTTTTATTTGCCTGTAAATATGGTTAACTTGCCTATATGGATTTGAAAAGCAGAGTTTTTATTATTGATGATGATCCGATTCATCAGCGTATAGCTCAGATCA
>CAZTRY010000278.1:0-1781 GCA_964616525.1 uncultured Sphingobacterium sp. | reverse complement strand
CCTTACATAATACCATTGGTTTTATGCCCGAAACACATATGCTTAAGCCCTATCATCAGCGGGTTGATGGAACCTATAAGTTTATGGAGCATGTGATTGAAATTGTAGAGCGCGATGCGGATTTAATTGCAAAAAATAAGCAGAAAGCCGATGCGGATGTCATGGCGCAGGTTTTATTTCCTTTACAATGGATACTGGATGATAAAAGTTTCTCCCTGTTCAGATTCAAAGGCTACGAGGCCAAATATAAAACCAGTGAACTGAGTGGATTGAGGAGGTTATTTTATGATCGGAACCAACCATACGAAAAAGATATCCGCGTTTTTGATCATTATCTGCCCTCAGAGACAGTAAAAAAACCGCTAGCCTACATCATTCCACAATCCTGGCAAAAGGTTATTGATCTGATGCTACTGAATGGTGTTCAGATGAAACGCATTGCAATAGATACAGAGATCGAGTCTGAAATGTATTATATTGAAGATTATAAAACCCTTAGCAAACCCTTTGAGGGGCATTATCTTCATTCTCAGGTCAAACTTCGGACTGAAAATCAAAGAGTAAAATATTACGAGGGCGATTATATCGTTTATACTAATCAGGTCCAGAACAGATATATTGTCGAAACCCTTGAACCTCAGGGTGTAGATTCGTTCTTTGCCTGGAATTTCTTTGATTCAGTGTTGGGTCAGAAAGAACATTTCTCTGATTATGTTTTTGAGGATGAAGCAGCGCGAATGGTAAAACAGGATCCTGCATTGTTAGCCAGGCTTGATGAAGAGAAGAAAAAAAATTCCGGATTGCTGCAAAGCCCGTTAGCACAACTTGATTGGGTGTACAGGAATTCAAAACATTACGAAAAAACACATATGAGATACCCGGTAGGCCGTTTGATCAGTCCTGCTAAAATTGAATTAAATTGATGGAGAGTTATATTAACGATACCCCTGTTGCAACGATAATTTTTATTTTCACGATTGTTACCAGTATTTATGCCTTTTCGAATGCGGAGGTTTATGGTAAATTTATGCTTCACCCCTATAGTGTAAGTCGTGGGCGCCGACTGTATAGCATGATTACCAGCGGACTTATTCATAAAGACTGGCCACACCTGCTGGTGAATATGTTATCCTACTATTTCTTCGCCTTCACCCTTGAAAAAACCTTTGTTTCACTCAGTAGCTGGGGTCATTTCCAGTTTGGATTATTATACATTGTAAGCATTGTTTTAAGTGATATCACTTCTATTTTTAAGCATAGGGAGCACTTCTGGTTTAACAGTCTGGGGGCTTCAGGCGCCGTTTGTGCCGTGGTATTCAGCTATATTTTATTCTATCCGATGAATAAAATGATGATCTTCCCAATCCCCATTCCTATTCCGGCGGTTTTGTACGGTTTTCTGTTTCTTGGTTATTGTATATATGCTTCCCGTAATTCAAGAGATGCAATTAATCATGATGCTCACTTCTACGGTGCATTGACTGGAGTCCTGTTTACAATTATTTATTACCCGGATATTGCAGGCTATTTTGTTAATCAGTTAACCGGAGGGTGATCTACTGGTTTAAAACAAGCCTGTATATTTCAATATCAAATTGATAGACAGAGTTTTATGATGGCAAATCAACAGATTCGGCCGGAATAAACTCCTTGTTTTTATCTAGCAGATAGCTAAGAGGATTCTCAGGATCTTTCAGAATCTCAAATAAAAGGATACCCCATGGCTTCCAGAAATTTTCCAATACCTGAGCATAGGTTTTGTTTTGCCAGAAATCAAAAAG
>CAZTRY010000277.1:0-1794 GCA_964616525.1 uncultured Sphingobacterium sp. | reverse complement strand
GAATCCAGAAAACTATTGTTCTTAATTTCCCTGGTAATTCCATATTGAATATTGACCCCTTCCATTTCAGGCTGATAAGTCTTAAATACTTTATCCCAGATATTGAGCAAATTACAGTAGTTCATATCCATGTACTCGATATTTTTAGCATGATGTACCCGGTGATGCGAAGGGGTTAAAATGAACTTTCCCAATACTCCCAGGCGTGCATCTTTCATCATCGATTCTCCGATATGAATAAAGGATCCCCAGGTTCCATCAATGAACATAATTACGAATAACATTGCCGGCGGCACTCCCAGTAACATACAAATAGTAGTTCTGATGATATCTGCATACGGTGCTTCCAGAAAAAAATGAGCATGGGAAACCGCCAGATTCATACTCTCAGGAGCATGATGGGTAGAATGTAAACACCAGAATAACCTCACTTTA
The DNA here is from genome assembly GCA_964616525.1 of uncultured Sphingobacterium sp. GTDB lineage: Bacteria > Bacteroidota > Bacteroidia > Sphingobacteriales > Sphingobacteriaceae > Daejeonella. The sequence goes on along the minus strand of CAZTRY010000277.1, from coordinate 1,359 downwards.
TGCCCAAAATAATGATAAACAAAATGAGCCAGCTCCCAGATAATATAGCCGTAAATAAACCAGTACCAGGTGAACTGAATATCGATGATTGCATACTTCTCAAACAAGCCTATGCAGACCATTGTCATTCCTATAGATATATACCTCCCAATGATTGAATTAAACACATATGAAAAGAAGGATATCTTATAAGATACCACCTTAAACTTCTTATAAAGCAGACCCCTGATCAGTTCCAGTATCAAAATAACCGGCAGTAAAGGTGCAATCGCTGCCCCCATTCCTTCATAAGTTAGCAGGGCCTGATAATTACCGGATCTGATTATTTCAATAAGTCCATCAAGGCTGAAAAATCCCCAGATCTGCTTCAAAATAATTTCAATAAATTCCATTGTTTAGGGTTGATAATCAAATAAAAATAGAGATTAGAATTCCAGGTTAAATTGCCTCTTTGCTTTCAACTTTTGGCTTTAAGCTTTCAGCTTAATCAATATCCTGCTGCCTGTCCGTCCTTTCTCGACTCTGAAGCTCCGAAATATACTTTTCGCACCGGATCCCATCGTATAGCCTGATAACCTCCATACATCCCATTGATATACCCAACCTGATGCCCCTTTTGCATTAATTCCCTGATTACATCATAGGGATAACCACTCTCCAATGTAATCATTCCTCCTTTTGGAGCCATTCCTTCACCCGTAGGTTCAGAAGATCCATCATGATTTATCCTCGGGAAATCACCAGCTTCCTGAATATTTAAACCAAAATCAACCACATTCATGACAATCTGAACATGGCCCAATGGCTGAAAAGATCCTCCCATAACCCCAAAACTCATCACCGGCTGACCATCTTTGGTCATAAATGCAGGAATAATAGTCTGAAAAGGTCTTTTTCCGGGAGCATAGGTATTATTTTCACCCTCCTTCATCACATTAAACAGCTCTCCGCGATCCTGAAACATAAAACCAAGTGCATCGGGCATCATCCCTGACCCAAATCCTCTGAAATTACTTTGAATTAAAGAAACCATATTCCCATCCTTATCTGCAACTGTCAGATAAATGGTATCACCGTCCTTCATGGCCGGATTTCCTGCATCCACTCTAACTGCAGCTTTATCAGGATTGATCAGCTTTCTGCGTTCAGCAGCATAGGATTCAGATATTAATTCCTTAACCGGGACTTTAGCAAAATCCATATCGGCATAAAATTTAGCCCGGTCTTCAAAGGCAAGTTTCTTAGCTTCAGTGAACAGATGCACATGCTCAGCACTGCCTAATTTGATCTTCGAAAAATCATATCCTTCCAAAATAGTGAGCATTTGTAAGGCTGCAATCCCTTGTCCGTTTGGTGGTA
>CAZTRY010000276.1:0-1796 GCA_964616525.1 uncultured Sphingobacterium sp. | reverse complement strand
ACCGACATGGTTCTGGCAACAGAAAAACCCAGTTTTCTGCTGGCTTCCTGTTGCAGGGTAGAGGTGGTAAAAGGGGGAGCCGGACTTCTTTTTGTTGGTCTGGTTTCCAGACTATTAACCGTGTAGATCGCATGGATGCAATCTTTCAGAAAATTTTCTGCTTCAGGTGCTTTTTCAAAGCGTTCGGGCAATTCAGCCCTGAAAATTTCTTTTTGATTATCGGTAGAAAATACAGCTACAACACGGAATGCAGCAGTAGCAGTGAATTTGTTCACTTCACGTTCACGGTCCACGATTAATCGCACCGCCACTGATTGTACGCGTCCTGCAGAAAGGGAAGGTTTTACCTTTTTCCACAATACCGGTGATAATTCAAAACCAACCAACCGATCTAAAACTCTCCGTGCCTGCTGAGCATAAACTAAATTATAATCAATTTTTCGGGGTGTTTCAATCGCTTTTAGAATGGCAGTTTTCGTTATTTCATGAAAGACAATACGCTTTGTTTTATCTTCTTTCAGACCCAGAGTCTCGAAAAGATGCCAGGAAATTGCTTCTCCCTCACGGTCCTCATCCGATGCAAGCCATACCATTTCTGCATCCTTAGCCAATTTCTTTAATTCATTGACTACGGCCTTTTTATCTGAAGGAACTTCATAGCGCTGTTCAAAATTGTTGTTCACATTAATTGCGTCATCGGTCTTGATCAGGTCGCGGATATGACCATAGCTTGATTTGACAAGAAAATCTTTTCCAAGATATCCTTCGATGGTTTTGGCTTTTGCCGGTGACTCAACAATAAGTAAATTTTTGGCCATTAAATTCTTTGATATTCTGCAAATAAAGGGATTATAAAAGGGAAAGACAAATTAGGGTCCTGCAGAATTGTATTTCCGGACTAAAAAAGGAAAGAATTATCGAAAATTTTAAAAGATTTGGTGCGGTTAAGAATCAGGTCAGACCAGAAATCCACCACCAATCAGATCATTTCCTTCATAGAACACTGCCGACTGTCCAGGTGCAATTCCTGAAACTGAGTGATGGAAATTAATCCGGATCATTTCGCCTTCCTGTGTGAGGGTACTCATAGCACCTGAATCTTTGTATCTGATCTTGCTAATAGCTTCGATCGGCTCGGGTATGCTATCATATTTTACCAGATTGATATTTCTTACCAGAGCTTCAGATCTCTCGAGTTCATCGATTGTACCAAGCATGACTGTATTGCTTTCGGGAAGTATGCGTGTAACAAACATTGGATGGCCAAATGCTACACCCAATCCTTTACGCTGACCGATAGTATAATACGGATAACCAAGGTGCTTTCCAGCAATGCTGCCATCGCTGAGCATGAAGTTCCCCGGTCCGATACGCTCATCAAGATCCTGAACTTTATTTCTTAGAAAAGCACGATAATCATTGTCAGGAACAAAGCAGATCTCATAACTTTCGGATTTGTTAGCCAGTTCCAGTTGTCCCATATCCTTGGCCATCTGCCTGATCTCTGATTTTGCAAAGCTTCCCAAAGGAAACTGTGTACGGGCTAAATTTTCCTGAGATACACCCCAAAGTACATAAGACTGATCTTTATGCTCATCCTTTCCTTTTGAGATCACATACCTGCCATTATCCTGCAAACGGATATTGGCATAATGTCCGGTTGCAATAAACTCACAATCCAGCTTATCAGCACGTTTTAAGAGGGCTTCCCATTTGATATGGGTATTACATAATACACAGGGGTTAGGGGTTCTGCCTGCAATGTATTCATCTACGAAGTTGTCGATTACAAAATC
>CAZTRY010000275.1:0-1886 GCA_964616525.1 uncultured Sphingobacterium sp. | reverse complement strand
TTTTCCTTTAACCATTGAAGATCAGGTGAAACATAAGTTCCCTGCACATTAGAGGTATCTGCAAGAATAAATGCCGAGCCTTTAGCTTCAAAGCTGTGATTTAAAGGCATTTTCCATACCTCATTCCACAGTTCTTCTGTTACCATATCATGGTTTCCCCTCACTACATAATAAGGAACCTGAAAATTATCTGTTTTTTTCTTGACTAATGGTAAGAGGTTCTCTTCGTTATGAATAAGGTCCCCGTTTAGCACACAAAAATCTATAGGATTACTCTTATTAAACAAATTAACCTGATTGATCAGCTTATCAGTCATTTCATCAAATGCTGTATTTGGCTGCCCATAATGAAAGTCGGATGCCAGCACAAATCTCAGCTTAACCTTGGCTTTCAGGTTATAAACTTCTTCTGCAGAAAGATCAGTAATTCTGCCGGTAAGCAATAAAGCAGATGCCATAGAAATCTGCTGAATGAATTTCCTACGTGTCACGCGGTTTAAATCCTTTTCCATATTATGTATGCTTTTGTCAAATTGTTTCATTAAATTCCCTTACACAAAGGTGCATCTTAATGTTTATATGCCTGTTAATTTCCTGTTAAGATTCAATTTAAACTTTTATTTAAGTCTTGCCGACTTCAGCTCCACCGTATCACTTTCGAGGAACTGAAGCTTATACCCTCCGGTATCAATTACAGCCTTCGGAAATAGTTTGTTAAGCTGACTGAACTCCGCTCGCGGGATTGAGGTCTGATACAAAAAGATTTGTCTCAGGTCTTTCAATGATTTCAACTGGCTTAGGCCCTTAGCCGTCACTGCAGTCCCATGCAGATTCAAATAAGTAAGTTTCGACAATCCATTCAACAATGCAATACCCGCATCACTTACCGCAGTCCGCTCAATAGAAAGGCGGGTAAGGGATGATAATTTCACAATTGATTTAAGTTTATTGTCATCCAGATTGGAGTCCCCAATTTTTAACCAGATTACCTGTTTGCTTAATTGCTCCAGCAATTGAAGATCCTTTGGAGTAATTGAATCAATTGCTACAAAATTGACAGAAAGGTAATTACTATTCAGTGCGACCGGTATAACCGCAACTCCTCGTGCGAGCAGATCCTGAATAAGCTTTGCATCTGCCTGTCCGACAGCCTCTTTCGGAATATCCGTAATTAAAGCGGCTTCAGCTTTTTCTTCAGATTGAAGGGATAAAAGCACCGGCTTGATCTTTTCGGGTTGGGCAAGTTCAGCCACCTTTTTATTAAAATCAGCTCCGCTGCTCACCCACCAGTGAATCAGGTCCAGTTCGGTTTTAGTAAGCTGTGGCTGTTCGATAGGGGGCATGTGATCATCACTTTCTTTTGATAATAAGATCCGTTTAATCAATTCACTTTCATCAGTATTCCCGGCAATAATCGCCTTTCCACCCTTGCCTCCTTTTAAAATAAAATCTGGCATATCCAGCCTCAGTTTTCCCTTCTGTTTATTGGGGCCATGACATTTATAGCATTTCGAAGTCAGAATTGGCTTAATCACATCCTGGTAGGCCATGGCTTGCTGTACATTCGGAAGCGGCTTTCTTTTCTCTTCTGCCTGACCTGAACCTTCCACAGAGAATGCCCTTGTCAGGTAATCTGAACCATGTGTTATCGAACCTCCAAAGTGTCCCGTGAGGACAATCAGAGATACCATAAGTGCAGTAATCAGGGTAATTTGTCTTCCTTGCCTGTTTAAATACCATGCAATTACCGAAATTACAGCGAGTGCGATACCAGCCCATTGATGATTAAATATCAGGTCTTCATCATAATCACCAGTACCTGATAGCAGATAGCCACTGATACAGGATGCAATTGCACTGAGCATACCAATGAACAAAGAAATACC
>CAZTRY010000274.1:0-1940 GCA_964616525.1 uncultured Sphingobacterium sp. | reverse complement strand
AGCTAAAGTAAATTAAAAAAGTAAGAATTAAACAAGTGTTTCAATTGTGATATTTTTGTTGCCCTTTGCAAACCTTACCTAAAAAATAACAGTGAATTAATAGGATAAATGGAACAGAAATGCAGCACTCAACATTCAAGTAAAGTATAATCTGATTGATTTCATAGCAACTCTGCTTAATCCTTGATCCACCTGAACGGGAAACTCAGGAATACATTTTCAGTGTATTCGTTCTGCTCATAGAGTATTCCGATATTTCCATTCTTCATTACAATAAGATCAGAATATGCTGCAGAACCAGCATAAATGGTCTTTCCTTTGGTCCATGTTTCACCTTCATCATAACTAGCTTTTATAGTCAGATTTTTACGGGCATCCCTGCTATCCGCATTCACAAATAAAAGACAATTGATACTTTTTGATTTATAGCGGATTATTGCTGCATTACAGGCCGGATCTGTCAGCGCAAACTCCGCTCTGCTCGTCCAGCTTTTTCCCTGATCCTTTGAAATATGCACGTACCGCATACCTGGCGAATTGACTCTGGAATTGACCATCCATGAACCATCTTTCAGCTCAATGATTTTAGATTCATCTGCCGGCTTTAAAGGTGTATCGCGTAAAAACCAGGTCTTTCCATGATCATTGGATCCAAAAACGAATACGCCATGTTTCAGGTTTACCAGAGTATGCAATAAAACACCTGTAGTGGTTTGGATACCTTTCCCGGAAGTGATGAATTTAAAATCACCATACCATTCAGGTTTACTGATCTGCCTGCTGATATCTTCCGGTTCAGACCAGGATTCACCATGGTCTGTGCTTTTAATAACATGCAAATAATAGATATCCTTCTCCTTGTTCAGGTCCATATAATTATAGAACATGAAGATTGTTCCGGTTTTGCTATCATTTATAAAAGAGGGGTCGGAGGCTGATTTTCCCTGAGGATAATCAACGAGAGTACGGATATCCGTCCATGTTTTACCATTGTCCCTGCTCTTTCGCATCACAATATTAATATTCTCATTTGCCTTCAGATCTGCGCATGAAGGGCCCCTCTCATCAATTGCAGCAATGAGATCTCCATTATTGGCCACCACTAAGGCCGGGATCCGATAACAGGCAACATTGCTTTTCATCTTCACATTAAACAGATCAAGCTGTTTCAGACCATTTACTGAGCGGGAGATGGGTGTCTGTGCTTTCAGCACCGAAGCAGCAAGCAGCAAAAAAGAAAGAACATATTTCATAGACATGATTTGATTGTGATTAATTTAAGACCAGAATTTAAATGTAATAAACATGTTATAGAATTAAAATCTCCAACAAATGGCAATTTGAGAACCTTTTCTGATTATTTGAAAGAAATTTTCAGGTGAAATGCCCGTCCTTAAAAATCTTGATTTATATTGGAGAATTATTAACATTAATTTAAAGATGAGAAACAGCAAAACAAAATTCACACGCTTAAGTATTCTGAGTTTCCTTTTAGTATTCAGCAGCCTGAGCCTGAGTGCTCAGGAGATCGACCTTTTATTGAAAGGTGGTCAGGTTATTGACCCCAAAAATAAGATAAATGCCAAAATGGATGTGGCCATTGCAGGTGGAAAGATAGTCCAGGTTGCAGCAAATATTCCTGCTAATTCTGCTAAAAAAACTGTAGATGTAAGTGGCTTATATGTAACTCCGGGCATTATCGATATGCATGCACACGTATTTCAGGGGAATGACCTGGGATCATATATTGCCGACGGACAAACTGCCGTTCCGGCGGATGCATTTACTTTCAGAGCAGGTGTTACTACTGTGGTGGATGCCGGATCATCTGGCTGGAGAAACTTTCGCCTATTCAAAGAACAGAACATAGACCGCTCACAGACCCGTATCCTTGCTCTTTTAAATATCACCGGAAACGGAATGTATGGACGTTTTGAAGA
>CAZTRY010000273.1:0-1946 GCA_964616525.1 uncultured Sphingobacterium sp. | reverse complement strand
CTATAGGCTTTTCCTGAGGTGGAATGAATAAATTCATGGCTTTGACCCTTATCAGAGGTAATGATTCCCATATGGCCAACAACCCGCTTGGTACTATCGGTGCCAGTAAATAAAATAATATCTCCGGGCCTTGCTTCCTTTAGTGTTATTTCTTTTTTAATGTAAGAAAACTCTCTGGATGATCTGGGTACTGATATCCCAAAATGATTGAAAACATAGTTGATAAAGCCTGAACAATCAAAACCTATACTGGGGTCGGTTGATCCAAATTTATATGGAATACCTTGCAGTTTTTCTGCAAAACCGACTAATTCATCTGCTCTGGATCTTTTAGCATTAATAACTTTTGAAGCCAGTGTATCGGTATCTGATTCATTTATTAATTGGGGTTTATTTGCTTCAATAGCACTGCCCGGTACTATTTTAATCTTAGCTGGTGGAATGTGATGATTCCCTGATTGAATATCCCCTGAGGACAGCAACAAAAGTAGTAAAACGTTTAAAATCATTAACTTCATGAATTAATCCCTGCAAAAACCTGTACAATTTCAGCTTTATCCTTTCAGCTTTTTGAAAATCTCTCTTTCAACTTCTCTGCAATCTCAAAACTCCTTTTAATTCGTGTTTCAACAGATTTCGCCTGTCGGATATAGTAGATATAGCCCCGCTTACCACCATCTTTAAGTGCCATAAAAGCCTGATAGGCAAATTCGTCCTGAGCCAGAACTTCACTGAATTCTTCGGGAAGATCCAGTCCGTTAGCAGGGTCAGTACGAATAGACATATTAAACGCAAAACCAATTAAAAGATTATTCTCTCTGATCAGTTTCAGGCTTGCAATCACCACATAGCGGCCATGCCGGGGGACCAGCGCACAGGGGAATTCAGGTTTATCTCCGATTCTGCATAAAATTCGAACAGAACCTTTTCCCTTGATAAATTGTTCGGAGATTTCATCAGGAATGATAATGACATGATGTACCATAGGACCATCAACATGCTCTAAATGAGCTAAAAAGGAAACAGCAGGGGATGGTAGCTTGTTCATTCAGCAAATTTATCAATTTAATTACATTGGACATAAATGCACTAAAAGCGTAGATAATACTTTCAGCCTCAGCACAAAAAAGTTATCTTTGCCCATGCAAGAAAAAATCATCATTCTTGACTTCGGGTCGCAATACACACAGCTTATTGCCCGGAGAGTCAGAGAGCTAAACGTATACTGCGAGATACACCCATTCAATCATCTTCCGGAATTTGACAATTCAGTTAAGGGCCTTATACTTTCGGGTAGCCCGTATTCTGTAAGGCAGGCCGATGCGCCTCAGATCAATTATCAGGATTTGCAGGAAAAATTTCCAATTCTTGGAGTATGTTATGGTGCTCAATACATAGCTCAAGCATCCGGTGGTGAAGTAAAGGCCTCATCAACACGTGAATATGGAAGAGCCTGTCTTGATTATATCGATCATACGCATCCGCTGTTTAAAAATATTGCCAAAGGCTCTCAAACCTGGATGTCTCATGCTGATACCATAGCTTCGATTCCTGATAATTTTGAAATTATTGCGAGTACTGATTCAGTAAAGGTAGCAGCCTATCATATTAAAAATACAAGTGTTTACGGGATTCAATTCCACCCTGAAGTAACTCATAGTACTGACGGTAAACAGCTTCTTGAAAATTTCCTGGTTGATATTTGTGGTTGCAGCCAGGACTGGACTCCGGATGCATTCATAGAGACTACAATTGCTTCTTTGAAAGAGAAAATAGGGGACGATAAAGTGATCCTTGGCTTATCCGGTGGAGTAGATTCATCAGTTGCTGCAGTTTTGCTTCATCAGGCTATTGGAAAGAATCTTCATTGCATATTTGTTGATAATGGTTTGTTGCGTAAAGATGAATTTGATCAGGTACTCGATTCATATCAGCACATGGGTCTG
>CAZTRY010000272.1:0-1992 GCA_964616525.1 uncultured Sphingobacterium sp. | reverse complement strand
AGATATGTTCGACTGTGTAATGCCAACACGAAACGCCAGAAATGGGATGTTATTTACAAAAAATGGCATTATTAATATCCGGAATGAACGCTGGAAGAACGATTTCTCTCCATTGGAAGAGGATAGTGATCTTTTTGCGGACAGAAATTATTCAAAGGCGTATCTTAGACATCTGGCTCATTCAAAAGAAATACTTGGTGCTCAGATTGCAACCCTTCATAACCTGCATTTTTACTTATGGCTTGTGAATGAGGCCAGAGAGAAGATTATTGCCGGTGATTTTTATGATTGGAAAAACAAAATGGTAGTTCAATTATCACAGCGCTTATAATATTATAACATGATCGGAATTATCGACAGGTACATCATAAAGAAATATCTGGGGACATTTGCCTTTACCCTGACAATTTTCACTGTGATAATTGTAATTTTCGATGTTTCCGAAAAACTTGATGACTTTTTAAGGCATCAGGCACCAATAAATGAGATTATCTTCAGTTATTATGTCGGTTTTATCCCATTTTATCTCAATTTTCTATCTCCCCTGATCAATTTCATAGCTGTTATTTTCTTTACAGCAAAAATGGCAGATCAAACAGAAATTGTTCCTATTCTTAGTAGCGGGGTCAGTTTTAAACGATTTCTATGGCCTTATCTGATCTCATCTACGGTCATTTTCCTGGTTACACTAATCTTTAATCTTTTCATCATTCCTGAAACAAATCGCTTGAAGATTGATTTTGAGAATGTTTATGTGAATCCGAAATCTGATAATTCCAAGATGTATACACATATGCAGATTGATAAAAATACTCTGGTATATATTGAAAATTTCGATAATAATTTAAAGACAGGTTATAAATTCACCCTTGAAAAATTTTCAGGGATGGATCTGAAAGAAAAGCTCGTTGCCGACCGGATTAGCTGGGATTCAGTGAAAACAAAATGGAAAATTGAAAACTATTCCATCCGGAAAATTGACGGTTTGAAGGAGTCTATGACCGCCGGACTACAAATGGACACCACTCTGGATATGCGCCCGAAAGACTTTGAAATTTATGATAATATTTATCAGGCAATGAATATGGGGGAGTTAAATGAACGTATTAAAAAGGAAGAAATACGTGGCACCGGAGTCATGGCAGATTTAAAGCTTGAAAAGTACCAGCGTTTTATTTACCCTTTATCAGCGTTTGTTCTGACTTTAATGGGCGTTTCTCTCTCATCACGAAAGGTGCGTGGCGGGGTTGGCCTTCCACTTGGAATAGGTATATTTTTAAGCTTCACCTATATCCTATTCATCAGATTCTCAAGCATGTTTGCCTTAAAAGGCGGATTACCCCCAATAATTGCCGTTTTAATCCCCAATATAGTTTTTGGAATTCTGGGCATCTATTTATTGAAGAAAGCACCAAAATAAACCTCCATGCCTTTTCAAAAACCTGAGATCAGTAAAAATCTGATTATTCTTCACATTACAGTATTTGTATGGGGATTCACTGGAATCCTGGGTGCTTTGATTTCTATCAATGCGGTACATCTCGTTTGGTATAGGGTGCTGATTGCCTTTATTAGTTTGTATGGCTATTTCCTTTTTAAGAAAATCTCCATCAAGGTATCCAGAGAAACCTTTTTGAAATTATTCTTTACAGGAGCTATTGTAGCATCACACTGGATTCTGTTCTTTCAATCAATCAAAATGTCCACTGTTTCAGTAGCCCTGGTGAGTCTTTCCTCCCTCACCTTGTTCACGGCCATATTAGAACCCCTGCTCAAAAGACAAAAGATATCAGGCCTCGAAATATTCACCGGCCTGATGATTATCTCCGGAATCTATATGATTTTTAAGTTTGAATCGCGTTATTCTATGGGAATTATCAGCGGTTTGTTAAGTGCTTTATGTGCCAGTATATTCTCAATCATAAATTCTAAACAAATCCAAAATCGTCCTGCACCGATTATAAGCTTCTATGAGCTCATTGGAGCATGGGT
>CAZTRY010000271.1:0-1992 GCA_964616525.1 uncultured Sphingobacterium sp. | reverse complement strand
CATAATCAGATTTGTCAGGAATAAGAAAAATAGGCGTTTTTACTTCAGGAGGTGATGCCCCCGGAATGAATGCATGTATCAGAGCAGTTGTTCGTACCGGGGTATTCATGGGTATTGAAATGGTTGGTATTCGCAAAGGGTACCAGGGAATGCTGGACAGTGATTTTTGGGACATGGATGCGCGTTCTGTTGGAAATATCATTCATCTGGGTGGTACCATACTTAAAACTGCACGTTGTCTGGAGTTCCAGACAGATGAAGGGACGGAAAAGGCATACCATAATCTTAAGGCGAATGGAATTGATGCCCTGGTGGCAATAGGTGGTGATGGTACAGCCAGAGGGGCAGAGCGCCTTTCTTCACGGTTCGATATTCCAATCATGTGTATTCCCGGAACAATTGACAATGACCTTTATGGCTCCGATTTCACTCTTGGATTCGATACTGCAACCAATACCGTTATTGAAGCGATTGACAAGATCCGAGACACAGCAGCATCACATAACCGACTGTTTTTTGTGGAGGTAATGGGGCGTGATTCCGGATGCATAGCTTTGCGCTCGGGAATTGCAGGCGGTGCTGAGGCTGTTCTTTTACCCGAACGTGAAACTGCCGTTGATGAACTCATTGAAAAGCTATCGCTCGATGCCAGAAACAAAAAAACATCCAGCATTGTTATAGTAGCCGAAGGTGATAAAAGTGGAGGAGCCTATCAGCTTGCTAAACGTGTTACAGAAAAATTTGATTTTTACGACGTCAAAGTCACTATATTAGGGCACTTACAACGTGGGGGCAGTCCAAGCAGTTTTGACCGGGTACTGGCTAGTCGCTTAGGCTTTGCAGCAGTCAAAGGACTGATCGCTGGAAAAAGCCGGCAAATGGTGGGTCTTCGGGGAAATTCAGTTGTGATGACACCTCTTGAAGAAGCATTAAATGTTACTCATTTTAAACTTGAGGACGATTTAATGGAAATGGTGAGTGTATTATCTATTTAGTATATGATTGCAGTAGTTTATAGTGGATCAAGGCATGCAGATTGGAAGCTTGCTGAAAAGGGGAAGACAATTTCAGAATTCAAAACCCCCGGAATCAATCCATTTTTTAATGATGAAAACTATATTACTCAATTCCTGAACAAGAATATCCACCTAATAAATAATGCCGAAAAAATCAAATGGGTTTATTTTTTCGGGGCGGGGGCATCATCAAATGAGCGCAGGGAGATTGTATCTAACGCCCTTGGACGATTTTTCAGATTCAGCAAAGTTGTTGTAGACCACGACCTCAAAGCTGCTGCACTTGCTGCCAGTGGCGATGAACCCGGAATATTGGGCATTATGGGAAGTGGTTCAAATGCTGCTTATTTCGATGGCAAAAAAATAATAGAGAATAATTACGGTCTGGGTTATATTCTGGGTGATGAAGGTTCGTCCAACTGGCTGGGACGAAAATTGTTGAAATCATATTTGAACGATCTTCTTCCTGATGAATTCGGATTCAAGTTCAAAAAGAAATATGACCTCGACAGAACTCAGATACTCGACAAAGTATACAGACAGGCACAGCCTTCCTTATTTTTAAGTTCATTTGCCGATTTTCTGATGGAAAATAAAGAGGATAGCTTTGTGAAAAACCTGGTAATCAATGGTTTTGATATCTATTTTAAAACATACATCATACCTCTCAAAGAGCAATATCCGAATGTCCCATTGCACATGATTGGAACGGTAGCGGCAGGGTTTCAGGAATATCTGCATCTGGCTGCGCAAAATAATAACTTAAAAGTAAGCTCCGTTATTAAAGAGCCTATATATAACCTGTTAAAATATTATTTAAACAAAAATTAATAAAGAATCATGTAAGTGCTCTATTATTAAGCTCTTACAATTCCTGCTTCATACAGGGGATTCACAGACCATAAAAACAAAAAAACAAAGAGATGAAAATTGGAATCAATGGATTTGGCCGAATAGGCCGTTTGGCTTTCAGAGC
>CAZTRY010000270.1:0-2053 GCA_964616525.1 uncultured Sphingobacterium sp. | reverse complement strand
GCAATCTTAAGCAAATTGATTTTTATGATAAACTGCCACAGTATAGCGACTTACGATTAAGCTGGACTAAAGTTTATGTTTATTCGAATGCTAAGCTCAGTAGGATTAATTATATCAATGCTCAGGGGAGTCTGGTTGGTTATCTTGACCTTACTTATAATACTCAGGGCACAAAGATTATAAATATGAAAGAAGTGAATTATGATCAGATTACTAATGCTGATGTTGAGTATCAGTTTCCTGCGGGATATGCTCGGATTAGCTTTAAATATACCTTCTCAAATGGGAATATGATGGACTATGTTCAAAAAATCACGGGAGGAAACAGAACAGAAGACACTGCCAGCAGCCCGGGTGGGGGTGAAAGCGGAATCTATCAATATGATTTCAACATTAATCCCTATTCACACATGAATTTGCCCAATATTTTTCTTTCAAATTTGCCAAAAAATAACCTGGTGAATCAGAAAAAAACCTATGCAGGAAGCATTCCCTCAGCCGAACCTTATAAATTTGAGTACAGTTATGACGATGATGGTTATCCTAAAGAATTGCTGAAAAGCTTTAAGAATTATTTAAACGGTGATCATTTGTTTAAGATCAAAACGGTTTATAGTTATTGACAGGAATGATCTGCTTATAAGTGAGAGGGCTGCTTCGTTTGTTTTGAGGCAGCCCTTTTGTCAATGCGAGGGGTAATTTATTTTATAAAAACCCATATGAATGACGTTAATGGTGTTGTTGTCATTGCGAGTGTAGCGAAGCAATCTCTTATGCAATGGTACTAAAGTCATGAGATTGCTTCGTCGTTCCTCCCTACAATGACAGTGGTTGTTCCTCCCTGCCCATCCGGTCAGGCAGGCCTACAAAGACAACAGAATTGAATACAATGTCAAATGCTTTTAGGAACATAGCGCTTTAGTTGAATCGGAATCTTAATCCTTAACATCCACCACCGGCCTTTTATCCCGCATCACCAGATCCCAGCCGGTATAATAGGCTAATTGTGCCCGTTTTGCCAGAAGCTCAAAATTGATCTTGCTGATATCATCACTGCCTCTATGATAATCATCATGCTTGCCATTATAGTAAAATATGACAGGAACCCCGTTTTTAGCAAAGTTGTAATGATCTGACCAGTAATAGATCTGGTCATTTGGAGCATTATGTTTATAATCGATCTTCATTTTAATGTAAATTGCATTTGCATTTTCACTGATCTTATGCAAATCAGTACTTAATCTGTCTGCTCCAACCAGAAAGCAATAATTAGTCGAATCAGGAGAACTTTGGTATTCTTCACCAACGCGTCCAATCATATCAATATTCAGGTTAGTGATGGTCTTTGCGAAAGGAAAGACTGGATTGAGTGCATAATATTCAGACCCCAGCAGGTTTTTCTCCTCACCTGTAAACATCAGGAACAGAATACTTCTCCTTGGGCCATTCCCCTCTTTTTTTGCTTGGGCAAAGGCTTTTGCGATTGCCAGAACGCCTGAAGTTCCTGATGCATCGTCATCGGCACCGTTAAATACTTTATCTTTTCCTCCTTCCGGATTCAATCCGATATGGTCGTAATGGGCAGAATATACCAGCAGTTCATCTTTCAGGTCTGTTCCTTCCAGATATCCGAGAACATTGGATGCCAGAAGCTCTCTTTGCTTTGGTTCATAATCCAATTTTATATCAGCTTTGATCAAAGTTGGCACATTAGCTGCATTAAGTTCTCCAAATGTTTTTCCGGATTTACTTAGCATCCTATCTGCAATCTGAATTTCGATTTGAACTACTCCCGGCGAATTCGCCCTCATTGGAACACTCTCCCTGATACCATTTTTTACACTAAGACTTACACCTGATAGGTGCGAATGCCAGGGCTCCATTTTGGCAGCATTTACTGCAATTATCAGAGCAGGTTTTTTACTCTTTACAAAGTTCAGTCTTCTCGTAATTTCAGAGGTTTCTCCCACATGCTTCAGTAAAACTACTTTATCTGCTATACTGATGTTTTTAAGATCGGATTCGGTTCCGGATCCTATGAAAATGATCTCTT
>CAZTRY010000269.1:0-2056 GCA_964616525.1 uncultured Sphingobacterium sp. | reverse complement strand
CATTCATATCCATACCAGGCTGAAACTCTCCATCCGGAAGCTGAGCTAAACCTTCCCGGGTTCCGCTTATCCCGGCAAATCGTTCCACATGGCTATACCATTTCTCAAGATCCTTATACCTGATAGGCCAGTCGACTGCAATACCCTCTTTTGCATTGGCTTCGAAATCCATTTCGCTAAGGCGATAACTTTGTCGCCCCCACATCAATGATCTTCCACCAACATGATATCCGCGATACCAGTCGAAACGCTTTACTTCAGTATAAGGACTATCCTTGTCACTCGCCCAAAAATTTAAATTCTTTTCGCTTAGTGGGTAGTCTCTTTTTAATACCGGATAATCTTCAATCATCTGCTGGGTGCGTCCGCCTCTGTGGGGGAACTCCCATGGACCTTTTGTCGCATTTTCATAGCCCTTTACATGCTCAACGTTGCGACCACGTTCAAGCATGATAGTTTTCAAACCCTTTTCTGTGAGCTCCTTGGCAGCCCAGCCACCACTGATCCCCGAACCGATCACTATTGCATCATACGTATTATCAGCCATATCATTTATTTTGTTTTTTCTTTTTCATTTTTGATCAAAGAGCAAGGATTAAGGAACAAAGACCTATTAGTCTTTATTCTTTGTTCATTACTCTTTATTCTATTCTAAACATCACAAATCCTGACAGCATCCTTTAAGTACCAGGCTTTATCAGTATTTAGCGGAATAAATTCCTGTGCTACATATCCCTTAAAACCGGTATCAAGTATTGCTCTCATAATTGCAGGATAATTTAGTTCCTGCGAATCATCTATCTCATGACGGCCAGGCACTCCGGCAGTATGATAATGAGCAATATAGTGATAGTTGTCCTTTATCGTTCTGATAACATCCCCCTCATCAATTTGCATATGATAAATATCATATAAAAGTTTAAAATTATCAGATCCAACTTTCTTTACAAGTTCAACACCCCAATTGGTTCTGTCACATTGATAATCAATATGGTCGATCTTGCTGTTTAGTAGCTCCATAACAATTGTAACCTTATTCCTTTCTGCAAGCGACATGATCTGCTTCAGACCCTCAGCACAATTTTGCAGTCCGGTTGCATCATCCAGACCATCTCTGTTCCCGCTAAAGCAAATCAAATTCTTATGCCCTGCTTTGGCTACAAGAGGAATCATTTCCCTGTAATTATTCAGTAATTCTGAATGATAAACCTTGTTATTCCAGCCTTTCTCAAGGCTAATCTCTGCACCATTACACATGGTTGACTTGAGTCCGGATTTTTCAAGAACCGGCCAGTCTGAAGGCCCAAGCAAATCGATTCCTACCAGGCCTATTTCATTAGCAAGTTTACATAAGTCTTCGATTGAAAGCTCATTAAAACACCAGCGGCAAACTGATTGCTTAATATTTCCTCTTAATGGTTGAATATTAAGCATTTATTTGAAAAAATAATAGTAAATAATCATATTTCATCAAGATTCTTATCCATACTCCTTTCAGAATTTTCCTTTTTCTGACTAAAGGTAAAGAAGAATAATACTGCGACTACTGCCGCTATGCCTGCAGCAATGATCCAGATTTTTTCCCAGTCGTGCTGGGTATCAGAAACTTTATAAGTATCACTGATTATTCCGGCAACCCAGAATCCGATCAACATTCCTATCCCATAGGTGGCCAGTGTAATTAAACCCTGTGCAGCACTTTTATATTTTTCACCTGCTTTTGAATTCGTGTAAATCTGACCCGAAACAAAGAAAAAGTCATAACAGATACCATGCAATGCTATTCCAACAATAAGCATGGATGTCAGTTCGTCTGCATTTCCATAAGCGAATAGTGTATATCTGATCACCCAGGCTATCATCCCGACTAAAATGGTCACTTTAAACCCAAATCTGCTGAAGAAAAGAGGCAGGAGCAATAGGAATAAGACCTCTGACACCTGCCCGATGGTCATTTTTCCGGTCGGATTTTCCATTCCGATTTCGGAAAGAAAGAGGTTTGCATTCTGATAATAAAATGCCAGCGGAATACAAATCAATATGGATGAAATAAAGA
>CAZTRY010000268.1:0-2067 GCA_964616525.1 uncultured Sphingobacterium sp. | reverse complement strand
TCTTTATTTCATCCATATTGATTTGTATTCCGCTGGCATTTTATTATCAGAATGCCAACCTTTTTCTCTCTGAAATCGGAATGGAAAATCCCACCGGAAAAATGACCATCGGGCAGGTCTCAGAGGTATTATTCCTTCTGCTGCTTCCTTTCTTTTTCAGTAAATTCGGATTCAAAGGAACCATTTTGGTTGGGATGATCACATGGGCTATCAGATATACACTCTTCGCCTATGGAAATGTAGAAGGACTGAGCTCCATACTTATTGTTGGAATCGCATTGCATGGTATTTGTTATGACTTTTTCTTTGTTTCGGGGCAGATCTATACAAATTCAAAAGCAGGTGAACAATATAAGAGTGCAGCACAGGGCCTGATTACACTGGCCACTTATGGAATAGGAATGTTAATCGGTTTTTGGGTTGCCGGAATAGTAAGTGATGCTTATAAGGTTTCAGAAACTCAGCACGACTGGCAAAAAATATGGATGCTTGCTGCAGGCATAGCAGCGGTAGTTGCCGTATTATTCTTTATTACATTCAGTCAGAATAAGGAGAATTCTGCAGTTAAATTGAACGGCGACCTTAATGAAATATAAACAGAATACCTTGCTCCAATTATTTCCATATAAATGCAAAAGATTGAACCATTAAGAGCTAATATTAATCAATCAGTTTGCCGCTGGTGTTTTGATGAGCTTTCGATCGAAGAACTATGCAAGCTTGCAATGGAGATAGGGCTGGTTGGAATAGACCTGCTTGGTCCTTCAGACTGGACGGTTCTCAAAAAATATGGACTTCAGTCCACCATGTGTAACGGTGCGGAAATCAGTTTGGAAAAGGGCTGGAATAATAAGGTTTATCATTCAGAATTACTGCTTAATTACAGGGAAATGATCCCACTTGTTGCCAGAGCAGGGTATAAGAATTTAATATGCTTTAGCGGGAACAGAGCTGGTTTGGATGATGAAACCGGATTACAAAATTGTGCTGATGGTTTGAAACAGATTATGTCCCTTGCAGAAAAAAGTAAGGTTACAATAGTTATGGAGCTGCTCAACAGTAAGATCGATCATATTGATTATCAGTGTGACAGAACTCACTGGGGTGTTGAACTAGTTAAAAAAGTAGATTCTGATAATTTTAAACTTTTATATGATATTTATCATAAGCAAATTGATGAGGGGCATGTGATCAGAACGATAAAGGACAACTATCAGTATATTGCTCATTACCATACTGCCGGAGTGCCCGGTCGGCATGAGATAGATGATTCGCAGGAACTAAACTACCCTGCGATAATGAAAGCAATACTTGATACCGGATTTAAAGGGTATGTAGCACAGGAGTTCATTCCATTGAATCCGGATAAAGCCGGTGCTTTGAGGGATGCTGTCAGGATTTGTGATGTTTAAAACAGAATAAAGATTAAGGAACAAAGAATAATGACGAATAGGTCTTTGTTCCTTATTCTTTGCTCTTTAGTCAATAAGAAAAAGGAATAATTAATAAAAAATAGGAATATGGCTGATAATACTTATGATGCAATAGTGATTGGTTCAGGGATCAGTGGTGGCTGGGCTGCCAAGGAGCTCACTGAAAAGGGTCTGAAAACTATTATGCTTGAACGTGGGCGCAATGTTGAGCATGTCAAAGGCTATGAAAATGCGACCAAAGGTCCCTGGGAGTTTCCTCATAGAGGTGGACGAACCCAACAAATGATTGAGGATTATCCGGTATTGAAGAGAGATTATCCGCTCAGTGAAAAGAATTTAAATTTTTGGGCGAGTGATCAGG
The DNA here is from genome assembly GCA_964616525.1 of uncultured Sphingobacterium sp. Lineage (GTDB taxonomy): Bacteria > Bacteroidota > Bacteroidia > Sphingobacteriales > Sphingobacteriaceae > Daejeonella. The sequence goes on along the minus strand of CAZTRY010000268.1, from coordinate 273 downwards.
ATAGTCCTTATACCGAAATCAAACGTTTCGACTGGTATCGTGGATATCATGTTGGCGGCAGATCATTGATGTGGGGACGTCAAAGTTATCGCCTCAGCGAAATGGACTTTGAAGCGAATGCAAAAGAGGGTATTGCTGTCGACTGGCCAATCAGATACAAAGATCTGGAAAAATGGTATAGCCATGTGGAACGATTTGCCGGGATAAGTGGTACCCGCGAAGGTTTAGCTCAGCTTCCGGATGGAGAGTTTCAGCCTGGTATGGATATGAATG
>CAZTRY010000267.1:0-2072 GCA_964616525.1 uncultured Sphingobacterium sp. | reverse complement strand
TTAAACTCACATTCAAAATAATCTATCCAGCGCGCGATAACAGGTGCAGCGCCCGGCGGCAGATAATTATTCAGTACAGTAATCTTATCCAATTTTATTTCAGAAGCTGGTATACAAACAGACTTGCAAGATAAGCCAAAGTGGTCATGTATACAATTTGAATCAGAGGCCATCTCCATCCTTTGGTTTCACGGTAAACCACGGCAATGGTACTGATACATTGCATTGAGAATGCATAGAACATCATGAGTGAAAATGCTACTGCGGTAGTAAATACAGGCAATCCGGTTTCCATATTACGGGCAGAGGCCATTTTCTCACGTACAGATTCCAGGTGTGAATCATCGCCTTCTACACTGTATATAGTTGCCATTGTACCTACAAATACTTCACGTGCAGCAAAAGAGGTAATCAATGCAATGCCAATCTTCCAGTCAAAGCCCAGTGGCCGGATTACAGGCTCAATAGATTTACCTAAAATTCCGGCATAGGAGTTTTCAAGTTTTTCGGAAGCAATCAAACGATCAATTTCTTCAGGAGCCATTTGCTTCCTAACAGAAACTTCCTTGTATTTACTTTCAATATTTTGGAAACGCTCCGATGGACCATAGGAGGAAAGCACCCATAAAATAATGGAGACTGCAATAATGACCTTTCCGGCTTCAATTACAAAAGCCTTTACACTCCTGTACATAGTCAGGAGCACATTATTCCAGCGCGGCATACGATAAACCGGCAGTTCCATGATGAAATATCCGCGTTCTCGTGCCCGGATCATGTGCTTCATTACCCAGGCCACTAAAATTGCACTCACTATACTCAAAAGATACAATGACATCAATGCCAGTCCCTGCAAATTTATAAAGCCCCAGACCTTCTCATCCGGCACTACCAGTGAGATCAATAAGGCGTATACCGGAAGACGTGCAGAACAGGCAATCAGCGGTGTAACCATGATGGTAATCATCCGGTCTTTCCAGCTCTCAATATTCCGGGCACTCATAATCGAAGGAACCGCGCAGGCAAAACCACCGATCAATGGAACAATAGATTTCCCGCTAAGACCCACTTTGCGCATGATCTTATCCATCATGAAAGTAACCCTCGACATGTATCCGGTATCCTCCAAAATGGAGATACAGGCAAATAAAATTGCTATTTGAGGAATGAAAATCACTACTCCGCTTAATCCGGCAAGTACCCCATTAACCAGCAGATCAGTAAATACTCCGGGTGGCAGGACCTTCAGGCTTACCTCAGTTAACCAAAGGAACAAATCCTCTATCAATGACATTGGATACTCAGACCAGGAGAATATTGCCTGAAATATCAGGAATAGGATGGAGAAAAAAATGACGAAACCAAAAATCTGATGCGTAAGCACTTTATCGATCCGGTTACTCATCGTTTCCTGCTTTGGATCAGAATGAACTTTCACAGTATCGAAAAGCACATCATTGATAAAATTATACCGGGCAATGGTCTCGGCAGCCTGTGCTTTTTGTGAATGAAAATTGAACTCCTTATTGAGCCCGGCGACCCGCTGTTTTTCATTTTCAGATAGAAAAGCCAGATGCTCATATTGATGAGCAATTTGCAGTGCAGTATATGGCTTATCAATGTTCAGCTCATCCTGAATCTCTTTAATAAGGCCAGGTGCTATGTTTTCGACCTCAATAGATGGCAACTGAAGGGGAATAGAACTATTATTTTGTATAGCCTGCTTCAGTCGGTCAATCCCTTCCTGCTTGCGGGCAGAAACCGAAATAACCTGAACTCCCAGTTTTAGTGCCAGCTCATCTACAGAAATTTCAATTCCTGAACGAGTGGCAAGATCCATCATATTCAGGGCTATTATGATGGGAATATTCAGATCTGCAATCTGAGAAAAAAGGAGTAAATTTCTTTTAAGATTAGATGCATCTGCAACGAAAATAATCAGATCGGGAAAGTCGGGTCCGTTTTTATCACTGAGTGCATCAAGCACAATACGTTCATCCCTGCTTTTTGGATATATACTGTAAGTACCGGGAAGATCTGTGATTTGAGCAGTACGCTGGTCGGGGAGTTTA
>CAZTRY010000266.1:0-2106 GCA_964616525.1 uncultured Sphingobacterium sp. | reverse complement strand
CACTCCACGTCGCGACTTTTTGAAGGCGCTTGGATTTGGTTTGGGAGCAGTTACTTTAGCTGCCTGTCAGACAACTCCGGTTCATAAGTCAATTCCTTATTTGGTTAAACCTGAAGAAATAGTACCTGGAATTCCAAATTACTATACTTCTACTTTCAATGGACATAGCGTTCTGGTTAAAACCCGCGAAGGTCGTCCAATTAAGATTGAAGGAAATCCAAATTGTATTCTGAGCAAAGGAAGTCTGGATGCAAAAGGACAAGCTTCAGTGCTTGATCTTTATGATGTTTCTAAGCTGAAAAATCCTGTCCTGAATGATTCTGAATCAAGCTGGGCAAAGATTGATGAATATGTAAAGGCTGAACTGGCTAAAATTAAAGCTGGTGGTAAGAAAATTCGTATCGTATCCTCTACAGTTAACAGTCCTTCGACTAAAGCTGCAATTGCCGACTTTACAGCTCAATATCCAAATACAAAACATATTCAGGTTGATGCGGTTTCTTATACCGGTATCATTAAAGCAAATGAAAACAGTTTTGGCAAAGCAGTTCTTCCAAAATATCGTTTTGACAGAGCAGATCTGATCGTAAGTTTCGGAGCTGATTTTCTGGGTACCTGGATCTCTCCGGTAGAGTTTAGTCGCCAGTATACTTCTAAAAGAAATAACACTGCCTTACAAGGCAAAAAAATGTCCCGTCATATTCAGTTCGAGACAGGAATGAGTTTAACAGGTACCAATGCTGATGCGCGTCTTCCATTAAAGCCATCAGAAGAAGGTATTGCCCTGTTGAATTTATATGCTGCATTGGGTGGTGCTGTTACCGGTACAAAACCTCTTGCAAATAATCCGAATGCAGAAAAGGCGATTGCACTTACTGCAAAAGAATTAGCTGCTGCAAAAGGAAGAGCTCTGGTAATCAGTGGCTCTAATGATGTTTCTACCCAGATCGTTGTCAATGCGATCAATTCAATACTGGGAAGTTACGGAACAACAATCGATCTTGATAATCCATCTTACCAGTATGCTGGAAATGATGCGGAGTTCGCAGAATTCATAAATGAAATGAACCGTTCTGAAGTGGATGCGGTTTTCTTCCTGAACACAAATCCGGCTTATGAATCAAATGATTCAAAAGCCTTTACAGATGCTCTTGCAAAAGTAAAACTGCGTGTTTCTTTTGCTGACCGCAAAGATGAAACATCTTCTCTATGTCAGGTAATTGCTCCAAATCATCATTATCTCGAATCATGGGGCGATTCAAATCCGGTAGAAGGATATTATACCATCATTCAGCCGGCTATCAATCCTGTTAATAATTCACGTAATGCAGAACAGGGGCTCTTAATCTGGTCTGAAGGTGCTGTAACTGATTATTATCAGTATATCCAGAATAACTGGGCGAAAACAGTTCTTGCTCAATCCGGAACAAGCTGGAAGGAACTTTTACAAAAAGGTTCAGTTAGCCTTCCTGAAAGAACAGCAGGTACTTATACTTTCTCACGCGAGCTTGATTCTGTAGTACAGACTATCCTTGCTGAAAGCAGCTCACTTGCAAAAGGCGGTGATAACGCAGTAGAATTACATATCTATCAGAATGTTTCAATTGGTGACGGTAAGTCGGCCAATAACCCATGGTTGCAGGAGTTACCTGATCCGGTTTCAAAAGTAACCTGGGATAACTACGCTGCCATCAATGCAAAGTTCGCTGAGAAATTAGGCATAGGAGAGACTGATCTTGTAGAGATTAAAACTGATAAATACACCATTACTTTACCGGTACTTATTCAGCCTGGTCAGGCTTATGGCACTGTTTCAGTTGCTTTAGGTTATGGCAGAACGAAAGCCGGAAAAGCAGGAACTGAAGTTGGTAAGAATGCTTATCCATTCCTGCGTTTGGTTAATGCAACATTCCATACAGCAACAGCTGCAAGTTTAAGCAAGGCGTCAGGTACTTATGAGCTTGCTCAAACGCAAACACACCATTCAATTGAAGGCAGAAATATTGTTCGCGAAACTACTCTGAAGGATTACTTAAAGGATCCTAACTCCGGAACAGGTCATGCTCATGTTAATCACTATGATTTATGGAATGAGTATGAGCAGCC
>CAZTRY010000265.1:0-2166 GCA_964616525.1 uncultured Sphingobacterium sp. | reverse complement strand
AAAGCCTTAATTGTATGAGGTTGAACTAAAACTAGAATAATCAGGCCTCCTGCCAGAGCTGCTGCAATTTCATGAGATCTCTTTTCATATGGGCAAAAACAATCTGCTTATCAGTTGAGATATTGCTCGCTCCATGTTCGGCTCCACCCATTGAATATTCATAGTGCAGGGATACCGGAACCTGTATATTGAAGGCCTTCAGCATCTTAAAATAGGATTTAAAATCGACCATTCCCTCTCCCAAAGGTACATTCTCAACCACCCAGCTTCCATTTTTTTTCAACCAGATACAGTCCTTTATGGCAAGAATTTTAATATGAGGATGAATTAAATTGAGACCGTTCTTCCATGACATACCACCTTCTACCACAGCATGACGGATATCATATTGAACTCCCATATTCCGATGATCAGAGTTTTTTAGAATTTCCCAGAGCTCCCATATCGAAGCTCCGGCAAGGTTTCCAGAATGATTTTGATAACAACCTGTAATATTCAGTTTTCTATTTAAATGACTTATCCCGGTCAGGGTCCTTTTGAACTCCATCATAGCCTCAGGAATACTTTTCCCATCAGGATATTTAAGCCAGTTCATGCGATAGTATTTAACGCCAAGCCCGGAAGCAGTCTCCAGCAATCTTTTGTCGGTCGCATCATTTGCATCCTGTACCGTGGTAGTAATCATAGTGGTAGCCAAACCGGCATTTTTGATGGCATCCATCGCTTTAGGCAAATCCATTTCCACCCGTTCGGGCAAAACATGGCCATTGGGACGCACTGTAAGATCAATCCCATTAAAACCTATTTCAGCTGCTGCATCAGCCATATCCTTATAATTTAAGAACTGAAGGTGTTTAGAAAAAACAGAGACATTTAAGGCTGCAGGAGCTTGATTATTCCTTAGCAGATCAGCAAAAAGATCGTTCGACATCAATGGAAGCAGAGTACCGGCAATGACAGAACTCTTAATAAAGTTTCTCCTCGACTTACTATTTTTGGTATCCATAAATCAACATTATTAATTGTTTGCTTTAATTCCAGAAATTTTAAGAACTCTTAATTTACACTTTCTCAACAGATTTTATTCTATATTCAAAAAGAAAACTTTGCAATCAGGCAGTCCCGGGCGGTATGTGAAATTAATACCACCTTTGATTGCATATACCTGATATCTGTTAATTATCATTACATTTTATATTATTCTTGATTATGCGACTATCTCTAATGTTCTGCTCCTTTTTACTGATAGTAAATTCTGCATATTCTCAATCCCAAAAACCTAATATCATATATATTTTAGCAGATGACCTTGGAATTGGTGATGTTTCCGTTTATAATAAGGATTCTAAAATTCAAACAAAAAACATAGATGCGCTGGCCAAAGAAGGCATGCGATTTACAGATGCACACAGTGGTTCTGCAGTTTGCACGCCAACACGCTATGGAATATTGACCGGAAGATTTGCCTGGAGAACCCGTCTGCAAAAAAGTGTCTTATGGGGTTATGATACCGCGCTAATAGCGCCCGATAGATATACCTTGGCTAATCTTTTTAAGAATAATGGCTATAATACAGCATGCATCGGAAAATGGCATTTAGGCCTGGGTTGGCAAAAAGACAAAAGCGATTCAGTTGATTTTTCTTTGCCCCTCAGCTCCGGACCAAATTCTTTAGGCTTCGATTACAGCTATATCATTAGTGCCTCACTCGACATCCCACCCTATGTTTACATTGAAAATCAGCGTGTTACCAGCAGCAATATTGTAAATATTAAAGAAAATAAAGGCGCTGGATTTTGGCGCGAAGGATCAATTGGAAAAGAACAAAAGCACAGCGAAGTGCTGGATGATTTCACAAATAAGGCCATCACTTATATTGAAGCCCAGGCAAGTAAAAAAAGCAGTCCATTCTTTTTATACCTTCCTTTAACCTCTCCGCACACACCTATTCTGCCGACTAAAGAGTTTGAAGGAAAATCGGGCATTAACGCTTATGCAGATTTTGTGCTTATGACAGATGCCGTTTTAGGAAAAATAAAAGCAGCATTAAAAGAAACCGGCCTGGATAAAAATACCATTATCGTTTTTACAAGTGATAATGGAGCATCTCCGATGTCAGATTTTAAAACACTTGAATCAAAAGGTCATTTTGCAAGCGGTAATTAC
>CAZTRY010000264.1:0-2180 GCA_964616525.1 uncultured Sphingobacterium sp. | reverse complement strand
ACTGTAAGTACCGGGAAGATCTGTGATTTGAGCAGTACGCTGGTCGGGGAGTTTACAATATCCTGTCTTTTTATCAACAGTCACTCCCGGGAAATTGCCGATTTTTTGATTTAAACCGGTTAGAACATTAAAAAGTGTAGATTTTCCGGAATTAGGGTTACCAACTAATGCAATTTTTAAATCGCCGTTCACCTGGAGATTATTGCATGATGATGGTTGAGGCTTCCTTCTTCCTCAAAGTAAGCTGATAACCTGAAACCGTAATAGCCATGGGATCCCCCAGTGGAGCTAAACGTTCAACAACAATAGATTCGCCCGGCAAACAACCCATTTCCATCAACTTAACAGACATTTCAAGATCAGTAAATTCTTTGATCACTCCTGTTTGCCCCGGTATTAATTGTGAAAGCTTCATATCCCTGTTTAAATCTGAATCAAAAATAATGCTTATTTGAATTAATTCCAAATAAGAAAATTGATTTTATAAAATAATTAGAAATTATGGCTGCAGGAAAATTCCGGCAGGAGCCGGTGCCCGATAGAATTTTGGACATTTACAAGACTTCTTAAAGATACTGCATGAACTCAGACTCAGGAAAACGAGCAGAATGATAATTTTAAAGCAGTTTTTCATTGAAGCGGACTCTATGTAAAAATATATAACTAAAGATTCCCATTCCAACTCCGGTCATATCCGCAAACAAGTCCCACCACTCGGCAGAGCGGTAAGTGAATACCTTGAGTTGCAGGATTTCAATACCGGCACCTAAAAAGAATGTAATACCCAGAATTTTCAGGATCGTCAGAGGCCGGTAAGAATAACTTGCCTGCTCTCTGATCTTTCCGTAAAATAAAAACACTGTTAGAACAAAGAAAAAGCCTGTATGGGCCAATTTATCGAAGCCCTCAAAAAAGGTAAAGCCAACCTTACTGGTATCAGCCGGGGGCATCTCGCAGAGTATAACCACGAAGATGGCCCAAAGAACCGAGAGATACTGATATCGTAAGGATTTAAGCATTAAACCCCTATCTGTGCTTTGTAATCTGCTGCTGATAATAGTCCTTCAGCCTCAGTTAGGTTTGTTAGTTCAATCTTAACCATCCAACCGTCACCATAAGGATCGCTGTTAACCAGTTCAGGCTTTGCATCCAGTTTTTTATTGATTTCAAGAACTCTGCCTGTTAATGGCATAAACAGATCCGAAACTGTTTTTACAGCTTCAACCGTTCCAAATACATCTTCACGGGCTACTTCTTTTCCCAGTGTATTGATATCAACGTATACGATATCACCCAGTTCATGCTGTGCAAATTCAGTGATACCAACATAAGCATGATTACCTTCAACGCGTACCCATTCGTGATCTTTAGTGTATTTTAATTCTGCCGGAAAATTCATTGTGTTTAGTTTTTTAGTTTTTTTCAAAAATACTCTAAGAATAGCAGACTTGCAATTCTTTATTTGCTGGTGCAGGCCTGCAGTAGCAGAGTCTCTTACAAGTTAAACCTCAAATTAACCCCAAAATTGCTGAACGAAGTATTAAAGGTCTGCGAAGTATATGGTTTGGTGATATTGCCATCATAAAATAGCCTCATGGTAAACCGCTGGTTTAAAACATAATCTACTGAAGGCCTGGCAGTAATATTTTTTGCTCCCGATGAAACCTCTGCATCTTCAACATCTGCCCTATAAATGACCAGCTTACGATCTGTTAAGGCGAAATCCATTTTAAAGTTCATGTCATTATCGAGTTTCAATGACTTGAATAATCCAAAAGGAAAACGAAACTTAGTAGTTCGGTATCCCAAACCAAAAACTGCTCCATCCTCTTTCTGCTGTGCCAGCTGGCTGTTCGACAAACTAAAACTCAGAGCTCTTGATTTGCGGTACTCCAGATTCAGGGTCATATTATTCTTAAGCCTGACATCCACACCAAATAGTGGCAGAAACTGCTCAAACAAAGTGATCTGTGAAAACTGATAGAATGGAAGGAAGTTTCCGCTGGCATCTTTCACATTTACAGCACCATTCGATTCCTGATAACGTACCAATGAGTTAAATCCGTTCACACTATAAAGTGAGCGATACGCATGATTAATATCAACTGAAGTAAAAATCTCATTGAAGAAAGAATATTTTGTCAGTCCGTTATAGCTAAGCCTCCAGTTGGGAATTGGTA
>CAZTRY010000263.1:0-2198 GCA_964616525.1 uncultured Sphingobacterium sp. | reverse complement strand
CAAGAGGGATACAGATTAAAATGGATGAAATAAAGAAAATTAGAAAATTTCTGTTATTCAGCATTTTAAGGGCATCAAGCCCCAATAAAGAAGACAAAGCCACCTTTTCTCCTTTAAATACGGTGGGTGGAGTTTTTGGGAGGCTGAAACTGAAAACTCCCAGTATCACTGAGGAGATCCCTGCCATTGCAAATGTATTCTTTAAAAGCCCATCTGATACTCCTTCAGATGAGTCCCAGTGAAACAGGAAGCTAATGCATAGACCCGCAACGATCCAGCCAATAGTACCCCAAATCCGAATTGAAGAAAATTCCTTCTCTGCACTTTTCATCTGGTTGAATGAAATTGAATTAACCAATGCAAGGGTGGGCATGAAGAGAATCATATACCCAAAAACATAAGGATAAAACCCTGCAAATTCAGTTGCATAATACATTTGAGACATCAAAATGGCTCCAATCAAATGTAGAATCCCAAGTATCCTTTCGGCATTAAAATACCTATCGGCAATCAAACCTATTATAAATGGAGCTATGATGGCACCAAAAGACTGGGTTGAAAATACAGCCGCAGTTTCTGAACCATTTGCAAGGAGATTCCTTCCGAGAAAAGTACCAAGTGTAACAAACCATGAGCCCCAGATAAAAAATTCAAGGAACATCATGAGCGACAATTTTATGCGGGTGAACAGGTTCATAAAATGCTTGGTATAACTAAATTAAGGAGCTGAATGAAAAAGATGACCTGTGGATCTGATGACTCATATAATATCTTTTAATAAATGAAATTCAGATATAATGTGTTTAAAATACACCATGTTAAATAAACCAGCGAACATATACCCTTATCATATTATATCAGGGGGATATTTCATTAGTTTGTTTAAAATAAATGTATATTTTTATTTTTATTAATCATACTCAATTAAATACCATCCTGAAACTTTTAACAGGCTGATAACATCCTCAGAACATAAAAATAAACATGAAAAGAATTTACAAACTGTTGCCATTCTGTCTGCTGATACTTGCCCTGTTTGCTTTCACCAAATGGGAACAAGCAGTCAAACCCAGAGTACTTGTCTTTAGTAAAACTGCAGCATACAGACATGAGTCGATTTCAGCAGGCAAGACCGCTCTGATCAAATTGGGCAAGGATAACGGATTTACCGTTGATACTACCGAAAACGAGAATTATTTCAATGATGATTCTCTGAAAAATTATTCAGCCGTAATTTTCCTGAGCACAACCGGGAATATTTTGAACAGTCCGCAGCAAATAAGTTTTGAAAGATTTATTCAGGCCGGGGGTAGTTATGTAGGAATCCATGCAGCAGCTGATACTGAATACGATTGGGAATGGTATGGAAAATTGGCGGGTGGATATTTCAAAAGCCATCCAAAGATTCAGGATGCTACGATGATTGTGAACGACCGCACGCACCTTTCAACAAAACACCTAGATGAAAAATGGGTTCATAAGGATGAATGGTATAATTACAAAAATTTAAATCCTGATGTAAAGGTTTTGATCTCCCTGGATGAAAAAAGTTATTCAGGCGGAGAGAATGGAGATTATCATCCTATTGCATGGCATCATGAATTTGATGGCGGAAGAGCCTTTTACACCGGCATGGGACATACCAATGAAGCTTATTCAGATCAGCTTTTCCTGAAACATCTTCTTGGAGGCATAAAATACGCGATCGGAAATAATGTTCCTTTAAATTATGCTAAAGCCAAAACACCTCCGGTACCTGAAGAAAACCGTTTCGTAAAAACAGTTCTGACAACAGGAACTCTGTTTGAACCGACTGAAATGGCAATTCTACCGAATCTCGATATCCTGCTGGTACAAAGAAGAGGGGAAATCATGCTTTATAAAGAGAAAAGCAAAAGTATTTCGCAGGTTGGCTTTTTGAATGCCTATCATAAGACCGCAGTTGCGGGTGTAAACGCCGAAGAGGGAGTGCTTGGAATTGCAACCGACCCTGCCTTCAAAGACAATAATTACGTATACATTTTCTACAGTCCGATAGATACATCGGTCAATCGTCTCTCAAGGTTTAAATTTGTTGACGACAAACTGGATAACTCATCAGAAAAAGTAATTCTTGAGTTCTATTCCCAAAGAGAAATATGCTGCCATACCGGAGGTTCAATTGCCTTTGGTCCTGATGGACTTCTGTATGTTTCAGC
>CAZTRY010000262.1:0-2263 GCA_964616525.1 uncultured Sphingobacterium sp. | reverse complement strand
ATCATCGTTTTGTTTACCCCTATTGGTAAAGGACAGCGCGGGCTTATTGTGGCACAGCCTAAAACAGGTAAAACCATGCTTCTTAAGGATGTTGCGAACGCTATAGCTAAGAATCATCCTGAAGTTTATCTCATCATTTTATTGATTGACGAGCGTCCGGAAGAGGTTACGGATATGGCCAGAAGTGTACGTGCTGAGGTCGTTTCTTCTACCTTCGACGAGCCTGCAGAACGCCATGTTAAAATTGCCAACATTGTGCTCGAAAAAGCTAAACGTATGGTTGAATGCGGGCATGATGTGGTTATTCTTCTCGATTCTATCACGCGTCTGGCAAGAGCATACAATACAGTAGCTCCTGCTTCAGGTAAGATACTTTCCGGGGGTGTGGATGCAAATGCATTACATAAACCTAAACGCTTTTTTGGGGCAGCAAGAAACATTGAAGATGGCGGTTCATTAACAATATTAGCAACAGCTCTTACTGAAACCGGATCTAAAATGGATGAGGTAATCTTTGAAGAATTTAAGGGAACAGGTAACATGGAACTTCAGTTAGACAGGAAGCTATCTAACAAGCGTATTTTCCCTGCAATCGACCTTACCGCTTCAAGTACACGCCGTGATGATTTGTTGCTTGACAAGGATACATTGCAAAGAATCTGGATTTTGCGCAATCACCTGGCTGACATGAATTCTCAGGAATCGATGGAGTTTTTGCAATCACAAATGCGTGGCACAAAAACAAATGAGGAATTCCTGATTTCCATGAACTCCTGATCTGAAAAAACTTTTTCAAACTATTGGACTAAACGCATCGGGTTGAACCAAATTTGATTTATGATGAAGAAGCATATCCCAAATTCTGTAACTTGTCTGAATCTCTTCAGCGGCTGTCTTGGGATTGTTTTTGCCTTCCAGGGAAATCTGATCTGGGCGTCTTACGCAATAGTGATTGCAGCTGTGTTTGATTTTTTTGATGGAATGCTGGCAAGGTTATTAAAAGCCTATTCAGATATCGGCAAAGAATTAGATTCACTGGCTGATATGGTAAGTTTTGGAGTCTTACCCTCAGTAATTATCTACCAGCTCTTTGCCCTTTCTCCACAGACAGACTTTGGTGCTGAATGGATAAGCTTCTCCGCATTTATAATTGCGGTCTTTTCGGCTTTAAGACTTGCCAAATTTAATATAGACACCCGGCAATCCGAAAATTTTATAGGCCTCCCAACTCCTGCAAATGCACTTTTGATTGCTTCTTTCCCACTGATTATTGCAGAAAGCAGTACTTATTTCGCCGAATTTATTCTGAATCACTGGTTTCTGGCAATATTCAGCTTTATCATGAGCATGCTGCTGGTAGCAGAAGTTCCATTGATTTCACTGAAATTTAAATCATTAAAGTTTCAGGAGAACCTGCTCCGCTATATTCTGATTATTTCTTCAGTACTGCTGCTATTATTTCTAAAATTTGAAGCAGTTCCGGTTATTATTTTAATTTACTTTCTGATATCCCTGATCCAGTTTAGGAGTGCAGATAAAAATTCATAGCAGGAATAAGCAGTAGTAAAGCTATTTGTCTGAATTATGATTTTAGGATTTCAGGATTAATATGATTCAGGCAGTTTAGAAAATCATAGAAATCAAATAAATCACCTGAATCACAGTTCAGACAAAAAGAATAATTGTCTTAACTATGATTTTAGGATTTCAGGATTAATATGATTCAGGCAGTTTAGAAAATCATAGAAATCAAATAAATCACCTGAATCACAGTTCAGACAAAATTGTCATACTGTATGGATGATTTGTAATTAAGAAGGATTCTGAAGACTGGCTTTCACTTCTTCCAATTGTTTGTAAAGCTGTACGGACATTTCCTTGAGCGCCTGAAACGCAGGGGGAATGGTTTCCAGATTGACTAAATTTCGGGCATTCTGCTCAATTTCAGCCATACTTTCTCTGGCCGAATCTACACCCATAAAAGCCAGGGTTGGTTTAATTTTATGTGCTATATCTGCAACTTTAGACCAGTTTCCCTCAATAATAAACTGTTCAATTTGCTCAAAATATGCAGGGGTTTGATCAAGAAAGAGATCAATCATATCAATCATAAACTCATCGCTGCCACTTGCAACATCCTTAAGGTAGGATAAATCTACCTTGAAACCAGCATTGTCCATCTTTAATCTTTAGTTTGAAAACGATTTGCTAAGATAGCCTTTTTACAAATAAATCATCAGACAATTCAAGCAGCAATTCCTGA
>CAZTRY010000261.1:0-2281 GCA_964616525.1 uncultured Sphingobacterium sp. | reverse complement strand
GGATGGCATACTACAATCTTCCCTCCATATTTCGTGGCAGGTGCTATCTTCTCTGGTTTTGCAATGGTTCAAACCTTATTGCTTATTACCCGTAAGGTTATGAACTTTGAGAACTACATCACTATGTTCCATATTGAGTCGATGAATAAAATCATCATTCTTACAGGTTCTATTGTGGGTGTGGCTTATTTAACAGAATTATTTATTGCCTGGTACTCAGGAGTTGAATACGAGCAGTATGCATTTTTGAACAGGGTAAGCGGACCATACTGGTGGGCTTACTGGATCATGATGACCTGTAACGTAATTTCTCCGCAATTGTTCTGGTTCAAAAAGATTCGTACAAGTATTGCATTATCCTGGTTATTGTCGATTGTTGTGAATATCGGTATGTGGTTCGAGCGTTTTGTAATTATCGTAACCTCATTACACCGTGATTACCTTCCATCAAGCTGGGTGATGTTCTACCCAAGTTGGGTTGATGTGGGCGTATTCATCGGATCAATAGGGGTATTCTTTACCTTATTCCTTCTTTTCCTCAGAGTATTACCTGCTATTGCAATGGCAGAGGTTAAATTATTGCTGAAGAGTTCAAGCGATCAGGCTAAGAAAAAGTTGATAGCTGAAAAAGCTGTAGATAGTGGAGAGGCTGAATACTACCTCGAGTCTCTTGAAAAGTATGATAGTATTTCTCCAAAAGTTGCTGAATTCCAAAAAGTTTAAAGATGAGTAATATAAAATATATTTTAGGTCATTTTGAGGATCCGGATGATCTGATGCACGGGATAGACAAACTGCAGGAGAACAGCGTAAGTATTTACGATGTGTATACTCCTATGCCAATCCACGGTATTGAAGATAAATTAGGAATTAAGCGTTCAAGGCTTGGTAAAGTGGCTTTTGGTTTCGGTTTGACCGGTACCATTACTGCAATTTCCATGATAACTTATATGTTAGTTATCGATTGGCCAATGAACATTGGTGGAAAGCCTCATTTTGCGTTTCCTGATTTTATTCCAATCATGTTTGAATTAACTGTTTTATTTGCAGCATTTGGAATGGTAGGAACTTATTTCTTTGTAAATCACCTGGCTCCTGGTCGTGCTCCCAGAGTAATGGACCTTAGAGCAACTAACGATAGATTTGTAATTGCAATTGATGCAAGAACAAATTCATCGCACGAACAAATAGATAACATTTTAAAAGAAGCAGGTGCTGTTGAAATTAAGCACAACGAAAGGAAATATGTTAGTTATGAATAAGCGCCTAATAATTTGTACCGCTTTTTTAACTGTAGCCGCTGTTACGGTTATTTCTTCCTGTTCAAATAATAGAAGTACGGGACTTGAATTTGCCCGTAATATGTATGATCCAATTGGTTACAACCCGGATCAGCCAAATAGGAACTTTAAGGACGGTAAAACTGCTCAGGATCCACCTGCAGGTACAATGCCTGTTGGATTTGATAAGAGTGAAGCTTATCCTAATACACTTGAAGGCTATCAGGCTGCAAGTGCAGGAATGGCTAATCCGCTTCCTGTCAGTGTAGCTACTTTAGAGCAGGGAAAAACATTGTATCTCAATATGTGTTCTCATTGCCATGGTCTTGAAGGAAAGGGTGATGGTTCTATCGTTAAACTAGGTAAATTTCCTGCTCCTCCTTCGTATTCAACAGGAAACTCTTCTAGAGGTGGTAGTATGAAGGACCTTACAGATGGTAAAATTTATCATACAATTACTCATGGTGTTAACCTGATGGGTCCACACAAATCTCAATTATCTCCGGAGCAACGGTGGAAAGTTGTTATGTACGTTCACGAATTACAAAAATTACAATAGTCAATTGCTAAAACCAGATGGGAAATCATAATCATACTCATAATTTCACGGAACAATTTACATTTTCTGGAAAATTAAAAACCTGGACCTTAATAGCAATAGTAGTAGGTGTTCTTGCTACAGCTTTTGGTTTACTGACAGGTCAGCAGGAACGTACTTTCGCTAATCTGCTCTTAATGGCATATTACTTTACCTGCGTTTGCGCGACTGGTTTATTTTTTCTGGCTGTGCAATATGTGGCTCAGGCAGGATGGGCAACCGGATTGCTGAGAATACCTCAGGCAATGTCAAGGGTGCTTCCTATTGCATCTTTAGTATTATTTGCTGTATGTGCTGCAGGTTTATTAACCCATAATCTATATCATCACTGGAATGGTGAGGGTCTGACTGATCCAAACAGTCCTAATTATGATGAATTAATTGCCGGAAAGTCAAGTTTTCT
>CAZTRY010000260.1:0-2292 GCA_964616525.1 uncultured Sphingobacterium sp. | reverse complement strand
GTCATTTTTAAAAAATCGCGCCTGCTGTTTGTTGTTTTACTTGTCATGATGATCAAATTTTAGAGCTGGCCAATTTCACTGCTTCCCGAATACGGTGATATGCGCCACAACGACAGATATTACCATTCATTGTAACTTCAATTTCATCCATACTTGGCTTAGGGTTTTGCTTCAAAAGTGCCGCCGCAGTCATAATCTGACCGGCCTGGCAATATCCGCACTGAGCAACATCGATCTCATCCCAAGCCTGTTGCAAAGGATGATCGCCTTTTTCGGACAAGCCTTCAATTGTAATTACCTGTGAAGTGCCGACTGCCGAAACAGGATAAACACAAGAACGAGTTGCAGAGCCATTCACATGGACTGTACATGATCCGCATTGTGCAATACCGCAACCATATTTGGTTCCTACCAGGCCCAAATGATCACGCAATACCCACAATAATGGGGTATCAGCCTCGACATCAGCCTGGAGGGTCTTTCCGTTAACCTGAAGTTTGTAAATTGCCATAAGTATTAGTTTGATTCAAAGCTAAAGTTAATTAAAAAAGAAAGAATTAAACAAGAGTTCCGATTGTGATATTTTTGTTGCCTTTAGCTACCTAATCCCGGAATGCTTCTATTATTGAATTAATAGGATAATCAAATCAGAAATATGCCCTGGACATTAATTTTCTGAATAATCTGGCTGACTCTAAAGCAATTTTCATTAATCGCTGATCCACTTGAACGGAAAACTCAGGAATACATTTTCAGTGTACTCATTCTTTTCGAATAGAAGTCCGATATCTCCATTCTTCATCACAACAAGATCAGAATATGCCGCAGAACCAGCATAAATAGTCTTTCCTTTGGTCCATGTTTTACCTTCATCATAACTAATTTTAATAGTCAGGTTTTTACGGGAATCCTTACTGTCAGCGTTAACAAATAACAGACAATTGATGCTTTTTAATTTGTATCGGATTATGGCAGCATTACAAGCCGGATCCGTCAAAGCAAGCTCAGGTCTGCTCGTCCAGCTTTTTCCCATATCCTTTGAAATGTGCACATAACGCATTCCTGGTGAATTTACTCTGGAATTGACCATCCATGACCCATCATTCAACTCAATAATTTTAGATTCATCTGCTGGCTTTAAAGGAGTATCGCGCATAAACCAGGTCTTCCCATGATCATTGGATCCAAAAACAAATACCCCGTATTTCAGGTTTACCAGAGTATGCAATAAAACACCTGAAGTGGTTTGAGTGCCTTTCCCGGATGTGATAAATTTAAAATCGCCATGCCATTCAGGCTTACTGATCTGCCTGGTAATATCTTCCGGTTCAGACCAGGATTCACCATTGTCTGTACTTTTAATGACATGCAGGTAATAAATGTCCTTCTCCTTATTCAGGTCCATGTAATTATAAAACATGAAGATCGTACCTGTTTTACTATCATTTATAAATGAAGGGTCGGATGCCGATTTTCCCAAAGGATAATCGACGAGGGCACGGATATCTGTCCAGGTTTTACCATTATCCCTGCTCTTTCGCATCACAATATTAATATTATCATTTGCTTTCAGATCAGCACATGAAGGGCCCCTTTCATCTATCGCAGCAATCAGATCACCATTGCTTGCCACCACTAATGCCGGAATACGGTAACAGGCAACATTGCTTTTCATTTTCACATTAAAAAGATCAAGCTGATTCAGGCCATTTACTAAGCCAGGGATGGGTGTCTGAGCTTTCAGAACTGAAGCTGCAAGCAGAAAAAAAGAAAGAAAATATTTCATAGAAATGATGGGTGTAAGATTAATTTACGGCCTGAATTTAAATGTAATAAACATGTTATAGAATTAAAATCTTCAACAAATGGCAATTTGAGAACCTTTTCTGATTATTTGAAAGAAATTTTCAGGGGAGATGCCTGTCCTTAAAAATCTTGATTTATATTGGAGAAGAATTAACATTAAATAAACAATGAGAAACAGCAAAACAAATTTTACCCTATTAAGCATTCTGAGTTTCCTTTTAGTATGCAGCAGCATGACACTGAGTGCTCAGGAAATCGATCTTTTACTTAAAGGTGGTCAGGTTATTGACCCTAAAAACAAAATAAATGCCAAAATGGATGTGGCAATTAGTGGTGGAAAGATTGTGAAAGTAGCAGCAAACATTCCGGCTAATTCAGCTAAAAAAACTGTGGATGTAAGTGGTTTATATGTAACCCCGGGTATCATCGATATGCATGCACACGTATTTCAGGGGAATGATCTTAGATCATATATTGCCGACGGAC
>CAZTRY010000259.1:0-2332 GCA_964616525.1 uncultured Sphingobacterium sp. | reverse complement strand
ACAGGAAAATTTCGTAATTTCGCCTCGATGAAAAAAACTAAACCCACCATACTTGTCGTAAACGACGACGGAATTACAGCTCCTGGTATAAAGGCTCTTATTGAAGTAATGCAAGGCATTGGAAATGTTGTTGTTGTTGCTCCCGACGGACCACAATCGGGTACAGGTCATGCCATCACCATAGCCAAGCCCCTGCGTTTGGATAAAGTGGAACTGTACGAAGGCCTTGAGATGTACAAATGCTCCGGAACTCCTGTTGATTGTGTGAAACTGGCAGTAAATAAGGTTTTTAAAGGTAAAAAGCCCGACCTCTGTGTGTCAGGAATTAATCATGGATTGAATAACTCAATCAATGTGCTCTATTCCGGAACCATGTCGGCAGCAGTTGAAGGTGCAATTGAAAGTATACCTTCTATCGGTTTCTCGCTTGATGATTTTGGCCATGATGCCGACTTCAGCCATTGCAAAAAATATGTTGAGAAGATAACGAAACAGGTTTTGAAAAATGGACTCGGCTTAGGCACCTTACTCAATGTAAATTTCCCCCGTGGAGCAGCCATTAAGGGAATTAAAATTTGTAGGCAGGCAAATGCCAAATGGGCCGAGGAGTTTGATGAACGAACTGACCCGAACCGACGCAGTTATTATTGGCTAACCGGTGTGTTTCAGAATAATGATCATGGTGAAGATACGGATGTATGGGCACTTGAAAATGGTTTTGTATCGGTCGTTCCGGTGCAGTTTGATATGACCGCTCATCATGCTATTCCGATTCTGAATACCTGGGATTTTGGGGAATGAGATGTGAGATATTAGATATGAGATAAGAGATGTGAGATTTGAGATTTGAGATGTGAGACCCGATCATAATCGGGTTGAGAACAAAAATTTCAGACTTGAATTAATGAATTGAAATCTGCAAAACCTTAATGGTCATAGCCAATATCAACAAGCTTCATTTATATCAATTTAACCTGAGTTCGGAATTTAAATAGATGAGGATTAATATTTAACCACATAGGTTGAACTTATATTATTCGCTAAAGGAAACAGAGTTTGTAGCTTCGTATAGATTTTAGCGAAGCTTAAATCTATGTGTATCTATAATGAAGCTCATCACCTGTGAAATTGCTATGTCTCTATGTGGTTTAAATATTATTTCGAATTGACTTTAAAATATATGCTGTTCAATCTGATTGTGGAGAAATATACTCACTCATGAAATATTACCTGATTGCCGGCGAAGCCTCGGGTGATCTTCATGGATCCAACCTGATGAAAGCACTGAAAATCAAAGATCCGAATGCTGAATTCAGGTATTTTGGCGGTGATCTGATGATGGCTGTATCCCCCGGATTAGCTATGCACTATTCAGAAATGGCCTTTATGGGCTTTGTCGAAGTGATTGCCAATCTGAATTCTATCTTCAAAAATATTAAAACGGCAAAGCAGGATATCCTTAGTTTTCAGCCTGATGTGGTCATTCTGATCGACTTTCCCGGCTTCAATATGAAGATCGCTGATTTTGCTAAAACCAAAGGATTCAGGGTCTTTTACTATATCTCTCCGAAAGTATGGGCATGGAACCAAAAGCGGGTTTTGAAGATTAAAAAATTTGTAGACCGAATGTTCTGTATCCTGCCTTTTGAAGTCGGGTTCTATAAAAAATGGGGAATGGATGTCGATTATGTCGGTAATCCGATATTGGATGCAATAGCTTCTAATCCTCCTGATGAATTGTTTAAGATTACCCATAATCTTGATGTCAGACCAATAATTGCACTCCTTCCCGGGAGCAGAAAGCAGGAACTGGAAAGAGTCCTGCCTGAAATGGTCAGAACAGCGGATCGTTTTCCGGATTATCAATTTGTAATTGCCGGTGCACCTTCATTTTGTGAAGAGGACTACTCAGCTTATCTGGAAGGCAGGAAAATCGCCGTTGTTTTTAATGTAACTTATAATCTCCTGCTTAATTCAAAGGCAGCCATTGTTACTTCAGGTACCGCCACTCTGGAAACCGCACTCCTGAAAATCCCTCAGGTGGTAGTTTACAAAGGGAATCCGCTATCCATTGCAATTGCACGTATGCTGGTTAAGATTAAATATATTTCTCTGGTAAATCTGGTTATGGACCAGAGTATTGTTAAGGAATTGATCCAGGAAGACTGTACCAGCCGGGTTATCGGGACTGAACTCGATCTGATCCTGAATGATCCGCTCTATCGCACTGAAATGCTGATTAATTACGAGGAACTGGCGATTCGAATGGGCGAGCCTGGTGCATCCGGAAGGGCAGCGGCACTCATGTTTAACTATCTGAATACCTGATCAG
>CAZTRY010000258.1:0-2344 GCA_964616525.1 uncultured Sphingobacterium sp. | reverse complement strand
GACGAAAGTCAGGATCTCCTCAATACTATAAAAATGCATGTCATTCCAGCGAAAGCTGGAACCTCATTATAATTATCTTAATATTTTTGTTATACATGGGGGCATGCTTTTGATAAATTATACAAAAGTCCCGTTTGTGAAATATTTGAGCACATTTTACTGGAAGTTTAAATTTTACCCGGACACTACTGATTCTCAACTCTCAATCTACTGCTTTTTTCCTGCTAAGCAACAAAAACAGTGCTCCCGCAACCCCTGTAATCAATCCCCCATAAATTATTGAAATGAGAAAACCAGTTCGGTTCTTTTTGAGTGGCAATTCAGGTTCATCTACGATTTGGAAAGTAGGAGTTTCCTGAATTAACATGGTTCTACTGATTTCCAGGTTCTTTACAATTTCCGCATAAATTGTCTGCAGGACCATTTTATCTCTTTGTTTTAATTCAAGACCGACATTTGCAGTCGGAAAGGCAGGGTTTACATCAAGCATCACGGCATTAGCTTCGGATGCCGTATAGGTCTTCCTGTTCAGAAGCAAACCGATACTGTCTGCTCTTGCCTGTAATCTGTTTACATTATTACGCTGTCTTTTGGTTTTGGTCTCAATATAAAAGCGCGTTGCCTGATCTATCAGCCGGGTAGTAAATACCTGTGCCAGAGCTTCATTATGCATGGTAACCGTAGCCTCAAAAAAGCTTAATTTTTTATCAGGCTTTCCTACTGTAAGTTCCTTTTCACTTATTCGTTTAATAATCACCTGCAACAAACTATCCTGTAGCCGGGTATAGTTTCCAGAATCCAATGGAAAACGTACCGGCTTCCCATCATTATACTTTTTTCCCCAAACTTCACTCAATTTTGAAGTCCTGGCGTATTCATCTGCTATGGATACTGTGCCGGAATTACCAAAAGGAGTTAAGATTGTGTTTTTGATCATTTTCTGACTGCGCAGTAATTGCTGAACATTATCACCGGCCAGCACTCCGCCTGTTCCGGATAAACCACCCAGATCAAATCCTAACTGACCTGCAAGACCGGAAAGAAGAGAGCCCCCACCTGCCTTGGATTCTTCTACTACGAAAGTCAATCTTGATGTGTAGGTTATTGGCTTTACCCAGGCATATGCTATTCCTAGTAGTGCCCCAAGAATACCAAAAGAAATGAGTTTTCCTTTTTTACCCCATAAATAGAGGACGTTTTCCCATTGATCTTCAATGATCTGTTTGAATGAGAATTCCGGTTCAAAAGGATAATTGTCCTGCTTCATGTTATCTTGTTAAAATTGCGATCAGGCCAATGAGTGCGGTGACGGCAGAAGTTATTCCTGATATTTCTGCAAATCCTAATCTTAACTTGCTGTCAGGATTCTTCTTTGGAACCGTAATGGTGCTTCCCGGCTTTACCGATGGATAGCTTCTGAATATCAGGAAGTTACGTACAGGTTTATTTAAACCATTCGGATATTGTACATAAGCACCTTTTATTCGTGCATCTTCAAGAGCCCCGCCTGCTGCGTTAATATAATACTTAAATCTTCGGCCTTGAAAGCTGACATACTGAGGATTGCTAACTGCACCTGAAACTTGTACAAAAGAAATAATTCTCGGAATGTAAATACTATCCCCGGGAAGCAGAATCATGCTTTTTCTGGTAACAGGATCCATTGTACTTTGAGTAAGGTCCAGGTCAACCCTGATTCTGTTGCGGTAGATCTGGGCACTTTCCAGTGATCCGTATGGGCTTAAACCTCCTGCTCTCTGAATAAAGTCGAGGGCAGTTTCATCCCGTTTCTGCACTGCATATTCGCCAGGGAATAATACTTCACCATTCACATAGATATTACCTAGAGGTCTGAAATTAACAAGCCGAGGTACATTTATATAATCGAGAGGCTGGAGTTCGATATCCTTAGAGCTTTGTCCGGCATTATCCAGATTAATTGTAAAAGTCTCAACCAGCTGATTTGCTACGCTATCAGACTTGTTTTTTATAATCCTTGAAATTTCAATATTATGACCGGCGGCCTGCTCATTTAAACCACCAGACATTGCGATTACATCACTTAGTTTCAGTCCTTTTCTGTATAGAAAGTTTCCCGGATTTTTAACATTTCCGTTGATGGTGATATACTGCTCGGTAATAAACTCTGAACGGTTCTGTATCATAACCGAATCTTCCCTTAGCAGGGGAATATCCGATTTGCCATTGATAATGGTTTTAGGGTCAAATGATATAAACTCTTTTTCCAGATTTGGGAGAGTACGTTTAATATAAGCACGTTCTAAATAGGCTTCAGGTTTCAAACCATCGGCTTTCTTCAGAAGCTGTGAAAGACTCAGTCCTG
>CAZTRY010000257.1:0-2365 GCA_964616525.1 uncultured Sphingobacterium sp. | reverse complement strand
ATTAGATAGCTACAGCTCCCTTTATGTGGGGATGTGGGTCATAGTTTTCCAGACTGAAGTCTTCAAACTTAAAATCAAATATCTCCCTTATTTCCGGATTTAGCTTCATTACAGGAAGCGGTTTACAATCCCGACTCAGTTGAAGCCTGGTTTGTTCCAGATGATTATTATATAGATGTGCATCCCCAAAAGTGTGTACAAAATCCCCTGCTTCCAATCCGCAAACCTGTGCAACCATCATAGTAAGCAGGGCATAGGAAGCAATATTAAATGGAACCCCTAAAAATATATCTGCACTACGCTGATAAAGCTGGCAACTTAATTTACCGTCTGCGACATAGAACTGAAAGAAACTGTGGCAAGGTGGAAGTGCCATATTTTCAATTTCTGCTACATTCCATGCAGACACAATCAGACGTCTGGAATCGGGATTACTTCGAATCTGCTTGATGACTTGTGTAATCTGATCAATATGTCCGCCTTCAGGTGTAGGCCATGACCGCCATTGTGAGCCATATACTGGCCCGAGTTCCCCATTTTCATCTGCCCATTCATCCCAAATACTTACTCCATTATCTTTTAGGTATTTAATATTAGTCTCACCCTTCAGGAACCAGATTAATTCGTGAATTATAGACCTCAGATGCACTTTCTTAGTGGTTACCAGTGGAAATCCTTCCTGAAGATTGAAACGCATCTGATAGCCAAATACACTGATCGTTCCTGTTCCTGTGCGATCGTGTTTTTGGGTTCCGTTTTGCAGGACGTGCTGCATCAACTCATGATATTGTTTCATAATCGGGTTATCGGTTGAATGTTATCTGTTGTCAGGAGTTATAATGTTCAATACTTACAACCTATAACTTAGAACTTATTAAGTGCAAATAAAATAAATGTAATTTTGGCATCCTAAAATTGTTTATAAATATATCGGTATGTTCACAATATGATTCTATTTCCAAATGCCAAGATCAATATAGGTTTAAATATTATCAGTAAGCGTCCTGATGGTTACCACAATCTGGAATCAATTTTTTATCCCCTCGCTATTAAAGATGCCCTGGAGGTAGTTGAGGCTGACGTACTTCAGTTCAGTTCATCAGGTATAACTATTCCGGGAAATCCAGATGATAATCTTTGTCTGAAAGCTTATCATTTGCTGAAAAGGGATTTTACTAGTCTGCCACCAGTCAGGATTCATTTACATAAACATATTCCAATTGGTGCCGGCTTGGGAGGCGGATCTTCTGATGCTTCATTTTTCATCAGCTTATTGAATCAAAAATTCGGACTGGGCATGGAGAACGCCCAAATGGAGCATTATGCCTCAAAAATTGGTTCGGATTGTGCTTTTTTTATTCAGAATAAACCGGCTTATGCAATTGAAAAAGGGGATCAGCTGAGTCCTTTGGATCTTGATCTGAGCAATTATTTCATCGTATTGGTGATGCCGGATGTGCAGGTTTCGACTGCGGAAGCTTATCAGGGAGTTCAGGCTGCCCCGGTTTCTAAGCCATTAACCGAACTGGTTAAACTGCCTATCCAGGACTGGAAATTACAGATCAAAAACGACTTTGAATCTTCAGTTTTTTCAAAATATCCTTCAATTGAACGAATTAAGGACTACTTGTATGAAAGTAGTGCCTTATACGCATCTATGAGCGGAAGCGGTTCCTCTGTTTACGGGATATTTAAGGAACCATTGAAATTAGTGCAGCTGGAGAAGGAAAACAAGGTTTTCTATTTACAAAATTGAAAATTGAGAGTGGAGAGTTGAGAATGAAGCTATTCACATAATTCTCCACTTTCCATTCTCCACTCTCAATTATTTCATCAGTTTTCTTCTTAAAAAATCTGCAGTTACTTCACTTACCTTCAATGCATTGGTAAATTTCATCCAATGGTGCGTATCATCCGGTATTGCAAGGTATTCAAAGGCGAATTTTTTGTCTTCAAACCGTCTGGCTAAATCTACACTCTGACTGAATGAAACGTTCCGGTCATCATCAGCATGGATGATGAGGGTGGGAGAAGTCCAGGTATCAAGGTAGCTCACGGGAGAAGATCTGACCATAGCTTCTTCTGCTATTCCGGCGTCCGGAGCAATCGCTCTGGAACTTGAATTTGCACCGCTAAAACGATTATTTACCCCATGTATATCAACCCCTGCAGCAAATAACTTTGAATCCTTTCCCAGAGCCAGCGCTACCAGAAAGCCTCCATAAGAGCCTCCATAAATGCCAATCCTTTCGGGATCAATACCTGGCTGTGCAGCAAGCCATTCACCTGCTGCTTTCACATCCTGATATTCTGAAGCACCTAAAGCACCTGCGTTTATAGCCTTCTGGAATTTGAAGCCATATCC
>CAZTRY010000256.1:1048-2370 GCA_964616525.1 uncultured Sphingobacterium sp. | reverse complement strand
TATTGCTCAAGCCCCGGACGGTTATCCAATGGTCCATAACCTTTATTTACAAAAGTCTGTTTCGGTACATCAAAGGGAGTAGCATTATCGCCGGCTGAAACATACAGAAGTCCATCAGGTCCAAAGGCAATTGAACCACCGGTATGGCAGCATATTTCTCTTTGAGAATAGAATTCGAGGATTACTTTTTCTGATGTGTTATCCAGCTTGTCATTGACGAATTTGAACCTTGAAAGACGATTGACAGAGGTATCTATCGGACTATAGAAAATGTAAACGTAATTATTCTCTTTAAATGCCGGATCAGCTGCAATGCCAAGTACTCCTTCTTCAGCATTCACACCCGAAACCGCAGTTTTATGATAGGCATTTAAAAATCCAACCTGCGAAATACTGTTGATTTTCTGTTTATAGAGCATAATTTCTCCCCTTCTTTGCACCAGCAGGATATCGAGATTTGGAAGAATTGCCATTTCTGTCGGTTCGTATAGAGTTCCCGTAGTCAGAACTGTTTTAACCAATCGGTTTTCTTCAGGAACCGGAGGTGTTTTTGCTTTCGCATAATTTAAAGGGACATTATTCCCAATGGCATATTTTATACCTCCAAGAAGATGTTTAAGGAAAAGCTGATCCGAATATGCCTCATTGGTATGTCCCATGCCGGTATAAAAAGCTCTTCCACCATCAAATTCATGGTACCATGCAATAGGATGATAATCTCCATTCTCGCCACCAGTATAAGTCTTTTCGTCAAGAGAGATCAACACCTTTACATCCTGATTCAAATTTTTATAATTGTACCATTCATCTTTATGAGTCCATTTTTCATCAAGGTGTTTTGTTGATAGGTGTGTGCGGTCATTCACAATCATGGTGGCATCCTGAATCTTTGGATGGCTTTTGAAATATCCGCCAGCCAATTTTCCATACCATTCCCAGTCGTATTCAGTATCAGCAGCAGCATGAATTCCTGCATAACCGCCACCGGCCTGAATAAACCTCTCAAAACTTATTTGCTGCGGACTGTTCAGGATATTTCCTGTAGTACTTAGGAAAATTACAGCTGAATAATTTTTCAGGGAATCATCATTGAAATAATTCTCGTTTTCAGTTGTATCAACAATAATTCCGTTCTCTTTACCCAATTTGATCAGAGCGGTCTTACCTGCTGCAATTGACTCATGCCTGTATGCTGCGGTTTTACTAAAGACAAGGACTCTGGGTTTAACAGCCTGCTCCCATTTGGTGAAAGCAAACAGGACAAGTATAAGCAAAGAGAATGGCAGCAATCGTATGCGCGTGCGAAAATGGTAAATAAAAAA
>CAZTRY010000256.1:0-1038 GCA_964616525.1 uncultured Sphingobacterium sp. | reverse complement strand
GCAAAGAGAATGGCAGCAAATTGTAAATTCTTTTCATGTTTTTATTATGTTCTGAGGATGTTATCAGCCCTTTAAAAGATCAGGCTGGTGTTTAAATCAGTATGATTATTAAAAATAAAAATATACATTTATTTTAAACAATCTAATGAAATGTACCCCTGATAGATTATTGTATGGGGATATTTTTGCTGGTTTATGTAACATAGTGTATTTTAAACACATTAAATCTGAATTTCATTTATTTTAAGATTCTATATGAGCCATCAGATCTGCAGGTCATATTTATTATTCAGCGTCTTATTTTAGTTCAATCAAGAATTTTATGAACCTGTTCATTCGCATTAAATTATCGCTCATGATGTTCCTCGAATTTTTTATTTGGGGCTCATGGTTTGTTACTCTTGGTACATTTCTGGGGAGGAATCTCCAGGCAAATGGTTCAGAAACTGCAGCGGTATTTTCCACTCAATCTTTTGGTGCCATTATAGCGCCTTTTATTATTGGTCTGATTGCCGACAGATATTTTAATGCCGAGCGGATACTTGGGGTCCTTCATCTGATTGGAGCTATACTGATGTCCCAGATGTATTATGCAACTGATTTTTCAGGGTTTTATCCCTATGTTTTTGCTTACATGATTCTCTTCATGCCTACCCTTGCATTGGTTAATTCAATTTCATTCAACCAGATGAAGAGTGCTGAAAAAGAGTTTTCTTCAATACGGATTTGGGGTACTATTGGCTGGATCATTGCCGGTTTATGTATCAGCTTCCTCTTTCATTGGGATTCATCAGAGGGGGTAAGGGACGGACTTTTAAGGAATACCTTTGCAATGGCAGGGATTTCTTCATTGATTCTTGGAATTTTCAGCTTTAGCCTGCCAAAAACTCCACCCACCATTTTTAAAGGGGAAAAGGTGGCTTTATCTTCTTTATTGGGACTTGAGGCCCTTAAAATGCTGAATAACAGGAATTTTCTGATTTTCTTTATTTCATCCATATTGATTTGTATTCCGCTGGCATTTTATTATCAGAATGC
>CAZTRY010000255.1:0-2375 GCA_964616525.1 uncultured Sphingobacterium sp. | reverse complement strand
AGAAACCTGTCCCAGATCCCAGCCGGTTTTGTTTGATCTGTAACGATCATTCCAAAAATTCTCGTCAAGTTTAGGCTCTGTATTCATTTATGAAGAATTTGTTTAAAATCTTAATGACCTCCACCGGCTGATGGAAAGAATAATTCTTTCACAAAAATGTAAATACCCATTACCAGAACGAACCAACCAAAAGATTTTTTCAGTTTATCTCCACTGATTTTCTTGGCCAGGTAAATACCAATGAATATCCCAACTACTGCCAGACCAGTAAATGTTCCGAGCAGCTTCCAGTCTATCAACTGACCCCCCTGAATATCTCCAATAAAACCAATCAATGATTTCGCAGCAATAATAAATAAAGAAGTGCCCACCGCAAGTTTCATTGGCATACGAGCCAGAAGTACCAGGGCTGGGATGATTAAAAATCCGCCACCGGCGCCTACCAAACCTGTAAGCAAACCTACCAAAGCACCCTCAAGAAGGATCATTGGATAGTTATATTTCATTGGTTCATCATCTGCTTTATCACAATCAATACAAGGCCTGATCATACTTACAGAGGCCAGAATCATGACAATGGCGAACAGAACCATGATACCGATAGATTTGGTAATAACCAAAGACCCGATTGTGAATAGTTCAGATGGAATTAATGGGACCAGCCACATGCGGGTCAGATACACTGCCGCAATGGATGGAATTCCAAAAATCAGAACGGTTTTAAAATCTGCCTTTTTCTGTATTGCACTTTGAATACCTCCAACAAAGGCGGTTGAACCGACTATAAACAGAGAATACGCAGTAGCTAGAATAGGATTAACACCCATTACATAAACCAGAATCGGTACTGTAAGTATAGATCCACCGCTTCCTATTAAGCCTAATGAAACGCCAACGAGTACTGCCAATACATAACCTAATATTTCCATAATGTCTTTTTATTTGAATACAAAGGTCTTAATAGCAAACCCGCTTTATGGTTACAAAAGTTACATTTAACAATGATAGTAATTTTTAATGTCGCAGCCTGAATTGATCAGAGTCTGAATCAAAACCCTTCTTAGCCGAGGGATACACCGATTATCGTACCTATTCCATAGGTTATTGCAGCTGCTGCCAGGCCAAAAAGAACTTGCCGGAAACCTGAAAACCAGATACTTTTTCCAGTAAACAAGGTAATAGCCGAGCCAATTAAGAACAGTCCAAGGGCACTAAACCCAGCGCTGAGCAATACAGCATTCATTCCACTTAGAAAGAAAAAAGGAATGACTGGAATAATCGCACCAATAGCGAACAAAATAAAAGAGGTAATTGCTGCCTCCATAGCTGAACCTTGTAAATCTTCTGCATTTATCCCTAATTCTTCCTGTACCAGCATTTCATGAGCCCGGTCTTTATCAGAGATGATGGCTTTTGCCATAGACCTTGCCTGCGGTTCCGGAATTCCTTTTGAAATATAAATCAAAGCCAGCTCTTTTTCTTCGCCCTCTGGATTTGTTTCCAGTTCCTCCATTTCCAGCTGCATTTGATTTTCATACAGCTCTTGCGAACTTTTCACCGAAATCCATTCCCCCAGAGCCATTGAAAGTGCACCTGCCATTAAGCCCGCCAACCCGGTTAACAAGACTTCGCTTTGCCCGCTTGTTGCACCTGCAATCCCCATTACCAGACTGAAATTAGAGACCAGTCCATCATTCCCTCCAAGTACCGCTGCTCTGAGCGCATTGCCACCCACAGACCGATGTCTCTTTTCAAATCTGGCGAGATTTGAACCCGAAATATCCTGATGTTTATCTAAGATATTTCTTAGAATTGTGACATGCGAGGTATCAGATAGGGTAGGACTGGTATTACTTTTCTTCTTACCCTTGACAATAGAAGATGAAATGCTCTTCTCGGTATCCAGCAATACCCCAAGTACATAATCATACCCTAATACTTTTCCAATAAATCTCAAAACCTTTGCCCTCCCTGAGGGTGCGGGTAAATGAGAGCTATCCAGATTGTTTTTCTTCAGAAAAGCCAATGCGTGACTGTGCTCAATTTCACTCATTTCAGCGAAAACTCTGGCTACATTGGGGTCTTTTTCATTTTCTGCCAGGATCTTATACAAAAAACCCGTATCGACTTCTGTTTGAATATTTTTAAGATTGATCATATTATATTCAATGCTTATTGAGGTTGAAAAAAGACAATAAGGCAATTTATAGAAAATAAAGGGTTCTAGATTCAGAATATCCGAACAGAGGTTCCAATTCTAAATTTCAAAATGGCTCAGGTCTGACTCTGTATTAAATATCTTTTGGGAATCTCAGCACCAGCCACATAATTCAGTTTGCCAATCTTACACATCTGATACACATTGATTCTAAAAT
>CAZTRY010000254.1:0-2380 GCA_964616525.1 uncultured Sphingobacterium sp. | reverse complement strand
TGAAGAAGAATATAAGGATTTTGTTGAAAAACTGGGGTTCAAACAAATTGGTTCAGATTAATGTTCTGTCTATTGGGCAAAAGCCCAATGTAATTATTCTCACCTGTTGCTGAATGCATGGCCAAAGCCCAAAAATGAACAATCTCATTAACCCCAGCTAAAGCTGGGGACTATTGAGCAAACGTACTGGTATCAATCGGGGACATAACAGGAGTCACCGTGCGCTTGATCCGATGTGTTGAAGCGAGTCTCATCCCGGACTTGATCCGGTGTCATTCCCGGGCTTGATCCGGGACGGAACTATTGCGCAGTCCATCCCCCATCTACAGGCATCGAAGTACCTGTAATCATTGAGGCATTCTCAGAAGCTAAAAACAAGGCAAGTGCTGCGATCGCATCAGGACTGACAAACTCTTTGACAGCATGTTTTTGCAAAATATTTTTTTGAATGACTTCATTTTCTGAAACATTCAGCTGTTTTGCCAGATCCGTGATTTGTTTTTCTACCAATGGGGTTTTAACAAAACCCGGGCAGATAGCGTTCACTGTTATCCCAAAGTTTGCACCTTCCAGAGCTAGTGTTTTGGTCAATCCAATAAGCCCGTGTTTTGATGCTACGTAGGCAGATTTGTTCTCTGACGCCACTAAACCATGCGCAGAGGAGATATTGATGATCCTACCCCATTTTTTGGCTTTCATACTCTTCCAAACAGCCTGAGATGTACAAAAAGCAGCAGTAAGGTTTACATTAATGATATCATTCCATTTATTCAATGGAAAATCCTCGACAGGTGATACATACTGAATCCCGGCATTATTCACCAGAATATCTATATCACCCAGGTGGGCTGATGCCTCTTTTATCATTGATACAATCTCTGCAGGTACAAGCAGGTTTGCCGGAGAGAAAAAAGTTTTGATCTGATATTGTTTTCCTACCTCAGCTGCAATTTCAGCACCATCTTGCTCAAGTCCGTGAAAAACAAGGTTATACCCTGATTTTGCAAATTGCATTGCAATACCCAGACCGATACCGCTGGTACTTCCGGTTATCAAAACATTCTTCAATTCATAGAGCCCTCACTATTTTGTTTAAATGGATATGCGATCTAATCTTTTATGCATTCATCTGCAAGGTACAGAACAGACTCGTAGTTCTTACCCACCGCTTCAGACATAGCAATCTCGCAGGTCTTACCAGAAGAATAATAGCCCTCGTAAGTACCCTTTTTGACTTCCATTGCTTCCGGAGCTGTCGCTGAGGCAGTCAGTTCGGGATAAAGAAAACCCCGGTCCCCTGCCATTCCACAACATCCGGAATGAACCGGAACATTTGCGGTATTACTAAAATGAGACGCAACGGAAACAAACTTCCTTTCAAGGCCCATTTTCTGTAATGAACAAACCGGATGAAGCACAATGGTTCCCTTCTTTTCTATAGTTCCGCAGGCAGGAATCACATAATCATGGAGGTAATCAATGCTATCCAAAATACTCAAACGATCATACTTTTCCTTATTACTATCACTCAAAACCGGCCGGCATTGCTGAAGGGTATGGGAGCAGGAAGTCACATCCAGAATTACGGGCAGCATACCTCCGTTAGTTATTGTCCAGAGTTTCTCAATGGTCTCATTAACCTTATCTGCATACGCCAGATTATATCCTTTTGAAGAAAAAAGCTGCCCGCAGCAAAGTGATTCTATTCCTTCAGGAATAATAACCTGAATGCCTGATTTGGACGATACACTTAAGAAGGTATCCGGGATATTCTTTTTACCTGTAGTACCACCCATTACCCTGGAAATACAGGTTGGGAAATATACTACCGCCGGACCTTTATTAGTTTCTGAATCTATTGAATTCTTATAATTCTTTGAAATAGAGCCACTTACGATCAGCTGATTACTCCATAATGGGAATGCAGGGATGATCTTTTTTATCCCCCTGGTCATCAGGTTCATGGAATTCTTTCCAAAGACAGAATTGATGAATGTACCTGCCTCAAGTGCAAAATTTACAATATATGTTACAAAACGGAAATTCCTCGAAACCCATATTGCTACCTGATTAGAAAAACCAGAATGGCTTTCTCTTCTCAACCGTTTAACCAGGTCACCGGTATTTATGTCCACTGGACAGCTCGTTGCACAAAGGCCATCCACCGCACAGGTATCAAGTCCATCGTATTGAAACTGCTTAACAAGTTCGGCATGCTCACCAGTATTGCCTTTGGATTTTAATAAAGCCAGTTCCCGTCTGACAACTATACGCTGTCTGGGTGTTAGGGTTACATTCCTGCTCGGACATTTATGCTCACAATAGCCACACTCAATACATCTGTCGACTTCCTGCTCCACACTTGGCAAAGATTTCAGAT
>CAZTRY010000253.1:1337-2440 GCA_964616525.1 uncultured Sphingobacterium sp. | reverse complement strand
GGCGATAAGATAGTCCTTGTTGCAAAGAATATAGACCCAAAAACAGCAAAGCAGGTGGTTAATGCCACTGGTTTATATGTTACTCCGGGACTGGTTGATATACATTCCCATAATTTTCACAGTATGAGACCAGGCGATCCGGTTGCAGATGGATTCACATTCCGTAGCGGGATAACTACTACCGTTGATGCCGGGAGTTCGGGCTGGAAGTCGTTTGAGAGGTTCAAAGAAGAGGTAATAGATCAGTCGGAGACACGCGTTTTGGCCTGGCTTAATATCGTTGGCGAAGGCTACAGAGGAGGCGCCTATGAGCAAAACCTGGCTGATATGGATGCAAAGTTAAGCTCAATTGTAGCCCGAAGATATAGAAATCACATTGTTGGCATTAAAACCTCCCATTACAACGGTCCGGAGTGGACACCGGTAGACCGGGCTGTAGAAGCCGGAAAATTAGCCGGAGATATTCCGGTTATGGTTGATTTTGGGGGAACAAATCCTGCACATCCTTTGGAAGAGCTCTTTTTTAAACACCTCCGCCCAGGTGATATTTTCACCCATTGTTTTGCAGAACTTGGCGCATCAAGAGAATCAATTGTGGATCCGAAAACAAAGAAAGTCAGACCTTTTGTATTTGAAGCTCAAAAAAGAGGAATTGTATTTGATGTGGGCTTTGGCGGGATCAGCTTTGCCTACTCACAGGCTATTCCTGCTTTAGAGCAGGGATTCTATCCCAATTCCATTAGCACAGACATGAACAAAGGAGCCATCAATGGAGCTATGAAAGATCTGCTAACTGTGATGTCGAGATTCCTGGCCATGGGAATGGATTTACCGGCTGTTATTAAAGCCACGACCTTGAACCCTGCTAGAGAAATTAAACGGGAGGATCTTGGAACACTTTCTGTTGGTTCGGTGTCTGACGTGGCAATTTTCAACATGCGTGAAGGAAAATTCGGCTTCTTTGATTATACTGGTTATAAAATGGATGCCAGTAAAAAACTTGAATGTGAATTAACGATCAGGGCAGGTAAAATAGTGTATAATCTGAATGGGATTTCTGACCCTGTGGTACTTAGCGGAGGGCGACAAAGTCATTAATTTAA
>CAZTRY010000253.1:0-1237 GCA_964616525.1 uncultured Sphingobacterium sp. | reverse complement strand
ATGGGATTTCTGACCCTGTGGTACTTAGCGGAGGGCGACAAAGTCATTAATTTAAGTCTGAATTTTAAGACATACTATTTAACAATCTTAACAACCAGCTGTGTGATGAAATAACTATTATATCCATAAAGCATTACATGATACACACCCGATGAAGGGTTTGTAAATGTGCACACTTCATCTGCCCGGTTTGATTCAACGCTGGCACAATCAGCAGTCCAGGAATATGTTGGCATGAGAGCTACTGTTGGATCACTCCCCTTCCTCACAAACATATCTGCCAGATTATAATAATAAGCACCCGCTACTTCTGTAGCTCTTATTTCCATTTGTTTCACTCCGGCAGGGATCGTAATCTTAAATATTTTTTTATCCCCCTTTTCACCTTCTACTTTCTGATCAAGCAAAACCTGTGCAGTATTACTGATGCCACCGCCTGTACCACCACTGCCGGTATTTTTAACTCCCTTATTTATTGTATATGAAGATGAGCCATCAGGAGTAATTTTAAGACTATTATTAATAATTTCGGCATTTCCCCAAACTAGTGATCCAAATCCATTATTATTACGAACATAACCCCTCCATTTATTATTTCCTGTTTGGGCCATTCCAATAGTAAATGAATCCCCTACCTTGATACCAACTTTGCTGGTTCCGGCCGTAACAAAGCTTGCCCGTTCACCATCAAGCTCAACCTGCCAACCCTCACCCAAATCAAAGACCCCCGCCCAATAACCTTCCCATACTTCATCAATAGTTTCAGAAATCTTTTTACATCCTGATAAACTGGTCGTTAAAAAGATTGCCAGCACCAAGGATGCCATAGCATTCATTAAAATGGATTTCTTTTTCATAGTATTTTCTTTACCCAAAAGTATTGAGGGCTTTACTGGTATGAAATACTCAAATATTGGTATATTAAAAAAACCAGTTCCAGTTCCAGTTCAAATTAAACTTTAAACAGTCAATCAGCAGATTGATTTTCCCTGAAACTTTTGAAATAAAATACCTGGACTGCTTAGAAAATAGAAGGGAACTGACTATTGCTAATCAGATAAATCCAAAAACACAGATAATTCAGAAAGAGTTTCCTGCTTTCAAAATGGTAAAGAATTGTACAATAGCTAATAGATTAAAAGGCTATAAGAATCAGAGAAAAAAAATCTGATTTTCTAAGGAATAGAGTTATACGCCAGCAATGTATGCAGGATGAACAGGAATTGTCTGATGGATA
>CAZTRY010000252.1:0-2444 GCA_964616525.1 uncultured Sphingobacterium sp. | reverse complement strand
TTAAAAGATATTATTAGTGAACCGGTAATAAATCTCAATACTAAATTTCAAATATCAACTATAATTTATCAATTGTCAACTGTAAATTGTCAACAGACAAATGTCAATTAAACAAACGAGTGTCCAGTCAATAGATTATAGATCAATCGGGCAGCAAAGATTAGAATCAGGACGCCGGCAATACGATTTAACCGGGCAATATTTTTTTCCTTAATCCGGTACCTAAGTTTATTTGCATAATATGCCTTTAACACATCCAGGCTAAATTGTGTGATTAGGATTGACCCAAAGAATGGAATGATTTGGGAAGATTTAATTTCTCCTGAAATTGATATCACGCTGCTGGTCACACTAAGCCAGTAAAGCAGTATCGCCGGATTGAAAATGCACATCAGGAATCCCTTGATAAAATAACCGGTGTTTTTTCTTTTCGAGCTGGTCTGCTTATAATTTACCTTAACCTTCTTGAAAAGGTAGTAGAGCCCAATTACAAACAGAATGGTACTGCCGGCAATTCCTATTTGTAGCCGATAGGTGCTTTCAAGTGCAATAAATGATGTGCCGTACAAACTGACACCAACATAAAAAACATCACTTAGAACCACGCCACCCGCAAGTGAAACCCCTGCAGCAAAACCTTTTTCAATACTGGTTTTTATCAGAGCAAAAAATACAGGTCCGGTTAGAAAAGAAAGCACAAATCCCAATCCTATTCCTGAAACGATTGATTCTATCATTCCGAATATGTATATATTCCTAAATTTAGTTTCGCAAATTAACCTAAAAACAAAGAAATATAAAGTAAGATTGATAAAAACATTTAAAACTTAGAGATATGAGAAATTTAATTTATGTTAGATAATTATTTAACAATAGAAACCAGTTATGGATAACAATTCACAAAAAAATTATTCCTCGGCTTTATATACACTGATTACAGTGTTTTTCTTTTGGGGCTTTCTGGCTGCCAGCAATGGGATTTTTATTCCTTTTTGTAAGACACATTTTGATTTGACACAATTTGAGTCTCAATTAATAGACTTTACTTTTTATGGCGGGTATTTTATTGGCTCGCTGATTTTATTTTATGCATCCAAGATCATTAAAGTAGATATTCTGAACTATCTGGGATACAAGAATAGTATTGCTATTGGACTTGTTGTATCTGCCGGAGGAGCCTTGCTGATGATTCCTGCTGTAGGTTCTGGTTCTTTTGCCTTCATTCTTGCTGCCTTTTTTGTGGTAGCTATTGGCTTTTCACTTCAGCAAACAGCAGCAAACCCCTTTGTGGTTGCTCTTGGAAGTCCGGTAACCGGTGCCAATCGTTTGAATCTGGCCGGAGGGGTTAATAACCTGGGTGGGATTTTAGGCCCGATTGCCGTCAGCATTATACTTTTTGGTACTGCAAGCAGTGCAGCTCCTAAGGAAGTTGAAATCGAATCGATTAATTTGCTTTATTACATCCTGGCAGGATTGTTTTTAGCGGTTGCACTTTACTTCTGGATGGCGAAATTGCCTAAGGTAACCAGTGATGAAAAGGTTGAATCAAGTGGTAAGACAAATTTGCCTCTGTTTGTGATTTTTGTCGCCTTCTTATTGATTTTGGCTGCAAATCCAATTGCAGCGGCAACAGGTGTCGGCATGAATATTTTTGTTTATCTCTCACTTTTTATCATGGTTGCTACCTTGCTTTTAGCACTTAGATCTGCCGGAAAAGACAAAACTGGCTGGGGTGCAATGGGCTATCCGCAGCTTATTTTAGGGATGATCGCTATTTTTACCTATGTAGGGGTAGAAGTAACCATACAGAGTAATATGGGAGCTTTATTAGAGCTTCCCGAATTCGGGGGACTGACCGGATCTGAGATTGCGCCATTTATTTCACTTTACTGGGGAAGTATGATGATCGGCCGCTGGGCAGGTGCTGTGAGCATCTTTAAACTGGATAAACGTACTAAAACTATTCTGACTATTATTGTTCCTTTTGTTGCATTCGCGGTTATCCTCCTGGCAAATCATTTAAATGGTGCATCTGTTGAGCAGTTCCTTATTTACGGGGTATGTATTGTGATTCTGATTGCCGGATTCTTTTACAGTCAGGATAAACCTGCAAAAACCCTGCTTACTTTTAGCGTTTTGGGATCTGTTGCAATGATCATCGGATTAATGACCGAGGGGCAGGTGGCTATTTACGCATTCCTAAGCGGCGGACTTTGCTGCTCAATTATGTGGCCATGTATTTTCGCCCTTGCCATCACCGGCTTAGGTAAATATACTTCTCAGGGCTCAGCCTTCCTGATTATGATGATTTTAGGTGGTGCAATCATTCCACCTGTACAGGGAATTCTGGCTGATACCAGTGGTATACATTTCTCATACATAGTTCCATTCCTTTGCTTTGTTTACCTGGTTTATTTTGCAATAAAAGTAAGCTCTGAATTGAA
>CAZTRY010000251.1:0-2457 GCA_964616525.1 uncultured Sphingobacterium sp. | reverse complement strand
AGCAGAGTTTTTATTATTGATGATGATCCGATTCATCAGCGTATAGCTCAGATCATGATATCAAAGCATAATCTGTTCGATGAGCATTTCAGTTATACTGAAGCTCAAAAGGCGCTGGATTTTTTAAAGGACCACAAAAAAAATGTAGAAACCCTCCCGGATATCATTCTTCTGGACCTGAATATGCCGGTAGTTGATGGATGGGATTTTCTCGAGAATTTTGAAACTCTTATTAAAGAGTTCAAAAAAACTATCCGGGTTTTTATTGTTTCTTCCTCGGTGGATGAAAAAGATGTACTTCGCTCAAAATCATACGCCACTGTTAAAGGTTTTATTTCTAAGCCCTTGTCTCCGGATATTATCAGGTCTCTTAAGGAGGTGAACTAAATTCTAATCATTTATGTTTGATAAATTATTACAAGCTCAGCAAAAGGCTGAGGAAATAAAGAAGCGATTAGATTTAATTTCTGTTTCTGCAGAAGTTGAAGGCGGTAAAATCAGAATTACTTCAACAGCCAATAAACATATATCAGCGGTTTCAATTGACCCTGAATTTTTGCGATCAGCAGACCATGAAGAGCTGGAAGAATTACTCGCCGCAGCGGTAAATAAGGCCTTATCGCAGGCAGATAATGTAAGCCAAACAGAAATGCAGGCAGTTACCCGTGATATGATGGGAGGCCTTGGCAATTTGTTCGGAAAATAATATTATCTGTTTATTCCCCCTTTTCAGATTACTGTTCCATTTGGAATTACTGCTAATTTTTTGATCACTACAATACCGTCTTTAATGGTATGTGTGTTAAAATCCCCATTTTCCAGATGATTGCCTCCATTAATCCGGACGTCATCACCAATGAAACAGTTTTTATCAATAATAGCATTCTTAATGTAGCATCTTTCACCAATTCCCATAACAGGTTGTTTGGATTCTGCAGCATCTTCGAGTTCATTTAGGGTTTGATAGCGGTCTCCCCCCATTACATAACTGTTGACGATTGTTGTTCCGGTGCCGATTCTGGTCCTGATTCCAATAACTGAACGTTCTATTCTGCTCGCATTAATGATACATCCATCAGCGATTATGGTTTTTTCCAGTGTTGTGCCTGAAATTTTTGATGGTGGCAGCATCCGGGCCCGTGAATATATTGGCCTTTTATCAAATAGGTTAAATTCAGGAATATCGTCTGTCAATCCAATATTTGCATCGAAGAAGGAGTGAATATTACCAATATCAGTCCAATACCCTTCAAACTTGTAGCTGAGTACTTTATGATCACCAATAGACTGAGGAATGATTTCCTTACCGAAATCAGTTCTCGTATTATTTTCGAGTAAATCAAAAAGCAACTTTTTATTGAACAGGTAAATACCCATTGACGCGAGATATTCCTTTCCCTTTTTTTTCAGTGCATCTCCAACATCTGATTTCCATTCAGGCAGCAATTCCTTCTTTGGTTTTTCAATGAATGAGGTGATCAGGTTGTTTTCATCAGCTTTCAGGATCCCAAAATCACTTGCATCTTTGCCATTTACCGGAATCGTTGCAATACTAATCTCTGCTCCGCTCATTTGATGATTTCTGACCATTTCCCCAAAATCCATCTGATATAACTGGTCTCCTGACAGAATCAGCACATAATCACAATTATGCTGTACAATGTGACCAAGACTCTGCCTGACCGCATCAGCAGTGCCCTGAAACCAGGTACTATTCCCCGGTGTTTGTTCGGCAGCGAGTATATCTACAAATGCTTCACTGAAAAAGCTGAAGTGATAGGTATTTTTAATATGCTTATTTAAGGAAGCAGAATTAAATTGGGTTAATACAAAAATTCGTTCAATACCCGAATTCAGACAATTTGAAATTGGAATATCCACCAAGCGGTATTTTCCTGCAATTGGAACGGCCGGTTTTGAGCGGGTATCAGTCAAAGGATATAAGCGGGAACCTTGTCCCCCACCCAGGACAACACATACTACTTTAGAATTCATATCAATCATTGCTCAAACTTTTATAAAGGTTAATATACTCTTCTGCCGATTTGTCCCATGAAAAATCAAGTGACATTAGTTCTTTTCTTATTAAAGTCATTTTTTCAGGATCTTCATAAAGCTCACAGGCCCTGCCAATGACTGTTTTTATGCTTTCTATGCTCAGCTCATCGAAACTGAGTCCGTAACCTCCAACCTCTTTTAAATCGATCACTGTATCTTTTAACCCTCCCGTTTTATGAACAACCGGTATGGTTCCATATCGCATCGCATAGAGTTGGTTTAAACCACATGGCTCTACCCTGGATGGCATAATCAAAAAGTCAGCACCAGCATAAATTCGATGCGAGAGCACTTCATCATATCCGATATAAACACCGTATTGTTTTTTATATTTTACAGCGAGTTCTTTTAATTCCTTTTCAGTTTTCGGATCTCCTGAACCTAAAATAAGAAAATTTA
>CAZTRY010000250.1:0-2502 GCA_964616525.1 uncultured Sphingobacterium sp. | reverse complement strand
GAAGATGTTCCGGGTTGGCAGGTTGCAAACCTAGGAAACTTAACCGTTGCTTTGGATGTTACACTTAGCGAAGAACTGAAGCAGGAAGGGATTTCAAGAGAATTGGTAAACCGCATACAGAATCTCAGAAAAGAGCTTGGATTTGAGGTAACCGATAAGATCAGGGTACAGGTAAAAGACCATCCGTATATTTCTGAAGCCCTGAAAAATAATTTAAGCTATATTTGCGCGGAAATTCTGGCTGACTCATTGGAACTTACAAGCAATCTTGATTCAGGTGAAATTGTAAGTATAGATGATAAGGATATAATAATACTAATAAACAAAGGATAAAAATGGATAAGCACGAAAAAACTAGATATTCCGATACAGAATTACAGGAATTTAAAGATCTCATTATTGAGAAACTACGTAGCTCAAAAGAAGAATTAGCGGCTTTAACACAATCGTTAAGCAACCCGAATATGAATGGGACGGATGATACTGCAGGAACCTACAAAACATTAGAAGATGGTTCTGCAACCCTTGAAAAAGAGTCTATCAATCAGCTTGCAGCTCGTCAGAGGAAATTCATCGATAACCTTGAAAGCGCTTTGGTTCGTATTGAAAATAAAACCTATGGTGTTTGCAGAGAAACTGGCAAACTAATACCAAAAGAGCGTTTACGTGCAGTTCCACATGCTACCTTAAGTATGGAAGCTAAATTGAAGCAAGCGTAAATGAAAGCTTATACCAAGCCATTTGTTGCGATTTTTCTTATTCTTTTAGCTGACCAGGCACTAAAATTCTGGATTAAGCTGAACATGTCCTTAGGGCAGGAGTACAAAATATTTGGTAACTGGGCCATTATACATTTCACCGAAAACAATGGAATGGCTTTCGGTATCGAATTTGGAGGAGAAGCAGGAAAACTTGCTTTGTCCTTATTCCGTATTGTGGCCGTTTGCGGGATTGGTTACGGGCTGATTCACTTAATTAAAAAGAAGTATCATCGCGGACTGATTATGAAT
Source organism: uncultured Sphingobacterium sp. (assembly GCA_964616525.1). Taxonomy (GTDB): domain Bacteria; phylum Bacteroidota; class Bacteroidia; order Sphingobacteriales; family Sphingobacteriaceae; genus Daejeonella. Next base: position 1,492 of record CAZTRY010000250.1, on the reverse strand, counting down.
CTTGCGTTTATAATTGCCGGAGCACTTGGAAATATCATTGATTCAACCTTCTATGGTATCATTTTCAATGAAAGTTCTTATTATGAGCCTTCGGTACTTTTTCCTCCGGAAGGAGGCTATTCAAGCCTGTTCCATGGTAAAGTGGTCGATATGTTTTATGTTCCAATCCTGCAGGGTATCTATCCGCAATGGTTTCCCTTCTGGGCTGGCGAAGAATTTATCTTCTTCCGTCCGGTTTTCAACCTTGCCGACTCGGCTATTTCTATCGGTGTCATTATGATACTCATCTATCAGAAGCGATATTTCAAGGAAGAGAAACAAGAAGAAGTCTTTCCCAATAGCGAAATTATAGAAGAATAAAATTGAGGCCTGAAAAGGCCTTTTTCATTGCCTATAATCCACTTTTAGCTGAAAATCAAAGCCAAATTGTCAACTGTCAATTGTCAATTGCCAATTGCGTTTATGGATTTGGCACGAATTTTTCATCCTATATTTATAGATTTAATTAACTAAAGAAACATGAAAAATATATTAGCTATTGTCCTGTTAAGTGTATTCAGTTTAAGCGCCTTCTCGCAAAACATCGATACACGCAGAAAAATTGAAGTGAACGGATCTGCAGAAGCAGAAGTAACCCCGGATATTATTTATATCGGAATGTCATTAAAAGAATATTTCAGGGATTCCAATAATAAAAAGAAAGTTGAGATTGAAGAACTTGAACGTCAGCTACAATCAGCAGTTCTGAAAGCAGGTATTCCTCAGGAAAATTTTACAATCAACAATATTTCTAGTTATAATAACTGGTGGGAAAAGAAGAAAGCACCTGATTTCTTAGCCCGTAAGCAATACCGGATCAAAGTCACAGATCTGACCAAATTCAATGAGATAATGAGTGCTGTTGATCCCAAAGGAATAGAATACAGCAATATTGAGAGCTACGATTATTCTAAAATTGAAACCCTGAAAAAGGAGCTGAAAATCAAGGCACTTCAGGCTGCAAAGAATAAGGCAGATTATCTGATCACTTCAATTGGCGGGACTTTGGGAGGAGCAATTGAGATTCAGGAAATTAATAATGAGTATTATCCTCAGCCTATGTACCGTGCAAACCTAATGATGAAAGCCGATGCTATGGCTTCAACTGAAGCAGCTATGCCCGATATTGATTTTAAAAAGATCAAGCTGAATTACCAGATGAGGGCGGTATTTGAAATAAAGTAATTATTTAATTGATAGTTGACAATTGACAGTTGACAATGAAAATCGTATTTCATTTTAAATTGTATTATAAATGAATGAGGATGTCAACCCGATCAGTCCTAGGCTTAGAGGGAACTTAGTTAGCAGGAATAAGTATTGTCAACTTATAATAATTAAATGTTACCCGATAACTAATGGTTTGAGAGTGGAGATTCCTCCTGCGTCGGGATGACTGGAATTTGGTATTGAACTTTTATTTCGACAATTTAGTAATCTATCCCTGTCAATT
>CAZTRY010000249.1:0-2524 GCA_964616525.1 uncultured Sphingobacterium sp. | reverse complement strand
AGTCTTTTAGTTTATACCAGGTATAACCAATCTGATAATTATCCTGATTATTCTGGGTTTTGCCCTGATCATTTTTCTGAAAGTTCCTGTAGTAGATGCCTGCGTTGGTATAATCAGACTTTGCAAAAAATGATGCGCCAACGATCCGAAACATTTCAGTTTCATAAAGCTGCTTCGTAGATTTTAATATGGGTATGGCATAATTAAGTACATCATCGTATCGCTGATCCAGAAAATACATTGCCGAAATATAATACGGATAGCTGCTTTCATAAGGTTTAGAACCCTTTAACCTTTCAAACTCTGTTAATGCAGTCTTATAATCTTTTTGAAGGTAGCTGATGTAAGCATAATAATAAATAGAAAGTTCGCTATAGGTGCTTTTCTCGTTTCTAAGTTCAGCAAAAATCGGTTTTGCTTTATCGTTGTCTTTAATTTCGAAATAGGAATAAGCCAGTTTATATCTGTATTCAGAAGATTCTTTCCCCGAAATATTGTTTCCCTCCAGTTTTGTTAGCCATTCAATTACTTTAGGGTAGTTCTTCTTTGTAAAATATGACCTGCCAAGGTGATAATAAGCAAGTTTTGTATAATTGTTTGAAGGATACCTGGTTATAAAGTCAATAAACAGGGATTCAGCATCAGTATTCTGTAATTCAAGCGCGCATAAGGCGATATAGAACTGGGCATTTTCTTTCAGCAGACTTACTTCAGGATTGGATTCAGGACGCGCAGAGCTCGTTTTTTCCAATTGGCCGACACGACTAAACTGTTGCGAGGCTGCAGCGAATTTTCCCTGATCCACTAATTCTATCCCAACTTTATAAAAGCTATTTATTTCATTCCAGGCAGTATTTTGAGCAAAGAGTGGAGCAGCTAAAAATGTGAGCAGGAGCGTGAGGATTGCGTTTTGTCTGAGCATAAGTAACCAAAATAATTACTGCTAATTTAATTGAAAGGCCTTTAGACTATTCACATTAGTAATTAACATGTGTTGAAAACAGAGTAATAACGAAAAATAATAAATGATGTTATTGAAGATCAAAAAAACAGAAAGATTGAATCGGAGAAATTGAATTATTTGGTCCGCTGGTTTGCCAGCAGATATAATACTGCCATTCGGATAGCTACCCCATTTTCTACCTGTTCGAGTATGATTGATTGTTTACTGTCGGCAACATCGCTGGTGATCTCCACACCGCGGTTAATCGGGCCGGGATGCATTACTGTAATTTCCTTGTCCAGTGAATTAAGAATTTGTTTATTCAGGCCATACATCATTGAATATTCCCTGAGAGATGGGAAGTATTTAATATCCTGTCTCTCGAGCTGGATTCGGAGCATGTTTGCAACATCACACCAGTTCAAAGCCTTCATAAGATCATGTTCAACCTTTACACCCAGTGTCTCAATATACCTCGGGATCAGTGTACTTGGACCGCAGACCATGACTTCCGCACCTAATTTGTGCAGGCATAGAATGTTTGACAGTGCAACTCTTGAATGAAGCACATCCCCAATTATCGCTATTTTTTTTCCTCTTACTTCACCATATCGCTCTCTGATTGAAAAGGCGTCAAGGAGGGCCTGTGTTGGATGCTCATGCGCACCATCTCCGGCATTCACGATCTGTGCATCTACATGCTTGCTTAAAAATACGCCTGCACCCGGATAGGGGTGTCTCATGACAACCATGTCAACTTTCATTGACAGAATATTATTTACAGTATCGATCAGTGTTTCTCCTTTACTGACGGAAGAGGACGAAGCGGTGAAATTGACTATATCGGCTGAAAGCCTTTTCTGAGCAAGTTCGAAGGAAAGGCGTGTTCGGGTTGAGTTTTCAAAGAAAATATTGGCAATGGTAATATCACGCAAGGAAGGGACCTTTTTTATGGGTCTGTTGAGTACATCTTTAAATGTATCGGCAGTTTCAAATATCAATTCAATATCTCTAACTGTGAGATCTTTTATTCCCAGCAGGTGTTTAGTGCTTAAAGTTTGAATTGCTTCTGCCATTATTTTTCTGATAGTAAGATAACTTTGTCTTCTTGATCAGTTTCTTTCCAGCTAACAAGAACCTTCTGTGAAGCAATGGTATCAACCTTGATCCCAATATAATCGGCTTCAATGGGCAGGTGTCTTGAAAAACGTCTGTCGACAAGTGTCAGAAGTTCAACTTTTTCCGGTCTCCCAAACGATTGCAATGCATCCATTGCTGCCCTGATGGTTCTGCCGGTCCATAACACATCATCTACAAGAATGACCTTTTTGCCTTCAATAATAAAATCGATCTCTGTACTGCTTGGGATTAATAGTCCATCTTTACGACGAAAATCATCCCTGAAAAATGTGATATCAAGATTGCCGCTTTCAATCTTTGCTTTAGGAAGGCTGATTTTTAGTTCCTCAACAATACGTTTTGCAAGAAAAATTCCACGTGGCTGAATACCGAGGATGACAGAGTTTTCAAAAAGATTGTGATTTTCAATTAACTGATGGCAAAGGCGCTGTATGGTGATCT
>CAZTRY010000248.1:0-2538 GCA_964616525.1 uncultured Sphingobacterium sp. | reverse complement strand
ACGCCCTACAAGGAGTTTGGCGATTATTTGTACGGCTATGTCTATTATCCAAAAGATAAGGATGGAAAAATCAAGGCCGGTAAATTACCCGCACTGATTTATCAGCATGAGTACAATTATTCCAAGGGCCTTTCATCCTACCATAACATTCAGTCTTTCTTTGAGGGAATGACCGATCTGGGTTATGTCGTGTTTTCATACGATATGATCGGTTTTGGAAATCGTATAGAAGAAGGAACGCATTTTTATGACAGGTATCCACATTGGTCGAAAATTGGAAAGATGGTGGCTGATGTCAGGGGAGCAGTGGATGCACTAAGCCGGATGGATTTTGTGGATCAGACAAAAATCTTTGCCGGAGGTTATGCTTTGGGTGCCACAGTCAGCCTTTATGCCGCTGCGCTGGATGAAAGAATTGCCGGACTGGTTTCAGTGAGTGGTTTTAGCCCCTTGCGTTCAGCAGACGGGAACAAAGGCGCAGAAGGTGTCAAAGCCTTTTCTCATTTACATGGATTAATCCCGCGCCTGGGTTTCTTTGCAGGGAAGGAAGATCGTATCCCCTATGATTATCAAGACATCTTTGGAACAATTGCTCCGCGACCTGTGTTGCTGATTGCTCCTCAATTAGACCAGACTGCCCGACTTGAAGATGTTAAAACTACGGTAACAGAGGCCAGAAAAATTTATAAATTATTGGGAGTCCCCGATCAGTTAACCTTGGATGCACCCGATGATTTTAACAGGTTCAGCAATGAGATGCAGAAAACTATCTATGATTGGGCTATCCGTCAATCTGAAATGCAGCCCCTGTAAAATAAAACCGGGTGACAGATCTAGCTTTTTGCCCAGGTAAATGTTTATCTGTAAAATCAATTTATGGGCAAAAACTAGGGCAGAACACGGGTCTGGTGAGACCGAAGAGACACAGGCATTGCTTTTAAAACCTTAGAAAATTAGTCCGCTTGAACATTATTGCAGAATGATTTTTTATTAACCCTGATAGCAAATGAACCTGTATCTAATCTCAATACCCAATACCCAATACTCAATGCTCAATACTCAAAAATTTGCTTCATACACTAAAGAAGGGTAGTTTTGCGGCTTAATATTGAATTATGAGTATGGAAAGAGGACCGATTTCTCAATTTATAGAGAAAAACTATCTGCATTTTAATTCTGCCGCCCTGGTAGATGCAGCCAAAGGATATGAAACGCACCTGGATGAAGGTGGTAAAATGATGATCACTCTTGCCGGAGCGATGAGTACTGCCGAGCTGGGCATTTCACTTGCCGAGATGATCCGTCAGGATAAAGTATCAATCATTTCCTGTACCGGCGCAAATCTGGAAGAGGATATTATGAATCTGGTAGCTCATTCACACTACAAACGTGTTCCAAATTACCGTGACCTGAGTCCGCAGGATGAATGGGATCTCTTAGAAAATCATTTTAATCGCGTCACAGATACCTGTATTCCGGAGGAGGAAGCTTTCAGGAGGCTGCAAAAGCATATTTATAAGCTTTGGAAAGATGCGGATACTGCAGGAGAGCGTTATTTCCCTCATGAATTTATGTACAAAATGCTGCTAAGCGGTGTTTTGGAGCAGTATTATGAAATTGATCCTAAAAATTCATGGATGCTGGCAGCTGCAGAAAAGAATTTGCCAATCGTGGTTCCGGGATGGGAGGACTCAACCATGGGGAATATTTTCGCTTCCTATGTGATGAAAAAGGATCTCAAGGCAACAACTATGAAGAGCGGAATTGAGTATATGGGCTGGCTGGCCGATTGGTACATCGCTAATTCAGCAGGAAAAGGAGTAGGCTTTTTCCAGATTGGTGGTGGAATTGCCGGCGATTTTCCAATTTGTGTAGTTCCAATGCTTTATCAGGATATGGAAATGGAAAATATTCCTTTCTGGAGTTATTTCTGTCAGATCTCAGATTCTACAACTTCTTACGGATCTTATTCAGGAGCTGTACCGAATGAAAAAATTACCTGGGGTAAACTGGATATCCATACTCCAAAATTTATTGTTGAATCGGATGCAACCATTGTGGCACCACTCATCTTTGCATGGGTGTTGAAGCAATAGCAAATGATTTGACAGAAAGAAATGGCTGAATTGTGAAAAATGCGCGAACTTGTACCGGAATCTTCAAATAGATTCAAATACAGGGGTTTACAAACTAATTTAGAATGATTATAAATTGCTAATTTAGGTCATGTAAATGTCACGCATTATTTTATAAAGCATACTTTTGTCAACTGAAAATGTTGATTATATCCTTATGATTGACTTTTTAATTATACGTTTCAAATTTTAAGCAATAAATACTCAATATGAGAAGCATCTCATTGTTTTTTAGAAGTGTTACAAAATCATTGGTTCTGGTTACTTTACTGTGTTCAATGGCTGTTTCTTCGGCCAATGCGCAGGATGCAGCAGCTGGAGCAGCGATTTTTAAGCAGAAATGTACCGCTTGCCATGGTATTGACAAGGCGGTTGTTGGTCCGGCCCTAAAGGGGATTGATAC
>CAZTRY010000247.1:0-2546 GCA_964616525.1 uncultured Sphingobacterium sp. | reverse complement strand
AAAGTGATTTAATAGTAAGCCCAATGACCAGCTATCAGCGTATTGATAAAATGGTATTTTACAGGAATCTCTATTTGGATTATATCAAAGAAGTTAAGCATCCAATTGATTTGGTCATCATAATTGATATAGACGTCATAAAGATTTCTTTACAAGGCTTAATTGAGGTGATAAACTCTTTTGATCATAAGACTGGTGCTATTTTTTCGAATGGCATGAGTATAATGAAGACTCCTTTTGGTCTATCTGAAATTTATTATGATACTTTCGCAGTTTGGGAGTATCCATTATCGAAAGAATATAGTTATTCAACAGAGTCCTTGGCCGGAACTTTTAAGTCTATTAATAAAAATATTAAAAAATCGCCGTTTTATGGCGTTATTTCTGCTTTTGGTGGTGTTGGAGTATATAATTATCATGCAATTAAGGATCTACGTTATAAAATGGTATTGAATCCCTTAAACAAGCAGGAGGCCATTTGTGAACATATTCCATTCAATCTGGAAATTATTAAACGGGGATTTAATAATTATATAGCCAGAGACTTTAAAGTCATTTATGAAAAGCATAATCTGACTCTGCTTTTAAAGCAGGTTTTACCTTTAAAAGTATTTAACTTTTTGTACCCGGCTATTCTAAAAATCAAGAAATAATTCTTCGAAGGGGCAAGCATTGCAATACCCTAAATGTTAACAGACGTATACTGTAAAGGCCTTAAGAAGCCAAAACCCTGGTAGTCCGGCTTAGTGCGAATTCTTTAACTTTTTTACTAATTCCCTCAGCGTCAAATCCACATTCCTTCCATAATTCAGGTTGTTCCCCATGTTCAATTACCTGATCAGGGATTCCAAGGCGTACTATGGTAGTATTGTAATTATGGTCGGCCATAAATTCTAGAATAGCACTTCCAACACCGCCCTGAAGACAGCCGTCTTCAACCGTAATGATGTATTTGAATTTTTTAAATACCTGATGAAGAAGTTCATGGTCAAGAGGTTTTGCAAAGCGCAAATCGTAGTGGGCCGGATGAATTCCTTCAGCATTGAGCTCATAACAGGCTTTTACTGCCTCATTCCCTATATGTCCTATGCTTAATATTGCGACATCTTCACCTTCACAGATGGTCCTGCCTTTACCAATTTCAAGTGCTTTAAGAGGGCGTCTCCATTCGGGCATTACCCCGTTCCCTCTTGGATAACGAATACTGAAAGGCCCTATGTTTTCCTGTTGTGCGGTATACATCAGGTTTCTTAATTCTTCTTCGTTCATCGGTGCCGAAACGATCATGTTCGGTATGCAGCGCATATAGGCGAGATCATAGGCACCATGATGTGTTGGTCCATCTGAACCTGCAAATCCGGCACGATCAAGGCAAAATACTACGTTCAGTTTTTGTAGAGCTACGTCATGAATAACCTGATCATAGGCTCTTTGCATGAATGTTGAGTAAATATTGCAGAATGGAATCATGCCTCTGGTTGCCAGACCGGCCGAGAAAGTTACGGCATGCTGCTCAGCAATACCTACATCAAATGCACGGTCAGGCATTGCCTTCATCATAATATTCATTGATGAACCCGAAGGCATGGCAGGGGTTATTCCCATGATCTTTAAATTCTGCTCTGCAAGTTCAACCAAAGTGTGGCCAAATACATCCTGGTACTTGGGAGCAGTTGGTTTTTCGCTTGCAGTTTTCTGTATTTCTCCGGTGATTTTATCAAACAATCCAGGTGAATGCCATTTGGTCTGATCTTTTTCTGCCAGAGAATATCCTTTCCCTTTAACAGTTACACAATGTAAAAGCTTTGGGCCGGGTATATTTTTAAGGTCGTTAAGTACCTTAGCAAGATGTTTAACATCATGCCCGTCAATTGGTCCGAAGTACCTGAATTTGAGTGCTTCAAAGAAATTGCTCTTTTTTAATAATCCACCTTTTATAGTTTTCTCTATTTTTTTGATAATCTCATGTGCATTCGGGCCAAGCTCTGAGATTTTGGATAGCACATTTGAGATATCCTCCCGGAATCGGTTATATGATTTAGAAGTAGTAATATCAGTCAGGTATTCTTTTAATGCGCCTACATTCGGGTCAATCGACATGCAGTTATCATTCAGGATCACAAGAATATTTGAATTCTCGATACCACCATGATTCAGAGCCTCGAAAGCAAGTCCCCCAGTCATTGCACCATCGCCAATCACGGCAACATGCTGCCGGTCGGTCTCGCCCTTGTAATTGGATGCGACGGCCATACCTAAAGCAGCAGAAATAGATGTCGAAGAATGACCTACACCAAATGTATCGTACTCACTTTCAGATCTTTTAGGAAAGCCACTCAAACCCTTGTAAATCCGGTTTGTGTGAAAATCGGATCTGCGGCCGGTCAGGATTTTATGACCATAGGCCTGATGGCCAACATCCCATACAAGTTGATCGTAAGGGGTATTTAGCACATAGTGCAGTGCTACCGTTAATTCAACAACGCCTAAGCTGGATCCAAAATGTCCGCCATTTACTGAGACGGTATCAACAATAAACTGTCTTA
>CAZTRY010000246.1:1495-2564 GCA_964616525.1 uncultured Sphingobacterium sp. | reverse complement strand
TTTGAGAGAATTTTTGTGATTTCCTGAATTCAGGGATAAATTGAGATTATGACACAATTCTATGCAATTATATTAAATAAAACAAAACTTTATTTATTTTTTTAATACTCTAAACTCAGCTTTATTTATTTTCGCTCCAATATTGGAGAAAATCATGAACAGAGAACAGCTAATTGAGCAGATAAAAGTTAAAAAATCCTTCCTTTGTGTTGGTCTGGATACCGATATTAACCTTATTCCCAGGTTTTTAATGGATTATGAGGATCCTGTTCTGGAATTTAACAAGCGGATTATCGAAGCCACTCATGATCTCTGTGTTGCTTACAAGCCAAACAGTGCATTCTACGAAAGCCGTGGAATTGCAGGCTGGAAAAGTTTAATCGAGACTTCTAAACATATACCTTCTTCCTGTCTGGGGATCATCGATGCCAAACGTGGTGATATTGGTAACACCTCTTCGATGTATGCCAAAGCTTTTTTTGATCCGGCTTCTTCAGGGATGAATTTTGATGCAATTACCATAGCCCCTTATATGGGAAGTGATTCGGTGAAACCATTTCTCGCATTTCAGGATAAATGGGTCATTTTATTAGCATTAACATCCAATGAAGGAGGGAAGGACTTTCAGTTCATAGAAACCGGAAGCGGTCGTCTGTTTGAAAATGTGATTCAAAGGGCAAATAGCTGGGCAGGAAATGATCGTTTGATGTATGTAGTTGGTGCTACCCGCGGAGAAGAATTCTTGAGTATCCGTAAATATGCACCTGATCATTTTCTCCTTGTTCCGGGAGTGGGAGCCCAGGGGGGCAGTTTGCAGGATGTTTGTAAATATGGCTTATCTCAAAGCTGTGGGTTGCTTGTAAATTCCTCAAGATCAATTATATATGCATCGTCTGGTGAAGATTTCGCCGAACGGGCAAGAGAAGAAGCGCAGAAGCTTCAAGTTGAAATGGAACTTTTACTTCAGGGTATAGGATTTTAATAGTTAATATGATATCCATTGTCTGAATTAGGATTTTAGGATTCAACGATTTTAGGATGGTTGTTGCAATCGCCACAATAAAACCAA
>CAZTRY010000246.1:0-1395 GCA_964616525.1 uncultured Sphingobacterium sp. | reverse complement strand
TGATTTTAGGATAAACTCAATCATGCCAATCCTAAAATCCTACCAATCCTAATCCATACAATTTACCCAAAGCATAAATTTCTTAATCCAACCGTTTAAACAATCCACCATACCGTTAAATCAGATTTATGTGGTTCCGAAATTATTTTCGGCATCTTAATATATGATTCAGAATGAAGATTTACTGCACTATATCTGGAATTTCGGGCTTTTCTATGTAAAGGATCTTAAAAGCACATCAGGTGAGCGTCTGGATATCGTCCGTCCCGGACAGCATAATCAGCATGCCGGACCTGATTTCTCCAACGCAAAAATCAGGATTGGTGATACCCTCTGGGCTGGAAACGTGGAGATTCATATCCGCTCTTCCGATTGGTACCGGCATAAGCATCAGTTAGACCAGGCCTATGACAATGTAATTTTGCATGTGGTAGCACAGCATGACCAGGAAATTTTCAGGACTGATGGGACAGAAATTGCTGTTCTGGAGATTGGAAAGCTGATTCCTGAAGAGATTGCTGAAAATTATGAAGAACTGATGGCAGGATTAAACTGGATTCCCTGTGAAAATAAAATAAAAAAAGTAGATGAAATTTATATAAATACCTGTCTTACAAGAGTTTTATTGGAGCGTTTAGAGGAAAAAAGCGAACTAGTTCATGCACTTCTCATTGAGGTAAAAGGCAGCTGGGACGATGCCTTTTATATTAGTCTTGCCCGTAACTTCGGTTTTAAAACCAATGCCTTGCCCTTTGAGATGCTTGCCCGGTCCTTGCCGCAGTCCATGCTTGCGAAATATAAAGATCGTCCATTTCAGATTGAGGCGCTTATTTACGGACAGGCGGGCTTCCTGGACACTAAACTAAAAGATACCTATCCGCAATTGCTCAGTAAAGAGTATCGATTTTTGCAGAAAAAGCATAATTTGAAGCCAATTGATAAGTATTTGTGGAAATATATGCGCTTACGTCCCCGTAATTTTCCATCACTCCGGCTCGCTCAGTTTGCTGCCTTGATTATTCGCTCAAAGCATTTGTTCTCAAAAATTATTGACGAAAAAAATATGGCTTCAATTACTACGATGTTTAATAAGCTTAAGCTTAACGACTATTGGAATACGCATTATCACTTCGACCAGGAATGCAAACATTCGCTGGTATCATTGGGAGAGGAGGCAATAAATAATATACTGATAAATACAGTTACTGTTTTTTTGTTCACTTTCGGCCTTAAAACCGGAAGTGAATGTCACATGGAGAGGGGTATTCTATTGCTTGAAAGTCTCAAGTCTGAAAGAAATGCTATTATTAGAAAGTTTAATTCATTAGGGGTTAATTCTGGTAATTCTGCAATAAGTCAGGCACTTATACAATTAAAAAAATCATATTGTGATCA
>CAZTRY010000245.1:0-2567 GCA_964616525.1 uncultured Sphingobacterium sp. | reverse complement strand
GATTCCAGATCATCAATATTCTTTTGGAGATTATCCAAATGATTTCCAAAGCTGCTTTTCAACATTTTTTTTGCAAGAAAATGGCATAATGGTGTCAAAACGATAATTAATATGATCGTAGCCAGCAAAATATATGGCCTGGACATGAAGTCCTCAACAGATCTGGAGGAACCAATTGCACCGCCAAGTAAAAAACTAGCACCAATACTAACAGGATAAAAAAGTAGCCCCGATCTTAGATGCGCATTCATCCAGTCTTTTACGGATTTATGCTGTCTCTTTAATTCTTCAAGGACTGATTGATCAGCCATGATTTCAGGCCTAAGGTTTTTGTATTGTTTATAAGCACTTAATAATCCAAGTATATGAACCACAATTAAAAATGCCAGCGCAGCTTTAATTTGCCAGAAATCGATAAGAAAAAATAAAATCAGATAAAGACAGCTAAAGAGTATTGTCCAAAACATATTATAAAAAAAGCTGGTTTTGATCTTTTGCAAAGGGCTATTGGAATGCTCCTTTGGAATTGCCGAAATATTTAACATGGCAGACAGATCCTCATCATTCTGCTCATTCATTTGCTTCCAGTTTTGTTCAGCGCTCATAATTATCGTTTTAAAAGATTAGCAATTTGTTCTTTACAGCGGTGAAGTTTTACTGAAACATTATTAAGGGATATTCCCATAAATTCAGCTATTTCACTGTTTTCATATCCATCCAAATGCATCGAAATAATTGCCCTGTTCGTTTCAGACAATAATCTGATTGCCTGGCGCAGCCTTTCTGCATCTTCATTATAAATCTCATTTTTATCCGTTTGGGCTGAAATATCACTGAGAGAATCTGTGTAATCTATCCGGCTGGGCTTCCTTCTTATTGTCAATAAGGTATTTAAGGAAATCCGGTAAAGCCAGGTGCTGAACTTAGCATCACCCCGAAAGGCGGGCCAGCCCTTCCAGGCATTCAGAATAATTTCCTGATACATATCCTTTTTTTCATCTGCATTGTTGGCATAAATACTAACCAGCTTGTAGATGATACCCTGATTTTCTTTTACCAGATCTAAAAATCTATTTTCACTCACGTAAATATTTTTTAATTCAGGATTAATTTTTTTAACTATTTGTGATAAACATAGATACCTATTAAACAATAAGTAACACTTAAGTTCAGAAAATTACAGATGACAGTAAATAAAAAACCTCTGATGAAAAATCATAAGAGGTTTTAAGGGAAATTTTGAAATCAGGGTGCTGAAAGCGATTAATGATTTGATTTTGAATTCATCCTTTTCCTCAAAAATCCATCAAAGAGATACAAGCCGATGATAATATCGATGAAAAAGAAGATATTGATATAAGTGCTGTTCAGATATTTATCAGTATCAATTGTGGGAAGCGTAAATTCAGGCATTTTGAATTCTGCCATTTGAGACCAGTCGATCTGATAAAACAATACACCAAGCAAAGCAGTTATGGTGAAGAGGAAAAAAGCGGCAATTCCGAAAACAATCCTTTTATCTATCAATGATTTAAAGTTGGCGGGAACTGGCTCCAGATTGATTCTCTCCATCACATTTCTGGTAAAACCCATAGAGGGCTCATCCAGGTCTGCTTCAGAAACTATCCTATTAAATGATTTACATTCTTCATATACCTGTTGGTAAATCGGATCGCTTTCTATCAGACGTTCTGTTAGCTCTCTTTCCTGAACAGTACCTGTTCCATCCAGATAATCCCAGATTCTTTGTTCTATAAGGTTCATAATAATTCCCTCACTTCATGGTGTAAAATATTCTCAATTTTTTCTTTCAGGCGATGCCTTGCCCGGTGCAGCTTTACTTTAACTGTATTTGATTCCATCCCTAAAGCCTGCCCGATCTCGTCCAGCGATTGCTCTCCCTGATAGAAAAGCGTGATTACTGCAGCATCATCAGGTGATAGCTGATTGATAGCTCGGTTCACATAAACCATTTTCGATTTGTGTTCCACATCATCTGATTTCAGATCTGAAACATGGTTTTCGACATTCAGCAAACCAAGTTCAGTATCAATAGACTGAATATCCAGTCGCTTTTTTCTTAAGAAAGTCATTGCAGTTGTATAAACAATCCTGTAAAGCCAGGTGCTGAACTTAGCAGTATTTCTAAATGTGTTTAAAGAACGATAAGCCTTTATAAAACAGTCCTGAGCAATTTCTTCTGCATCCTCCCGATTCTTAGCAAATCTCAATGCCAGGGTAAACACAAAGCGCTGATGGCGCTTCATAAGATCGGCATAGGCCGCCTTATCGCCGCCCAGTACCTTGTTTATCAGTTCTGTATCTGAATTGTTCTGCATCAATTACCCATGTGACGCCTGAATATTTAGAAAGGTTACAGCTTATAATCAGTAATATTTATTAAAGTAAACGAAAAGATAGGCTGAAAGCAAAAGCCAATTTTATGATTATAATTGGTCAGATAAGGTATTTAAGGAACAATAATTTGATTTTGGAAAGCAATACCTGTGCGTTATAGGCTGATTCAGCCCTTTCCTTCGGAGTATTTCCGGCAAGAAATCGCGTTA
>CAZTRY010000244.1:0-2590 GCA_964616525.1 uncultured Sphingobacterium sp. | reverse complement strand
TTTTTGGAATACAGGAGAAAAAGGGAAATGAAATAGTCCGTCTGGATCTGAGAAATATCCATAGTTCAGTTGCCGATTATTTTGTTGTTTGTCATGCTGAATCAACAACCCAGGTAAAAGCAATTGCCCAAAGTGTTGAGGACGAGGTATTTAAAGGATTGAAGCTCGAGCCCTGGAGAAAGGAAGGTTTACAACAGTCTGACTGGATAATCCTTGACTATATCGATGTGGTAGTTCATATATTTAAAACAGACAAAAGAGAATTTTACGGAATAGAAGATCTTTGGGGTGATGCAGAAATGAAATCATTTAAAAGCGCCTGATATTCAGTATTTTAATTACGGTTATAGTTATATACAAATACTAAAAATGAAAGATAGTAAGACAGATAAAAAATCTCCCATAAAAAAGATTCCCGGCAAAAAAATTGTACCCAAAGCACCTAAGTTCAATATCATGTGGCTTTACGCTGTCATTATTCTGGGCCTTTTTGTGGTTCAGTATATGTTCAGTGGTAATAATGCCAAAATAATTAATTACCAGAAGTTTGAGAATGAGATGCTCAAACCGGGTGATGTTGAAAAGCTGGTCGCATACAAAAATGGGGACCTTTATAATGTCGATGTTTATATCAAAAAGGATCGTTTAGATCAGAAGAAATATGATGATGTCCGCAATAAAAGCAGTTTCAATGCAACTACCAATGGTCCGCAATATATTTTCACATCTGCAACCTATGAAAGTTTTGAATCAAAAGTAATTGCTGCTGAGAAGGATCTACTTCCAAATCAGCGTACACCGATAATTTCAGAATCCAGAGAAAGTCCATGGGCTGGTTGGTTCATGTCATTTATTCTGCCTGTACTTCTATTGGTAGGATTCTGGGTATTCATCATGAAAAGAATGGGTGGTGGTGCAGGTGGTGGTGCAGGTGGGCAGATCTTTAATATTGGTAAATCTAAGGCAACTCTTTTCGATAAGGAATCACAGGTTACCATTACCTTTAATGATGTTGCCGGACTTGAAGAAGCCAAACAGGAGGTGATGGAGATTGTTGATTTCTTAAAAAATCCTAAAAAATACACTAATCTGGGAGGTAAAATTCCAAAAGGAGCCTTGTTGATTGGCGCACCTGGTACCGGTAAAACCCTGATGGCTAAAGCTGTTGCGGGTGAGGCCCAGGTTCCTTTCTTCTCACTTTCGGGTTCAGACTTTGTCGAAATGTTTGTCGGGGTGGGTGCATCAAGGGTACGTGACCTGTTTAAGCAGGCAAAAGAGAAGGCTCCTTGTATCATCTTTATCGATGAGATTGATGCGATTGGTCGTGCCCGCGGAAAAAACAATATTGTTGGCGGAAATGATGAACGCGAAAATACTCTGAACCAGTTACTGGTTGAAATGGATGGTTTCGGTACGGATAGCGGTATTATTATTCTTGCTGCAACCAACAGACCTGATGTTCTGGATACTGCATTATTGCGCCCCGGACGTTTTGACCGTCAGATTTCCATTGATAAACCTGACCTGGTTGGTCGTGAGCAGATCTTTAAGGTTCACCTGAAACCCCTGAAACTTGCTGAAGGTGTAGATGCCAAGAAATTATCAGCACAAACTCCCGGATTTGCCGGAGCCGAGATTGCAAACGTATGTAATGAAGCTGCCCTGATTGCCGCACGAAGGAATAAAGAAGCAGTAGATATGCAGGACTTTCAGGATGCGGTGGATCGTGTGATTGGTGGGTTGGAGAAAAAGAACAAGATTATCTCTCCTGAAGAGAAACGGATCGTAGCTTATCATGAAGCAGGACACGCTATTGCAGGATGGTTCCTTGAACATGCAGATCCATTGGTTAAGGTTTCAATTGTGCCACGGGGAGTGGCAGCCCTTGGGTACGCCCAATACCTGCCAAAAGAGCAATTTTTATACACAACAGAGCAGCTGCTAGACGGAATGTGTATGACTTTAGGAGGCCGTGTTGCAGAGGATATTGTTTTTAATAAAATATCCACAGGCGCACAGAACGACCTCGAACGGATTACCAAATTATCTTATGCCATGGTAACAATTTATGGTATGAACGACAAAGTTGGTAATGTTTCGTTCAACGATACTCAGGGTGAGTATCAGTTCAATAAACCTTATTCTGAAAAGACCTCTGAAATGATTGATATTGAAGTTCGCAATCAGATTGATCGTGCATATCAGCGAACTAAACAATTATTGACCGATAAACGTGAGGGTTTGGAGAAACTTGCTGAAAAATTACTCGAAAAAGAAATCCTGTTCCAGTCGGATCTTGAAGAAATTTTGGGTAAACGTCCATTTGATAACCGCACTACTTATGATGAGTTTGTAAATGGTACTAAAACAGAAAGTCCGGTAGAGCAACCAAAAGAAAGTCCTGAACATGAAGGTATGGTAGATCACAATATAGATCTTCCTGAAAACAGATCATCACAGGACTAAAATTATCAATTCTATAAAATTCCTTTTCAGGAGGAATGAAATTTAAAATTTCATTCCTCCTGTTTAAAAAAACGTTGTTCATGAAAGAGACAACTTCTAAAGAAAAGATGCTTAAGAAGATCCG
>CAZTRY010000243.1:0-2652 GCA_964616525.1 uncultured Sphingobacterium sp. | reverse complement strand
TATGAACATTCCTGTCATTATAGGTAAATATAGTGCAGCTTTTAAGTCAGTGAATATGGTAAAATTGACATTATACTGAAAGGGGGCTTGCTTTTCATGTTACACTTAAAAACATACTAAATTGCAGATAAGCGACCAATTTATCTGAAATTATATTTTCTCCGGACACAGGTGAATATGGAATAGCTAAATTACAGGGTCTCGTGGAAATGATTATTAATTCAATACAAATGCCGGGACGCTGGAGTGATTCATGGAGAGTTCCCTTTTCAGGAACGGGCAAAGGCCAATAACTGGCTGTAATCACCCCGGTCTGCTGCTTTTAGGGCCCGAGGTATGCTGTACGGGCATCGCCCTTCGGCAAAACCGGGGCAGGCTCCACGCCGGAAAAGCTGACCGCAGCCCAAGTAAAGACGGGCTTTCTATAGATTTTCTCAATGATAATATCAGCCATGAGGCGGCTATGCCTGCCGTTACCATTGGCAAAGCAATGGATACTGACAAGGCGGTGCTTAAACCGCACCGCAATTTGATCGGGTGGGTAGGTATTGTTTTCGTGCCAGTATCGTACATCATCCAGCAGATACCGCAATTCGGTGGGTATTTGCCATTTGTCGATGCCTATGTTCTTATTGGTTTTACGAAATTCACCTGCCCATGACCACACCTCACCATACATGCGTTTATGTACCATCCGTACAAAATCTTCCGTAAAAACAGTTTCCGGCTTAAAAGAACGCCCTAAAGTCCACTGCACCGCCTGTTCAATGTTCTGCTGCTCAAACTCATCCAGCTCACCACGGGTGGCAATGGTAGGAATGAGCAGCCCTTCTTTTTCTTCTTCATCCAAAGGAGTTTGGCCATCAATGTATTCTAAATCTAATCCCATAAGATTTTAGGCATTTCGTTTTGAATGGCTACTGTCCTTTCCTTTATGGCGGCTTCAATCCTTTTTTTAGAATTGGCCTGGTCTTCCAGCTTCATGGTATTGGCGGTCCGCATCACAATTTGCGTAGCCAGGTTCTTGGCCCGTTTTTCAATGAGGGCATCCAGGGAACCGTCATTGGGCACAAAGCCATATACCAATTGCATATCCAATGCACGGGCAATTTCCCGGAGTGACCTGATGGTAATGGAACCCTCTATTTCCCGCTTCTCCATATCCATTATACCCTGCTTGGAAACGTTTAACTTATTGCCCAGCTGCTGCATGGACATTCCAATGGCGGTGCGGATGGCTTTTATCCATCCGGTTGGTGGCATAACCACCTTTTTGAGGGAGGCAAAGCTCAGAATTTTGCTGTTGAGCTGTTGAAGCTGGAGTGATTTCTTGCCCATAATAGTAAAGTTATAAATTGACTTATGCAAAACAAAGGTAAAGCTAATGCTTGACTATTACAAATAAATAGTAAAGTTATTACTTGACAATTTTCGACATGAAACAGTCAGTAAACAAAATGAAAAAAAATAATATAGATTGACAGTTATCTGTAGTGGACAGCTTATTCAGATATTCCAAATCAAAGGGCATGAGCGGGGACGCTCGCGTTAGCTAGGCAAGTTGTTATTTAGGACTTACAGATTTTACAGACATTATATACTCAGGCTTTCTGGAACTATTAAATTTCGCATAGGCGACTTTCTGCTTATCATCAAGAACAGAGCTTACCATTTTATTCGTTTCAAGCTCCTTTGCATGAAATACAGGTGTCAGTTTAGAATTAATGACTTCTGGATTCGGTCCCCGTTTCACTATAATCCTTGTTATACTATCTCTGTAATTATAATGATTCAAATAAATCTGCATTACTTTTTCAGTTTGCTGATTCGTTAAATTCAGGATCGATTTTAACATATTGACCCTTCCTTTTGCATTATGTTCAGGAGATGGCCACTTGGGATGCTGTGCCTTTAAGCCTAAACTGTTTAGAACAATAAAAAAGATTATGAATGAAGTTTTCATCATATGATCATTAAAGATAAAAAATTACCAGTCACAAAAAATTAATCTATATGCTGAGCCCCTTGTTTGCATGAATGTCCCCGATTGCGCTATTCTATAATTCCTTGCCACATCAACTTCTAAATGCCCATCAATCTACTCGGAATACAATAACTTAATTGCAGTTAATTCAACCAAGAAAGACATTATTCAATTAGTAAGTGGAAATAAAATAAGTAGCTGTTATGGATCGTAAGAATTACTTTGAGGTAAAGTGATATAAAAGGTACTAGCGGGGACGCTTGCGCCAGCAAGCGCCAAATAGCATCCCTTTAATGTAGAGAAGTAATGTCTTACAACCATGCACTAATTCCTCCAAGCAAAATACATAATTAGTAATAATATACCACACACAAGGCATACAGTCCCGGCTTTCATAGTTCTTGTAGGATTATCTGACCTATCATTATAAGCTTGATATAGAAATATAGCACCTAAGGCAATATTTAGTACCCCAAAATTTAGTAAAGTATTCATTCTTCGAATTTAAATTGATGGTAACTTTCGATTTATCCAGATTTAACATTTAAATGAATCTTCAGAATGATCTCGCCAGCGCGAGCGTCCCCGCTCGTGCCATTCTCCAACCTACTTCCCGATACAAAAAATAGTGAACCCTTATATATCAGGGCTTTCCGAAGATTGGGCAA
>CAZTRY010000242.1:0-2725 GCA_964616525.1 uncultured Sphingobacterium sp. | reverse complement strand
ACCAGAAATGAAATATTTATCATATACATCCATTTTATTGCTCTTAAACATTCTTATTACTCAAAACACATCTTCCTTTGCTCAGCAAGTGATTACAGGGCTAGTTAAAGATACCCAAGGTCAGCCTCTGGCCGGAGCAACTATAGTCTTAAGGGGAACTACCATTTCTACAAAAGCTGATTCTATCGGTCAGTTCAGACTCAGTGTAAAACAAGAACCGCCATTTTTTATCAGAGCCACATTCATTGGATTCAAACCTCAGGATTTTCAGATATTGAAAAGTGATAATACACCTATTCTGCTCCAGCTTGTGGATGATGCCTTACTTGAGGAAATTGTAGTTACCTCAAGACGACGTTCTGAAGTATTGCAGGATGTTCCAATTCCAATTTCAGTGGTAGGCAGGGCTCAGATTGAAGAATCCGGTTCATTTAACGTTACAAGAGTAAAAGAACTAATTCCTTCAGTACAGATGTATACCTCCAATCCGAGAAATACAGGGGTCAATATCCGCGGGATCGGTTCACCATTCGGGCTCACCAATGACGGCCTCGACCCGGGTGTGGGTTATTACGTTGATGGAGTATATTATGCCCGTCCGGCGGCAGCAACTCTCGACTTTATTGACATTGATCGGATCGAAGTATTACGCGGTCCACAGGGTACATTATTCGGCAAAAACACCAGTGCAGGTGCCTTCAATATCGTCACCCGAAAGGCGAGCTTCACACCTGACTATAGTTTCGAAACCAGCTTCGGAAATTATGGATATATCCAGGCCAAAGCTTCTGTTACGGGTCCTCTGAGTAAAAAATTTGCAGCACGCCTCTCCTTTTCAGGCACAGAACGAAATGGTGTTGTCGAAAACGTGCGTACCGGTAAATTCACAAATGATATAAATAACCTAGGTTTTCGAGGTCAGTTACTATTTAAACCGAATGATAACACCTTCATCACCTTAGCCGCAGATGCATCAGATCAGCAGCCGGATGGTTATGCCCAGGTAGTGGCCGGTGTTGTAACAACAAAACGTCCGGCTTACCGCCAGTTCGATGCAATAATAGCCGACCTTAACTACACTCTCCCAAGCCACAATGCTTTCGACCGAAAGATTGATCATGATACTCCATGGAATTCCGGAAATGAATTAGGCGGGATCTCCTTAAATGCAGAAACGAAAATAGGTCCGGGAACCCTGACTTCCACCACTGCATGGCGCTACTGGAACTGGGATCCTTCAAATGACCGCGACTTTACCGGCTTGCAGGCCTTAGCAAAATCCCAAAACCCGGCAAAACACCGTAACTGGTCGCAGGAAGTGCGTTATGCAGGTCAGCTGACTGAAAAGTTAAGTGGCGTAGTTGGCTTATTTTATATTGATCAGGAAGTAAAAATCAATGGAACTGAAGAATCGGGCACAGCTCAGTGGCGCTTTTCTCAAAGCTCAACCAGTGCCTTATGGCGGACACCCGGACTCCTCGAAGGTTATGGTATCTATACTAACTCTTCCATAAAATCCCAAAGTGCAGCCGCATTTGCAAGTATCGACTGGGAAATCGCAAATGGCTTTCACATTTTACCGGGTGTTCGCTATAATTATGACAATAAAGATGTAGACTACAAACGGGTTGCCAGAGGTGGATTGCAAACCACTGATGCTGCATTATTGGCGATTAAGAGCGGAGTATATAGTGATCAGTCGTACCTCGCCAGTGCCGATGAACGGAACTTCACTTATTCGCTTACCGCATCTTACAGACCAAACAGACGTATCAATACTTTTGCGACTTATTCTACAAGCTTTAAACCTGTTGGGGTTAATGTGGCCGGTTTACCAACAGTTAATGGAGCAGCTGCAACAGATCTGGCTGTTATTAAACCTGAGGATACGAAACATTATGAACTTGGTATTAAGAGCAGCCCGGCTGATAATTTAACCCTGAACTTCACGTTTCACAACTCTGATATCAAAGACTACCAGACCAATGTTCAGTCGCCTCAATTGGGAGTTAACCGCGGTTATATAGCCAATGCTGAAAAGGTAAATGTCAAAGGAGCTGAACTGGACCTCAGTTTAAGAGCCGGCAATAATTTCTCCTTCTATGGCGCGGCTGCTTATACCGAAGCAAAATATGTTAAATTCACGAATGCACCTCTTCCATTGGAAGAAACCGGATTAACAGTAAATGGTGTTCAGGTAGCATTTAAGGACATTTCTGGCGGTGACCTCCCGGGTATATCCAAATGGGCCGGATCTTTAGGTGGCGAGTATACCAAAGCAACGAAGTTTTTTAATAAAGAAGCGAAATTCTTCACTGCATTGGATGGCTATTTCCGTTCATCTTTCTCTTCAAGCCCATCCCCTTCTGCATTTCTGAATATAGATGGCTATGCACTTATTAATGGAAGAATCGGATATAAAGCTACAAAGGGCTTCTCTGCATATGTATGGGGGCGCAATTTGTTAAACAAGGACTATTTCGAGCAATTATTGCCGGCAGGTGGTAATGCAGGTCATTATGCAGGGGTACTTGGAGACCCGAGAACTTACGGACTTACATTAAGATTCGCATTGTAATTACAACTGAACAAATAAAAAGCCCCGCAATGATCTGCGGGGCTTTTATCGCAATAACAAGAAAATTCTATCTAATATGTTTGAGTATGCAAGGATCCTCCCTGGCTAATGTAAATTTGGGACATTTATAAAAATCTATTTTAAAAC
>CAZTRY010000241.1:0-2750 GCA_964616525.1 uncultured Sphingobacterium sp. | reverse complement strand
CTAAAGGAATTTCAGCACTTGTAATAGAGAAGGGAACTCCCGGTTTTACGCATGGCAGGAAAGAAAATAAGCTCGGCATGAGGGCTTCAGAAACAACAGAACTCATATTTGATAATTGCCGTGTTCCGAAAGAAAATCTGCTGGGAAAGGAGGGTGAAGGCTTTAAACAGGCTATGTACGTGCTAGACGGGGGAAGAATTTCAATTGCATCATTGTCTTTGGGGATGGCAAAGGGAGCCTTGCAGGCTGCGGTTGCCTATTCAAAGGAGCGATATCAATTCGGTCAGCCGATTTCCTCTTTCCAGGGTATTTCGTTTAAAATTGCTGACATGGCCACAGAAGTTGAAGCTGCAGAATTGCTCATTATGCAGGCAGCTGATCTTAAAAACCGGGGGAAAAATGTAACAAGGGAATCGGCAATGGCAAAGTATTTTGCATCTGAAGTATGTGTCAGAACTGCAACTGAAGCTGTTCAGATTTTTGGAGGATATGGATACACGAAAGATTTTCCTGTTGAGAAATTTTACCGGGATTCTAAGCTTTGTACCATAGGAGAGGGGACATCTGAAATACAGAAAATTGTAATATCCAGAGAGATTCTAAAATAACACTTTCGGAGTCGGGATCAGCTAAATTGCTGGTCCTGAACCCGATTCATTGGGCTGCCGCTATTTCTTATCAGAATCATGTATAAAATGCAGGATTTTTGATCCTTTAAAGCGCTTTTATAAAATATTTTCTGCATTTTCACAAAGCCATGAAAATCATAAACTATTTCAAGAGCCTGAATTATTCAGCGCAGAAAGGAGTAATTGATCCCATAATTAGAGCCCGAATCAATATCCTGTTTTATATGATGGGACTTACGGTTATTTTTGGGCTGTTTCTTACAATTGTCTATATAATCAACGGTCCTCCTCTACAATTGATTAGAATAGTAATTGTAATGCTTGCTCTTTTCTATGGATTAAGGCAGCTGATCCTTTATAATGATTACAGGCCCTCAGCTCATATTGTCCTTTTAATCATTAATATGCTGGTATGGTCGAATATTTTTATTGTAGCGAATGCAATCAGTATTGTGACCGTTCAATATATTTTGCTTTCGAGTACCATCGGTTTTTTCTTTCTTAATGGTCGCTGGGGGATTTTTTATTCCCTGATTTCTTTGTTTCCCGTAATACTGTATTTTTCAATTAATGGGATCAATGATTCGGAAGCCTTTATTAGCGGACAGCAGGCAAGTGAGCCCATCTTTATTGCGGTAATGATGTTTAATTTCTTTCAGCTGATTTTTATAAACTATCATTTTATAACCGGATTTTACCTCGCACTTTCCCAATTGGAAATGGCCAGGAAGGATGAAGAAGAATTAAATGAGCAACTCAGGGAAGCAATTTCCAGGGCGGAAAATTCATCCAGGGCAAAGTCGGATTTTCTTTCGACTATGTCGCATGAGTTAAGAACTCCATTAAATTCTGTGATTGGAATGAGCTATGTTTTACTCGCAGATCAGCCCAGAGAAGATCAGGCAGGAAACCTGAAAGTGCTTCATTTTTCTGCAGAGAGTCTCCTGGCACTCATCAATGATATTCTCGACTACAATAAGCTTGACTATGGAAAGCTTGAGATGGAAAAAATAGGCTTTTATCCATCTGAACTGATTGGGAGGATACATAATGGACTGAAATATCAGGCAGATGAAAAAGGACTCTCATTCAGGCTCGTTCTGGACGATAAATTAAGTGATATAGCAGTAATTGGCGATCCTACCAGGCTTTTACAAATATTATTCAATCTCGTGGGCAACGCAATCAAGTTTACCTCAAAGGGTGAAATTGGTCTTTCAGTACGTCTTATTGATTCGGATCAGGAGTATGTAACCCTTGCATTTGCAGTAAGGGATACTGGGATTGGTATAAGTGCAGAGCAAAGGGAAATTATTTTTGAACCTTTCACTCAGGCATCAAGTAATATTACCAGAAAATTTGGTGGCTCAGGCCTGGGCCTGGCCATAACCAAACAGTTGCTGGACCTTCATGGCAGTCATATTGAGTTAAATAGTGAAGTTGGTGAAGGGACGGTCTTTAATTTTGAAATTAAGTATAAGCGGGCAAGTTCAGATGATGTTGCAGTGAGCTCACTCCTCGAAGCCAATGAACTGGCAAATGAAGACATTTCCTGGTTAAAAATTCTCGTTGCGGAAGACAATGCAATGAATGTCCTCTTAATGAAAAAGCTTTTGACAAGCTGGGGTATAAAGGCTGACTTTGCTTTAAATGGAATGGAGGCATATGAAATGGCAAAAGAGAAATTATATGATATCATTCTGATGGATATTCATATGCCGGTAATGGATGGTTATGAATCTTCAAAAATGATTATTTCATTTTATGATGATAAACCTAAGGTTCCTTATATCATAGCCCTGACCGCTTCTGTCGCCAACGATATTTATAATAAAATTAAACTTGCCGGATTAAATGATTATGTGTCAAAACCTTTTAATCCTACCGAGCTGAAAAGCAAATTAATTAATATGTCGAGGTTGATTTCAAAATAGATTATCAATTTTTGCCAAATCTGTTTTAAAAAATTGTTTGCCTGAAGCCTGGTTTTCCGGATAATAAACAAATCCGGATAGCATATTTATTTTTTATTTTCCTTAGGTATCATTTTTCAATATTTTTTGTAAATTTGCAGTCCAAAACCGAAAGGGGGTATCTGTATATTATGATCATTATTAATGT
>CAZTRY010000240.1:0-2784 GCA_964616525.1 uncultured Sphingobacterium sp. | reverse complement strand
CAATAGTCAGTTCCGTAACGGCGCACCAGTAGTTGTGGTAAATATCAGTAGTTCAAAGAATGAAAGCAAATCACAACTATGAAAGTCCGCAGGTTCTGCATAACAGTGTTGTGGTAAATATCAGTAGTTCAAAGAATGAAAGCAAATCACAACGGTAAATCTGTTTTTAATTGCGACTTTGTAGTTGTTGTAGATATCAGTAGTTCAAAGAATGAAAGCAAATCACAACCGCCTTGCAATAGGTTCTATCTCTGAGCCTGTTGTTGTAAATATCAGTAGTTCAAAGAATGAAAGCAAATCACAACCCGATACTGTTCATTGCATCTTCCTGATCAGTTGTTGTAAATATCAGTAGTTCAAAGAATGAAAGCAAATCACAACAGTTCTTTGCTCATTTAAATAAGAAAACCGGTTGTTGTAAATATCAGTAGTTCAAAGAATGAAAGCAAATCACAACCGCAGCCGAAGCACTTGTAAATACCCTTTAGTTGTGGTAAATATCAGTAGTTCAAAGAATGAAAGCAAATCACAACGACTTCACATCCATCACTATCAAAAATAACGTTGTGGTAAATATCAGTAGTTCAAAGAATGAAAGCAAATCACAACTGAGGGAACCCATATCAATTAAAAGGAGTACGCAGTGTGTCGCTGCAAAAGTTTTTACCTTTTATATTCGTTTATTAAAAGGGAGTCTGCCTTAGTAATTCCATTTCTATTGACAAAACATTTGTTATTTTGAGGCAGCGAAGCAGTCTCCCGGAATAATAAGGTTGCTTACTCATGCTTCCCCGTAGTGACGGTTGCCGTGGCAAATTGCCATAGCGAACATATTTATTCAGTCAAAGCCTTATCTTTGCTTCAACTAATTAACCAATTATGCTTAAAGGATTTTTCAATGTCCCTCATCCGGTCAATGAGCCGGTTTTGAATTATGCCCCAGGATCAAAAGAACGCCACCTACTAAAAAAGGCAATTGAAGAAGCACGTTCAACCGTGATTGATATTCCAATGTATATTGGAGCTGAAGAGCTTAGAAGCGAACAAAAAGTCAGCATCTTCCCGCCTCATGATCATCAGCACCTGCTGGGGAAATACAATCATGGCAGCAAGGAACACGTTTCTTTGGCCATCGAAGCAGCTTTAAAAGCTAAACCGGCATGGGAAAATTTAGCCTGGGAACAGCGAGCGGCTATATTTTTAAAAGCAGCCGACCTGATTGCTGGCCCTTACCGTTATAAACTGAATGCAGCCACCATGTTGGGGCAATCAAAAAATGCATTTCAGGCCGAGATTGATGCAGCATGTGAACTCATTGATTTCTTAAGGTTTAATGTTAAATACATGTGCGAAATCTACGCACAACAACCACCGGTATCACCCCGGGGAAGCTGGAACCGCCTCGAACAAAGACCGCTTGAAGGCTTTGTTTTTGCATTGACTCCTTTCAACTTCACTGCTATTGCAGGAAACCTGCCTACTTCGGCGGCTATGATGGGCAATGTGGTGGTATGGAAGCCGGCCAACACTCAGATCTATTCTGCCAATGTATTAATGCAGATCTTCCGTGAAGCCGGGTTACCTGAAGGGGTAATTAATCTGGTCTACGTTTCGGGGCCGGATGCAGGGGAAGTGATCTTTAATCACCCTGATTTTGCCGGAATCCATTTCACGGGCTCTACAGCGGTATTTCAGGATATCTGGAAAACCATTGGCAATAATATTCATAAGTACAAAACTTACCCACGTATCGTCGGTGAAACAGGTGGCAAAGATTTCATTTTGGTGCATGGTTCTGCAGATGCAGAGGCCTCAAGTACAGCTATCCTGCGGGGAGCTTTTGAATACCAGGGTCAGAAATGTTCGGCTGCATCGAGAGTCTATATTGCAGCCTCGGTTTGGCCCCAAATTAAAGAATTATTAATACGTGATCTTGCAAGCCTTAAAATGGGGCCGACTGAAGATTTCGGCAATTTTATAAACGCTGTGATCGATGAAAAATCATTTGATAAACTGTCAGGATATATCAACAGGGCAAAGAATGACAAGGAAGTGGAGGTGATTTCAGGAGCTAATTATGATAAATCTAAAGGCTATTTCATTGAGCCAACAGTCCTGCTGACTAAAGATCCATATTATGTGACCATGTGCGAAGAACTATTCGGACCGGTATTAACAATCTTCGTTTTTGACGATAAAGACTTCGAAAAAACGCTTGAGATTATCGACAAAACTTCCATTTATGCCCTTACTGGTGCTGTTTTGGCACAGGATCGTTATGCCCTGGAAAAAGCTACCCATGCTTTGAGAAATGCAGCAGGCAACTTTTATATCAACGATAAATGTACCGGTGCAGTGGTAGGGCAGCAGCCATTTGGAGGTGCCAGAGGATCCGGAACCAATGATAAAGCTGGTTCTATGATCAATTTATTACGCTGGGTGTCTCCAAGGACCATAAAGGAGACATTTGACCCTCCTAAGGATTACCGTTATCCATTTCTGGATAAGGAATAAGAAATAAGATTAGGAACCCCGATTACATAAATTCCGTTATCTAATTAATTTAATGTCGATATAAAGTCTTGTTGTGGTAAGTTCAGATTTAAGGTATTTTTTTGGAAAGCAGGGCTTGTGCCTCTTCGGCCCTGCCAATCCCGTGTTCTGCCCTGGTTTTTTGTAACAGATCTAATAGCTATCATGAAATTCAGTATTGCAAAAAAGCCAGAGCTGCCACCCCCTTAGGTTTGCAATTAATAATCAAGATTTATTTTTGAGTAAATAACC
>CAZTRY010000239.1:0-2789 GCA_964616525.1 uncultured Sphingobacterium sp. | reverse complement strand
AATTGCTGTAAACAGCAATATTCTTCTCCACAAGCATCTGATTATACTTATAATGGTTATCAAACAGAGTCACAGAAGGTTTATCGGCAGGGTTCAGACCACTAAAGATCTCCTTTACATACATTTTTGCAACTCTTTTAGGCGTATCTCTTAAACTGTCGTCATTAAGATCTAAACCCAGGATATTCATGATATGACTGAAATGCTTTTCAATAAGCTGAATTTTAGTTTCATCATCCAGGTCAAATGCGTCCTCACGCATCGGAGTTTCAACAGAAGCTGAAATATGACTTTCAGCCATCATACTTAATAAATCCTGCTCTGTGGAATGCAGAATATGATTCGGATTATTTTTATCCATTGTATATTTGCGTATTATTTTGATACAATTATAACAATAACATTCTAATAAATACGATTGGATAAGTCGCTTAAATGTCAAATAATCCGGGAGGAAATGAAACAGCAAAAGCCTGAATCCAGGCTTTTAAAAATTGATAAGTATAAAGTTAATTTGTGTTTTAAGAAGCACTCCCGCTTATCATCACTTCAAAGACAGAACCTTCTCCCGGAACAGAACTTATATTTAGTTTTCCATTCAAACCACTGATCAGATGCTTGATTAATTGCAAACCAAAGCCATAACCTTTTTCGCCCTCAGTACCCTGCTCTGAAGAAGCATTACCATTTAGTATGGAATCTATCTTTTCCGCGCTAATACCATCACCTGAATCCTGAACCTTAATATTTAAATTATGTTTTGAATTTGAAATATCCATATCTAATCCTACACTTACCCTTCCACCATTTGGAGTGAATTTAATAGCATTCGATATCAGATTTCCGGTAATCTGAAGCAATTTATTTTTAGGAAATGGTATCCCCATGGCCCGCGGGTTAATATTTACTTCAAACTGAATATTTTTTGATTTTGCCTGAGGGATATATAATTTTTCTAGTTTCTCCTTAAAGGATTGCATATCCATTTCGTTTCCCTTAATGGGAACAGATTTATTTTTATCTGCACTTAAAATTTCATCTGCAAGTTCAAGAATGGATTTTCCGCTTTTGTGAATGAGCTTAATAAATTCCAGTACCTCATCGATTTTATTTTCCTTACCCTGTTCACTGATTATTTCTGTAAGTCCGATGATGCCTCCCAAAGGTCCGCGGATATCATGTACCACCTTGTTCTGGGTTGCCTGCACCTCCTTAACCCTATTTCTTAAGCCTTCTATTGCCTTGTATGACTTCAGACGGTTAACAATTTCGTCAGCAATAATCCTCAACAGCTCTTCCTTCTCAGGCGAGAGTGTCCTAACCTCTTTGTCCAATACACAAAGCGCCCCAATATTCAAACCATCTGAGACAAGGGGTACTCCATAATAATAACGAAGTGAAGGATCATCCTTCACATAAAACTTATCCTTGAAACGGTCATCATTTGATAAATCCTCTATTTCGAATGGCTTTTCATCATACTTAATTGTATACTGACACACTGAATCTTCACGAGGCATTTGTTCGAGATCAAGCCCATAATTGGAAATCGTCCATTGAGTATAAGAATCTATTAAATTGACCAGTGATATAGGAGTTCCGGCAACACTGGCTGCCAGTTTAGCCAGATCCCTGAAGTTTTCCTGAAAATTGGAATAATCGAGATTAAAATCAGAAAGATTCAGGACTCTTTCATATTCATTTTCTGGAATTGGTGGATTATAACTCATTGTTATTTTAAGATTTTTGGGATAAAGTTAAAGTTTAAAGATTGAGAGATTTTTATTTGGCAGCTATTATTTGAAAGTTCGGGGGATAATATAGAATCATTTTAGATTTGTTTTAAGTTCAGTTATTTATATACCAAGAAACAGGCCAAATGTAAACTAAAATGCCTCAAGCTTGTTTCTTCCGGTAAATCATATCCCATAATATCTACGAATATTTAGCCCTTAATTAATATTTTATTGAAAAATATAATTTATAAGGTTTAGAAAATTTACATTCACTTATAGTAATTAACAATTTCCTTTTCATGAAAAAAACATTCCTGATTTCAGTGTTATTAATCTGTGTGCTATCAGTAAGTGCACAAAATGAAAAAGCAATTTCCGCTCAATCAACATACAAAGCACAGATCGATAAGATTAGCAGTGATAAAAAAGTCCAGATGGCTTTTGAAATCATTAAGCAGCTGGAACCAACAACAATGAAGGAACTGATAGAACTTACAGAGATCCCTGCTCCCCCATTTATGGAACAAAAAAGAGCAGAACGCTTTAGGCAAATGCTTCAGAATGCCGGGATAGATTCTATCTGGACTGATGAGGTGGGAAATATCCTTGCTTTGCGAAAGGGAAAGGGCAATGGTAAAACGGTTCTCATTGAAGGACATTTAGATACAGTTTTCCCACTGAATACTGATGTTACAGTAAAAATGAAAGGAGATACATTATTTGCGCCGGGTATTGCTGATGATACCAGAGCACTTAGTGTAGTACTTACTGTAGTTAAGGCCATGGACCTGGCAAAAATTTCAACAGAATCAGATGTTTTAATTGCCGGAACAGTTGGCGAAGAAGGATTGGGTGATTTGCGGGGTATCAAACATATTTTCAAACCGGGCAACCGGAAAATCGATTCACATATCGCTTTAGATGGTGGTGATATTAGCGGACTGGTTACAAATGGTTTAGGATCGGTACGCTATAAAATTATCTTTAATGGGCCGGGAGGTCATTCATGGGGTGCTTTTGGATTGGCTAATCCGCATCATGCAATGGGAAAGG
>CAZTRY010000238.1:0-2807 GCA_964616525.1 uncultured Sphingobacterium sp. | reverse complement strand
AAGGAAGCGGCAAAATCTGCTAAGAAAAAATAATTTTGCAATTTACACAACAAAAAAGCCCTCTAGCAGTAGAGGGCTTTTTTGTTTATCCTGTCCCGTCTTAAAGCAGGTTTAATGATTCCAGTTGGGCTTTGATGCTATTCTCTGTTGATTCGCTGATTTTCACCAGTGGCAGTCTCATATGATCCCCGCAGATTCCCATCAGATTCAGGGCTGCTTTAACCCCGCCCGGATTTCCTTCGGCAAAGCATAGGGATGTAAATTCAGTCAGGCTATGATGTAAGGGCTGTGCTTCGATAAATTTCCCGTCCAGACACATTCTCACCATGGTAGAAAATATTCCCGGCAATGTATTTCCAACTACAGAGATAACACCAACAGCACCCATAGAGATCAGGGGCAAAGCAATAGCATCATCTCCAGAAATGAAGAGAAAATCTTCAGGCTTATCCCGGATGATTTTGTTAAACTGATCAAAATTGCCGGATGCTTCTTTCATAGCGATGACATTTTTACAATCATGGGCAAGCCGGAGGGTTGTTTCGGCACTCATATTCACGCCGGTTCTCCCCGGAACATTATACAATATGATTGGCAGAGGGCTTTCTTCAGCAATGACCTTATAATGCTGATAAATCCCTTCCTGTGTAGGCTTATTGTAATATGGGCAAACAGAAAGAATGGCGTCAAATCCATTCGAGTCAAATTTCTTCAGATCATTCAATACTTCAGAGGTATTATTACCCCCAATTCCGGCTACCAGAGGTACCCTTCCGTTCACATGGGAGATAGTCGTATCCCAAACTGCACGCTTCTCTTCACTGTTAAGTGTTGCTGATTCACCGGTGGTTCCCAATGAAACAATGTATTCTACACCACCATTGATAATATGGTCGATCACAGTTCTTAGAGCGGCATGGTCAACCGACCGGTCTGCCTTAAATGGAGTGATAATGGCTACTCCTGTTCCATGAAATTTGTTCATTATACTATATTTATCCGATAGAAACTCTGCTAATTTAAGCGGAATGGCTCAATATTAAAACGATTTTGCGAATATTAGGCTATTATCACGAAATTATTGCAGCATTTCGACTAATTCCTGGTCAGAGATTATGGGAATTTGAAGCTTAACAGCTTTTTCGAGTTTGGATGGCCCCATATTATCTCCTGCAACAAGGTAATTTAATTTAGCAGAGATACTACTTAAAATTTTACCGCCATTTGCTTCAATAAGATCTTTCAGTTCATCGCGACTGTATTTCTCAAACACGCCGGAAATGATGAATGATTTACCTTCCAGCTTATTACTGGCAAGTTCAATTATATTCTGAACAGATTCAAACTGAAGTCCATGGATTCGCAATGCTTCGATCTGTTCTTTATGACGGGGCTCTTTAAAATATTCGATTATACTTTCCGCGATTCGTTCTCCGATCTCATCAACAGAAATGAGTTCATCATAGCTTGCATTCATCAGACTGTCAATGTCCTTAAAATATGCTGCGATTTTTTTGGCTACAGTTTCACCCACATAGCGAATTCCAAGTCCGAAAAGTACTTTTTCGAATGGCATTTGTTTGGATTTTTCAATCCCCTCGAGCATATTCCTGATCGATCGCTCTCCAAAACGCTCAATCTCTTTAAGCTGATCTTCTTTTTCATGAAGCAGGTACAGATCGGAGATGTGTTCAATAAATCCTTTTCTGTAGAAGGCTTCAATGGTCTCATGTCCTAAGCCTTCAATATTCATAGCCTTGCGACTGATGAAATGCTGCATTTTACCGACTATTTGTGGTGGACAGCCTTCATCATTCGGACAGTAGTGAACGGCTTCTCCTTCTTTTCTCAGGAGATTACTTCCGCATTCCGGACAAATATCCGGGTAGCTGATCTTCAATGCATCCGGACTTCGTTTGGAGGTGTTTACAGCAATGATCTTCGGGATGATCTCCCCGCCCTTTTCGACCAGAACTGTATCACCTTCATGAAGATCTAACCGTTTAATTTCGTTGGCATTATGCAATGTGGCTCGTTTTACGGTGGTGCCGGCAAGAAGGACCGGTTTCAGGTTCGCTACGGGAGTCACTGCACCTGTACGACCCACCTGATAAGTCACTTTTTCAAGTATAGTTTCTACTTCCTGGGCTTTGTATTTATAAGAGATTGCCCAGCGAGGAGATTTGGCAGTGAAGCCTAATTCCTGCTGCTGAGTGTAATTATTTACTTTAATCACTATCCCGTCGATGTCATAACTTAATCCGAACCTTTTCTCATCCCAGTAATGGATAAATTCAAGCACATCTTCAATATTACTGCACAATTTGCTGTGCTCACAAACATGAAAACCTAATTTCTTAACGGCTTCCAGACTTTCCCAATGGGTATTGTAAATGAGTTTATCTGCGTAAAGGAAGTATAAAAAGCAATCTAAGGGGCGTTTGGCCACCTCACTTGAATCCTGCATTTTCAATGTCCCCGAGGCAAAATTTCTCGGGTTAGCATAAGGAACTTCATTGTTTTCAATGCGTTCATTATTTAGCCTGTCGAATGCTGCAAGGTGCATGAAAACTTCTCCCCGGATATCAAAAGACTCTGGAAATCCGCTTCCTTTGATGGATTTGGGGATGCTTTGTATGGTTTTGGCATTGTTGGTCACATCATCTCCCTGTGTCCCGTCGCCACGGGTAACTGCTCTGATCAGCTTGCCATTTTCATAGCTGAGGCTGATTGAAAGTCCGTCGAATTTAAGTTCACAAACGTATTCAAAATTGCTGCCAATAGCCTTTCGAACCCGCTCGTCAAAA
>CAZTRY010000237.1:0-2834 GCA_964616525.1 uncultured Sphingobacterium sp. | reverse complement strand
ATAACTAAGATTGCTTTAAGAATTTTACCTTTCTTGATTTTATTCGCGATGTAGGTAATCATCTGACAGTCAATTATATGATGGCTAAAGATTCAGTCAAGAAGAGGCTTGAGGGTGAAACCGGGATGTCTTTCACTGAATTTAGCTATCAGCTTGTTCAGGGCTATGATTTTTACTACCTCTGGAAAGAAAAGAACTGCCAGGTGCAAATGGGTGGATCTGATCAATGGGGTAATATCGTAACCGGAACTGAATTGATCCGGAGAAAGGCTGCAGGTAATGCCTTTGCGGTTACAACGCAACTCATAAAAAAGGCGGATGGTACCAAGTTTGGTAAAACAGAGAGCGGTGCGGTATGGCTGGATCCTGCAAAGACTTCGCCCTATAAATTTTACCAGTTTTGGTTGAATACCACAGATGAGGATGCTAAAAGCTGGATCAGAATCTTTACACTGAAAACCAGAGAGCAGATTGAAGAATTAGAGCGTGAGCACGACCTTGCCCCTCATCTCAGAACCCTTCAAAAAGCACTTGCAGAAGAAATTACTATAAGGAGTCATTCTGCAGAAGCACTTGAAACTGCTCTGAAAACTTCCGAGTTTTTATTTGGTAATGGTTCGCTAGAATTTATTAATGCTTTGAGTGACGAAGAGGTACTCGATGTTTTTGATGGCTTACCCCAGTTTGAAATCTCCTTGGCAGAATTTTCTTCCGGCATCAATCTGACCGATCTTCTTGCTGAAAAAACTCAGGTTTTTCCGTCCAAAGGAGAAGCGCGTAAAATGATCAGCGGGGGTGGAGTATCGGTCAATAAAGAAAAGGTAGCAGATCCTGCGCAGGTTTTTACTAATGAAAATCTGATCAGAGGTAAATTCCTGGTTGCCCAAAAAGGTAAAAAGAATTATTATCTGATCATTGCCAATTGAGACTGCCTGATTCAATAAAATCCAAAGTATTAAATTAAATCATTATCAATAAATTTTGCTGAAACCTGTCAGAGAGTATTATCATGAAAAGCAACATGAATGTGATGCAGAGATAAAAAGATTTGAACGTCAAATCAATATATATTCTTTTTTGCGCCTTTTTGTGCTCATTGCAGGAATCTTTCTGTTCTATCAGTCGATCAGTTATAATCTGATCTGGCTTTCTTTTATTTTAGTTTTATTTCTGATTCTCGGTTTCGCATGGCTTGTGTCTAATCAGGTGCGATTTCAAAAGCAAGTTGATTATTTCAGGAATTTGAGCACGGTTCATTCCAACGAATTAAACAGCCTTGATCGAAAGCAAAATATCTACTCCGAAGGTTCAGTATTTACTGATGATCTTCACCCTTATTCTTCAGATCTGGATATTTTCGGTAAGGGTTCTCTTTTCGGGATGATTAATCGCTCTGCTACCAGTGGGGGTACTGCGGAGTTGGCCGACTGGCTAAAGGAACCTGCAACTATAAGGGTCATCAGAGAAAGACAATCTGCTGTAATTGAATTGGGTGCAAATTTAACCTGGAAACATCATTTTCAGGCGGTATTACTTTTTGCTAATAAAGCTGCTGATGACCAATCGGCTGAATTATTTAAATTTCTAAATGCAAAACTTAACGAGCCTGCCTCCTGGTTAAAAGTTTATGTTCGCTGGATTCCATTAATTTTTTTATTCACTACAATTGGATCCTGGTTCATTCCTTCACTTCTCATTCTACTATCAGTCCTGATTATCTTCAATTTAATCCTGATGCAACAATATCATTCAAGAATCCTGAAAACCGATAGTATGATTGGTAAGATGAGCAGGATTCTGGATCATTTTTCTGAAGCCATAACAGCAGTAATGGATCAAAACTGGAATTCGACCATGTGCAGGCAACTTGCAGAAGATTTGAAAGGAAATGGGGATAAGAAACTTTCGGAGCAGATCAAACGTTTCTCTTTGCTGATCAGTCATCTCACTTTCGGGCTTACGGCGGTAGGGGGCATTCTGAATGTTGTGATGTTATGGAACATCAGGCAGCTATTTTCAATTGAAAATTGGAAAAAAGAGAATCAGGAGGGACTGAAACGGGCTTTTGATGTTTTGGCTTCTTTCGAGGCATTAATTAGTCTGAGCTCTTTGAATACAAATTATCCGGAATGGTGTTTTGCGGAAATCAATGAGCAGGAAAATTATACTTTAAAAGCCAAAACAATCGGACATCCATTGATCCCTTCACAGCAAAGGGTTGATAACGACTTTCTGCTGGATAATCAGTTGAAAATAGATATTATCACCGGCTCAAATATGGCTGGGAAGAGCACTTTTTTACGTACTCTTGGAATTAATACTGTTCTTGCTCTGAGTGGTGCACCATCCTGCGCATTATCAATGGAAGTGAGCCGGATGCTGATTTTTACCTATATGCGTATCCGCGATTCTTTGAACGAAAGTACTTCTACTTTTAAAGCAGAACTCGACCGTTTACAGGCTTTGATTAAAATGCTGGATAATTCAGGTAAGGTCTATTTTCTCATTGATGAAATGTTAAGAGGGACCAATTCGGTTGATAAATATCTCGGATCAAAGGCTGTTTTCGAAAAGCTGATCGCCCAACATGCAGTAGGAATTGTTGCTACCCATGATCTTCAAATAGCCGAACTAGAGCAGAAATATCCTGATTATATCCGCAACTATTACTTTGACATTCAAATGGAAGCCGATGAAATGAGGTTTGATTATAAGCTAAAAGAAGGGGAATGCAAAACCTTTAATGCTTCATTATTGCTTCAGCGAATCGGAATTTATACTGAAAATCAGCAACAGCAGGATTCTTAAACCTGCTGTTGCTGATTCAATTATTC
>CAZTRY010000236.1:0-2893 GCA_964616525.1 uncultured Sphingobacterium sp. | reverse complement strand
CCGAAGGAATTGAAACCAATATTTACTTCGACAATGTGATCTTTTCAAATCTTCCGAATGAGCTTTTAGCGATTGATATTACCTGCCCCAAGGGTAGACAATATGATAAATTCTGGAGAATTAGTCCGCAGACTGCTGATGCAGGGACAAATGAATTTAAGATAGACGTTAGCTTTGCAGGTAAAATAATTGCTTCAAAAACCTCGGAACTGATCATCACTGGTAAGAATAAAGGCGCAGGGTCTTCAATAAGGGTTCTGTGCATTGGCGATAGTACAACTGCCGGGGGCCAATATATCAGCATCATCAATACCGATTACCAGGCGATGGCAAGTCCATCAATGACCTTTCTTGGAAGCCGTGGAAGCACGCCCAATAAACACGAAGGCAGAGGAGGATGGAAATTCAGTCAGTACGCCGGAGATGGTGGTCAAAGTACCTGGCAGTTCAGTTTGAGCGGATTAGCAGAAAGTCCAGGGATTGGTTCAGTGTATTCAGATGGCAAGTCGGAATTTACTGTTTCTGAAATATACCTGACAGCTGGAACTGGATATATAGCTGCCAGAAGAAGCAAGGGCAATGATACTCCATCTGCAGGTGGAACCCTCAACCGGATTTCAGGCAATGGCGATACCTTAATTCCATTTACGAATTCAATGATGACGGCCGCTAATCCCCTGTGGAATCTTAAAACTCAGCGTCTTGATTTTAAAAAATATTTGGATGACCGGGGATACACGATGACAGCAGACGATCTGATCACAGTGCATTTAGGAATCAATGATGTTTTTCTTGATGTCTCAGACTCAAAGTTAGAAAGTATTAAAGCCGATTTTGACAAAATGCTTATTGAATTCAGAGCAGTTATTCCCCAAATCAATATCGGGCTTTGCATAACTATCCCTCCCTCAATTTCACAGGATGCTTTCGCTGTAAACTATGCTTCAGGACAAACCTTAAAAAGGTATCTCGAAAATTATAAGAAACTTGTCGGGTTCCTGCTAAGAAATTACGATACTGAAGAAATGAGGACTTCAAAATTATATTGCATTGGATTTAATTATTGCATAGACAGAACCAATAATTTCCAGAAAACTACGATGAAGGCCAATTCAAGAAGCACGCAAATCATTGAAACATGGGGCAATGGGGTACATCCGGACAATACGGGCTATTACCAGATGGGGGATGCTTTATATACTTTTATAAAGAGTTTAGTTTCTTAATTTAACGTGAGTTGGATATTAAACTATCTAAAGATTAAGATTTAACCACATAGATTGAATTTATTATGCTTTAAAGGAAACATAGATTGTAAATCACATAGATTGAAGCGAAGCTTCAAGGCTATCCGTTTCTAAAATGTAAGTTAGAGGCTATAAAATGCTATGTTTCTATGTGGTTTTTTAAATATTGTGTCGAACTCAGGATAATTTAATGAAATTAAAAAGGCGCCAACCATTCGGAAGGCGCCTTATTGGCTATTTTTTATAGAATGTTATCTGCTTGCTGCCGGACTTGGTCCTGCTGGCTGTGAAATTCCATCCAAATCATAAACAACATTTCCTGCCCTGATGGTCATTTCGGTTTGAAACCTTTCTTTTCCGGGAAATTTTCCACCCCTTACAGGCCATCCATAATCACCTTTATTAATTCTGAATATGGCGATATCAGCTACTGATCCCTGAGATAAATTACCAAGTTCTTCACGTTTTATTGCCTGAGCCGGATGCCAGGTACTTGCAGCAATAACATCTTTTAGCGGCATTCCGGTAGCCATAAATAATCCCATGATGTTTTCCATACTTTTCATCGGGCCATTCATACTTCCGGTATGCAAATCTGTACTGATGGTATTTGGATAAAATCCTGCCTTAACAGCCGGAACACCCTGATTATAAAGGTAACTTGCTCCACCAAAGCCAACATCAAAGATCACTCCTTTTTCTCTTGCTTTGTAAACAAAAGGCTTCACTTTACCGTTCATGTCAACAATAGATTCCCTTCCATTAGGGTCATTTGAACCATTACCACCGAAAGCATGGGTATAAATATCACCTTTGCGAAATTTCACATTAAATAAGGAATCCAATGGCAAAAATGGGTCTGCAGAACCAAAATCAACCATGATTGGAATATTCGCAAGTCTGCCTGCCTCAAGTGTGCGGTCTGTAGGAACCCAGGTACGTCCAGAGAAATGCGCCAGTTTAACCCCAACAATATCATTTGGATATTTCATAGCCATTTCGGCTGTTTTCTGCGGATCCATCTCATCAATATTGTTTTCTCCGGCTCCATCCATTCCGGTACCAACAATGTTCAGCATTGCCAAAACACGAGTTTGGGAAGCATCAATGGTACGCTTTTTATAGAGCTCAAAATCTCTCCAGCCAGTACAGCCTGCATCAACAACTGTGGTTACCCCTGTGCGGAAAGTAAATCCATCGGCAGGTAAAGCAGTTGGTGCATTTTTAAGATAGCTTCCATCATGCCCCCAGAAAAAATGGACATGTATATCAATTAAACCCGGAGTTACATATAAACCTTTTGCATCAATAATTCTATCGGCAAGTTCCGGATTAATATCTTTTGCAATCAATGCAATTTTTCCCTCAGTTGCCGGAACTGCCGGACGCGCTGGAATTGCAGGACGTGCCGGACGTCCATTCGCTGCTGCTCGTTCTGGTATTGCCGGACGGGCTGCCATTCCTCTTCTGCCGGCCGTGAATGCTATGTCCATGACCTCATTAATATTATTCTTCGGGTCAATAACATGCCCACCTTTAATGATATAAGCATAGGGCTTGCCTGATGGCGTTCCAGCTGGTTGAGCATTAGCCCTGATGCCGAAAATTACCAGGACTGTAAATAGAAGTAGTTTTGTTCTCATTAT
>CAZTRY010000235.1:0-2901 GCA_964616525.1 uncultured Sphingobacterium sp. | reverse complement strand
GTACTCCTGATCAACTGATGAAAAAATACGGTTTGGATACCGAGGATATTATCAATGCGGTAAACAGGGTAATTAAACGTAAATAATTGCCCTGAAGCCCGGAATCCAAGCCAAAAACAAAGATATGCAGGTAGAGGATTCCGAAATCTTAGAAAAATTTTCAAAGGAAAACACCCGCCATGAGGGCTTCAATCTTCTGCTGAACAAATATCAGCAGAAAATATACTGGCATATACGCCGTCTGGTCATTGACCATGACGATACTGATGACCTCGTTCAGGATGTATTTGTAAAAGTGTGGAGAAACCTGGCAAACTTCAGAAGTGATTCACAATTATTTACCTGGATCTATCGTATAGCTACAAATGAAAGTATCACCTTTCTGAACCGAAAAAAATTAAGAAACAGCGTATCTTTGGATGATTCAAACAGTCTGGATCTTGCTGAAACTCTGGCTGACAGCCCGTATTTTGATGGTGATAAAGCCCAGATGAAGTTACAAAAAGCTTTATTGACCCTGCCCGAAAAACAAAGGCTGGTGTTTAACATGAAATATTTTGATAATTTGAAATATGAGGAGATCTCTGAAATTCTGGGCACCAGTGTAGGAGCTCTAAAGGCATCTTTTCATATTGCAGTTAAGAAAATTGAACAGATATTATTAAATTCAGATTAAACCTTTTTATCCTGCTTGTATCAAAGGAATATGAAAACAGAGAATTCGGATAAGGATTGGCTAAATGAGGCTCCAACTCTTGCTAAAATTAGCAGAGAGAACCCATTTACTGTGCCATCCGCTTATTTTGAATCTTTGAATAAAAATCTGAACACCCTGGCCAAACTCGAAAGCGTCCGATTTGAAAATGAGGATGAATATAATTTACCCGAAAATTACTTCAATCAATTAGCAGAAAGAATTGAAGATCGTATAGCCATGGGTACTATTCAGAATCTCGCTCCTGCAGAGGGCTTTAAAGTCCCGGATGCTTACTTTACCGGCCTTACGGAGCGTATAAATTCCAGAATTATAGAGAAAAAAGCTCCTTCAAAGCTAAAAAACAGGTTCCCATCCTGGGTGCGATATTCTGCAGCAGCAAGCGTAGTATTTGTGATCGGAATATTATTCTATTTTAACTCATCCAGCTACGTTTTCAATAAGCAGTTATCAAAAGTTCCTGACCAGGACATCATCAATTACCTGCAGTTTCACAGTACGGTGAATGACAACCAATACCTCATAGAACATATTACTGAGGATGGTCTGCAGCAAGTGTCAGCTGATGTTTCGGTGGAAGATATTGAACAGTATATTAACAGTACTACATTATGAAAGGATTAGTAAAGAGGGGATTTTTGGGTATAATAATGTGTCTGATTATTAACACAGGATTAATGGCTCAGGATCGTCGCGGGCATTATGAACGGATAGAAGCAATTAAGGTCGCGTTTATTACCAAAAAACTCGATCTGACCACAGAAGAAGCTCAGAAATTTTGGCCGGTATACAATAATTACCAAAAAGAGTTGATGGAATTGATGAGAAAGAGAAGGGAAGACAGGCAAAAAACTGATATTGCTCCAAATGATAAGATCAATGCAGACCTGACTTACGAAAGCAGGATACTTGATCTGAAAAAAAAGTATAAAAAACTCTATTTAAAGGCTATTCCTGCAGATAAAGTTCTGTTGTTATATCAGGCAGAGCGCGAATTCAGGGAGCATCTGATTAAGCAGTTAAATCACCGGAGAAAGGAATAGGTTAAATTTAACATGTTAATTATTTGGAAGGGTAAAGCAGTACCGTTTTAATTAGTCATAAGAGGGTATGGCGGCAAAATAATTTAATTTTTGAAACCAATACCTTGTTTTATAGGTTAGTTCAGTCCTTTCCTCCGGGGTAGTTCCGGCAAAAAATCTCATTTTATATAAAATTACCTATAGCCGGAAGCTACCTCCTCCGGCAAGGTTTATTTTACCCCGAGCAGTTTTTTATTGGAAAGGGCAGTCCAGTAAGATGGACATAATGGAAAAAATATCGGGCAATTTTCCATCCTAACACATGCCTGCATTTTATTTATGTATTTTTGTACATGCTTAGCCCGCGTCAGCTTTTTCTGTTAAATACTGCTCAAACATCCCCATTCCCCCGTTTACTCGAAATTGAAAGGGCCGAAGGCATGTATCTTTACGATCATTCCGGAAAAAGTTATATGGATCTGGTTTCCGGATTTGCCGTAAGTAATATCGGTCATCGCCATCCCTGTGTTGTACAGGCAATTAAAGACCAGGCCGACAAATACCTTCACCTCACAGTTTATGGGGAGTTTGTACAATCACCACAGGTCAGGTTTGCAGAAAAACTATCCTCTATTCTGCCTGATTCCCTCAATTCTGTCTATTTTGTAAACTCCGGTGCCGAAGCCACTGAAGGTGCGATGAAACTGGCCAAACGTTTTACCGGCAGATCAGAAATTCTAGCCTGCAAAAACTCGTATCATGGCAGTACGCAGGGAGCGCTTAGTGTGATGGGGAACGAATATTATAAACAAGCCTATCGTCCGCTGTTGCCGGGTATCCGCTTTATTGAATTCAATAATATGCCTGATCTTGAGCAAATAAACACAGACACTGCTGCCATCATTGTCGAAACGATACAGGGCGAAGCGGGCGTCCGTGTGCCTGAGTCGGAATATATGCAGGCTCTTCGCAAGCGATGCAGTCAGACCGGCACACTACTTATTCTGGATGAAATACAAACGGGTTTTGGCCGTACAGGTAAACTGTTTGGCTTTGAGAACTTTGATATCAACCCAGACATCCTTCTATTAGCCAAAGGTATGGGGGGAGGAATGCCCATCGGCGCATTTATTTCGAGTGATGAGATTATGTCTGTACTTAAAG
>CAZTRY010000234.1:0-2915 GCA_964616525.1 uncultured Sphingobacterium sp. | reverse complement strand
TGCATAACAATGTGCATCAACAGATTGATACAATTATCAATGGAAGTGACATCATCCGGGAGCTACTTCAAAATCATCAAATCGGAATTATCGGAGGCATGTATGATATAAGTACGGGAGATGTTGAATTCTTCGAGGAGATGTTTGATTTGGAGCACCTTAATAATGCAGCTATATACTCGGCTGTTTAGTGTAGTTCCTGTCAATTTAAAATATGGGTTTAACCAAATACCCGGTCTGTCTTTGAATACCGGACAGGTTATAAATAGAATAATAAAAATCAATACCAATAAATAAGCTTTAATGGAAAAGAAAAATTCAGTATTAAATTTTGGTCAGTACTTCACTGCCAGCACAGTAAAAAAAGATCTGCCTGCCAGTATTGTTGTATTCCTGGTTGCTTTACCCTTATGTCTGGGAATTGCACTTGCCTCAGGTGCACCACTTTTTGCCGGAATATT
The DNA here is from genome assembly GCA_964616525.1 of uncultured Sphingobacterium sp. GTDB lineage: Bacteria > Bacteroidota > Bacteroidia > Sphingobacteriales > Sphingobacteriaceae > Daejeonella. The sequence continues at coordinate 2,454 of CAZTRY010000234.1, read as the reverse complement.
AACAGGTGTGATCGGGGGGATTGTTGTAGCATCGATCAGCGGATCTCAGCTTAGTGTAAGTGGCCCTGCTGCAGGTTTAACCGTAATTGTCTTTGGCGCAATTGCTTCCCTTGGCAACTATGAAACATTTTTACTTGCAGTAGTACTTGCCGGAATAATTCAGATTTTTCTTGGAATATTAAAAGCTGGAATCATTGCAAATTATTTTCCTTCTGCTGTGATTGAAGGTATGCTGGCAGCCATAGGTGTGATACTTATTTTGAAACAAATTCCACATGCTGTGGGCTTTGATTCAGATTTTGAAGGCGATGAAAGCTTCCTGCAGCTTAATCATGAAAATACGTTTTCGGCTCTCCTTTCCTCGCTTGACATGATCAGTTATGGAGCGGTAATTATCAGTGTTTTATCCATATTGATTATGATTTACTGGCCTGGAATCAAAAAATTGAGTGCTATTCCAGCGGCCATTTTGGTTGTGATTCTTGGTATTGTACTTAGCACGGTGTTCCAGAATACTGCTCTTGCACTTAGTCCGGAGCAATTGGTTACCATTCCGGTTGTTAATTCTTATAATGAGTTTATGGCTTTGTTTGTATTTCCTGATTTTGGACAAATCGGAAACAAAGAGGTATGGACAGTGGCATTCACAATTGCCATCGTTGCCAGTATTGAAACGCTCCTGAGTATTGAAGCCGTAGATAAAATGGATCCTTATAAGAGGGTTTCTCCAACAAACAGGGAGTTGGTAGCCCAGGGAATTGGTAATATGACCAGCGGTTTGCTTGGCGGTCTGCCGATGACTTCAGTAATTGTACGTTCCTCAGTGAATGTGAACTCAGGTGGTAAATCAAAGATGGGGGCTATTTATCATGGTTTCTGGTTATTGCTTTCTTTGTTGTTTATCCCATTTTTACTCAATAAAATTCCGTTGGCCAGTCTGGCAGCAATTCTACTGATTACCGGGTATAAACTGGCTAAACTGAGTCTGTTTAAGAAAATGTGGAACAATGGGAAAGACCAGTTCATCCCTTTTGTGGTGACTGTACTTGCTGTTGTATTTACCGATTTGCTTAAGGGTGTAGCTATCGGTATGATGATTGGGATTTTTTATATCCTCAGAACCAATCTCAGGAATTCTTATTTCTATAAACTGGAAAGGAATGGAGAAAAGAATGTGATCAGGATAAAACTGGCGCAGGAGGTTTCATTTTTAAATAAGGCCGCAATTCAGCAAACCCTACTGAAATTACCAAAAGAGTCACATGTCATTATTGATGGTTCTGATTCCTTATTCATTGATAAAGATGTTATTGAGATCATTCATAATTTTAAGCATAATGCCTTTTCAAAGGGCACTATAGTTGAAATACTTAATATCCGGGATCACTATGATGTTCCTAATGTGAAAGAATTTGTACATAAAGCAGAATAAATTAATTAAAATGCCTAATATTCGGGATACAAAAGAACAGTCAGAAGAGATGTCAAAGAACAGGATCGAAAGACAAATGCGTGGGTACGAAGAATTATTGCAGGGTAATCGTGATTGGGTGAAGATAGAAACCGAAAGAGACCCTGATTATTTCAAAAAATTGGCTGCCGGTCAGGAACCTGATGTCTTATGGATAGGATGCTCGGACAGCCGGGTACCTGCAAATGAGGTTACCAATACTAAGCCGGGTCAGGTTTTTGTACACCGTAACATAGCCAATGTCTGTGTCCACTCAGATATGAATATGCTGAGTGTACTGGATTATGCGGTAAATGTGCTGAAGGTGAAACATGTAATTGTTGCAGGCCATTACGGTTGCGGGGGTATAGCCGCTGCATTAAGTAATAAACAATTCGGGCTGATCGATAACTGGCTCAGGCATATCAAGGATGTTTATCGTCTGCATAGTAATGAACTTGACAGGATTACTGATGAGAATGTTAAACTGAATCGACTGGTTGAACTAAATGTCATTGAACAGGTGTATAACCTTTGTAAAACTACAATCGTTCAAAATGCCTGGCGTGAGCGGGAGGATCTGGAAATCCATGGTTGGGTAATAGACCTGAATTCCGGACTTGTAAAGGATCTTCAGGTTACCTCTAAATCAAGCGAAAACCTGGGTAAAGTTTTCAAACTTGATGAGTCGAAAGTGAAGTAATATATAATTATTATTATCGTGAATTCGACCTTAGGATGGTTAAACAATAAGGTTATAACTGGTTAGATAAGACAATAGGGCGAAAACAGTTGATTTTTGAAACCAATACCAGTGTTTTATAGGCTGATTCAGCCCTTCCCTCCTGAGTAGTTCCGGCAAGAAATCGCATTATATTTCAAATTACGAATAGCCGGAAGCTACCTCCTCCGGCAAGGTTTATTTTACCCGGATTTGTATTTCATAGGAACGGGCAGCCCGGCAAAAGGACCATTTACCTTTTAAAATAAACCCGTATTCTATG
>CAZTRY010000233.1:0-2988 GCA_964616525.1 uncultured Sphingobacterium sp. | reverse complement strand
TATAAAGATAATGTGGCCTTCGTAAAGGGACCCAGGCTGATACAGTTTGCACCAAAAACTGCCGATAAAGCAGATTTTTATGAAGAAAAGGAATTTGATTCAGTTCTTTCACTAAAAGCTGAAACCCATAATTTTCCGACAACTGTAGAGCCTTTTAATGGGGCAGCTACAGGTTCGGGAGGGGAGATTCGCGACCGTCTGGCAGGAGGACAAGGTTCTTTGCCTCTGGCTGGAACTGCTGTTTACATGACCTCTTATTCGCGCTTACTCGAAGATACTCACCATTGGGAGCGAGGAATGCCCGAGCGCCCATGGCTCTATCAAACGCCAATGGATATTCTGATCAAAGCTTCTAATGGTGCTTCTGATTTTGGAAACAAATTTGGCCAGCCTTTAATTGCAGGTTCAGTACTGACTTTTGAGCATGAGGAAAGTGGCCGTAAAACCGGCTATGATAAGGTGATTATGCAGGCTGGTGGTGTTGGATATGGCAAACTGGATCAGGCAATTAAACATACTCCGGAAGCGGGGGATAAGATTGTAATCCTTGGCGGAGAGAATTACCGGATCGGAATGGGTGGTGCTGCGGTTTCTTCTGCAGATACCGGTGCATTTGGTTCAGGGATAGAATTAAATGCGATCCAGCGTTCCAATCCTGAAATGCAGAAGCGTGCGGCTAATGCAATTCGTGCTCTGGTAGAAAGTGATCATAACCCTATTGTCTCCATTCATGATCATGGGGCAGGAGGTCATCTAAACTGTCTTTCTGAATTAGTAGAAGCTACCGGCGGACTAATTGACCTGGATAAATTGCCGGTAGGAGATCCAACATTATCAGCCAAAGAAATTATTGGTAATGAATCTCAGGAACGTATGGGTCTGGTGATTGGCCAAAAAGATATAGCAACTTTAAAGCGCATTGCCGACCGGGAACGCTCTCCAATGTACGAGGTTGGGGATGTAACCAATGATCATCGTTTTACCTTCGAGTCTAAATCTACAGGTTTAAAGCCAATGGATTATGCTTTGGAGGATTTCTTTGGAAGTTCTCCGAAAACCATCATGGCTGATAGAACTGTTCAGCGGAATTATTCCAATCTTGTTTATAATACTTCAGAGATCCCAGCCTACCTTAATCAGGTATTGCAGCTGGAGGCCGTGGCCTGTAAAGACTGGCTGACCAATAAAGTCGACCGCTGTGTGGGTGGAAGGGTCGCTAAACAGCAATGTGCCGGCCAATTACAATTGCCATTGAACAATGTGGGTGTAATGGCCCTTGATTTTAAAGGTAAAGAAGGGATTGCGACTTCCATCGGGCATTCACCAGTTTCGGCCTTAGTTGATCCTGGAGCGGGTTCACGCACTGCCATTGGAGAGGCACTTTCAAATATTGTATGGGCACCTCTGAAAGATGGTTTAGCTTCGGTTTCTCTTTCAGCCAACTGGATGTGGGCATGTAAGAATGAAGGGGAAGATGCCCGTTTATACGAAGCGGTTAAAGCTTGCTCCGACTTTGCTATAGAACTCGGGATCAACATCCCAACAGGAAAGGACTCTCTGTCAATGAAGCAGAAATACCCGAATGACGAGGTGATTGCTCCGGGTACTGTTATTATCTCTGCAGCCGGAAATTGCTCTAATATCACTAAGGTTGTGGAACCGGTTCTGAAACACAATGGAGGTAATATTTATTACCTCAATTTATCTCAGGATAGCTTTAAACTTGGTGGCTCTTCTTTTGCACAGATCTTAAATAAAGTAGGATCAGAAGTCCCGACCATTAAAGATTCGGCTTATTTTAAAAAGGCTTTTAATGTGTTGCAGGATCTGATTAAGGATCGTAAGATCAATGCCGGTCATGATGTCGGCAGCGGAGGTTTGATTACTACTTTACTGGAATTAAGCTTTTCCGGGTTGAATTTGGGTGCTGCCTATGATCTGAGCTCATTAAATGAAACAGACACTGTAAAGGCGCTATTTAATGAAAATATCGCAGTAGTTTTCCAGGCTGATGCATCTGTGGAAGCTGTTTTTGCTCAAAATGGGATTGAGATATTTAAAATAGGCAGGGTTGAACAAGGCAATTCCATAACAATTAAAAATAAAGTCGACTCATTCACTTTCAATGTGTCTGAATTGAGAGATACCTGGTACAAAACCTCATTCCTTTTAGATTCAAAGCAATCGAAGAACGGAATGGCGCAGGAACGTTATAAAAATTATAAAAATCAGCCCCTTCAATTTACTTTCCCGGCAAACTTTGACGGTAAATTGCCAGTCATTGCCAGAGGAGCAGCCAGGCCTAAAGCAGCAATCATTCGTGAGAAGGGAAGTAATTCTGAACGCGAAATGGCGAATGCAATGTATCTGGCTGGTTTTGATGTGAAGGATATTCACATGACCGATCTGATTTCAGGAAGGGAAAATCTGGAGGATATTCAGTTTATTGGGGCTGTTGGAGGATTCTCCAATTCGGATGTTTTGGGTTCGGCAAAGGGCTGGGCAGGTGCATTTTTGTACAATGAAAAGGCAAATACTGTACTCAAGAACTTTTTTAAGCGTGAGGATACCTTATCAGTTGGTATTTGCAATGGCTGCCAGTTATTTATGGAACTGGAATTAATTAATCCTGATCATGAAGTTCATGGAAAGCTGCAACACAATACCTCTCATAAGCATGAAAGCGGGTTTACATCCGTAAAGATTCAGAAAAACAATTCGGTGATGCTTTCATCATTAGAGGGTGCTACCCTGGGTGTCTGGATCTCCCATGGTGAGGGCAGATTTAAATTACCATACTCAGAAGAGCGGTATAATATTGTGGCTAAATATGGCTATGAAAGCTATCCTGCAAATCCGAATGGCTCAGATTTCAATACCGCGATGATGTGTGATTCTACAGGTAGACATTTGGTGATGATGCCACATATTGAGCGTTCAACCTTTCCCTGGAACTGGGCGAATTACCCCGACAGAGGCCAGAAAGAC
>CAZTRY010000232.1:0-3029 GCA_964616525.1 uncultured Sphingobacterium sp. | reverse complement strand
TACGAATAAAATGAGGTTAAGAGAAATTTTTAATATCAGGACTGTAGCTGCATTACTTGTTATATGCACTCTTACTGTAACTTATAGTGCAACATACGCGCGGGTTCAGGATTCTACGATAAGTTCAACAACCGCAGCAATTGATACAGCTGTTAAAGCTGCTTCAGCAGACCTGGCTCCATCAGCTGCTCCTTTGATCAGTACAGCAGTTGATACTGTAGCAAGATACAAGAACATGCAGCCTGTCGCTGAAACAAAGGATTATTCTGAATCCTACAAATCAGCTACTTATTATGTTTTAATGTTTTTCCTTCTATGCGTATTTGTAGCAATTATTGGAAAGATATTAAAGGTATATGAGCTTAGCCGCGAAATGCAGGGAGTAAAATCAAGCCTTAATGCCCGCAGAATTCAGGGTGTTTTCCTTGGAATCTTTTTGATTTTCGGTTTATATGGTGTTTACTGGTCTTACTCTGTTCAGGGTCCGATGAGTATGCATGAATCAGCTTCAGAACATGGACTGGATATTGACTTCATGTTCAATACTACATTAATCCTGACTACCATTGTATTTATCCTAACTCATATTGCTCTTTTCGGCTTCTCATTTAAGTATAGAGGATCTGAAAACAGGAAGGCATATTTCTATCCGCATAATAATGCCCTTGAAAGGATTTGGACCATTATCCCAGCAATTGTTTTAACTGTGTTGGTATTATTAGGCTTCTTTACCTGGAGAGGAATTACCAATGTTTCTCCTGAAGATCAGAAGAAAGCAATCAATATTGAAGTTACCGGTGAACAGTTTAAATGGAGCCTTCGTTATGCCGGTTCTGATAATCAGATTGGAGATCGTAACTACAAGCTGACTACTCCAACCAACGGACTCGGTATAGATTTTAAAGATCAGAAGAGCTGGGATGACAAACTTACAAGTGAAATTGTAATTCCTGTAAATAAGGCGGTTCGCATAGTCATTAATTCTAAAGACGTTTTGCACAGTTTCTATCTTCCAGATTTTAGAGTTCAGATGAATGCTGTTCCGGGAATGCCAACTTCATTCCAGTTTACACCTCGTCTTACCACTGCTCAGATGAGAGAGAAGAGAAACAATCCAAAATATGATTATGTTCTTCTTTGTGCTAAGATTTGTGGTGCAGGACATTATAATATGCAGGCTAAGGTAACCGTGGTTTCTGAAGCTGAATATGCTACATGGCTTGCAAAACAACCTTTATATTATAATGATGATGTTAAAAAAGAACTTCAGATGGTTGTGAATACCCAAACTGAAGAAGAAAACAAAATAGCTTTAAATACAAATACTATTAGAAACTAATTATGGCAAGCACTGCAATACACGATTCAGCCGTACTTCACCAACACGACGATCACGGTCACGATCACGGACATCATAAGGAAACATTTATAACTAAATATATCTTTAGTCAGGATCATAAAATGATCGCCAAGCAATTCCTTATCACTGGTATAGTGATGGCAGTTGTTGCTATGATTTTATCTATCCTTTTCAGATTGCAATTAGCATGGCCTGATGAGAGTTTCCCATTACTGGAAACATTCCTGGGCGAGAAATGGGCTGAAGGTGGTAGGATAAAACCCGATTTTTATCTCGCAATTGTAACTATACATGGTACCATGATGGTATTCTTTGTATTGACTGCCGGATTGAGCGGTACCTTCAGTAACCTGCTTATCCCGCTTCAACTCGGAGCAAGGGATATGGCTTCGCCTTTCCTTAATATGATCTCATACTGGTTGTTTTTTACCTCTTGTGTGATCATGATGTGTTCTTTCTTTGTAGAGAGCGGACCGGCAAGTTCAGGATGGACTGTTTACCCTCCATTATCTGCCTTACCAAAGGCCATTAGCGGTTCAGGTACAGGTATGACTCTTTGGTTAATTAGTATGGTATTATTCGTTGCATCGTCCCTTATTGGTGCATTGAACTATATCTCTACAATTCTGAATATGCGTACAAAAGGTATGGATATGTGGAAAATGCCATTAACTATCTGGGCTTTCTTCCTTACAGCAATTGTTGGTGTACTATCTTTCCCGGTATTGGTTTCGGCAGTTGTACTCCTGATTTTCGATCGTAGCTTTGGTACCAGTTTTTATCTTTCTGATATTGTGGTAGCCGGACAAGTTCTTCCGAATCAGGGTGGTAGCCCGGTTTTATGGCAGCACCTGTTCTGGTTCCTGGGTCACCCGGAAGTATATATCGTAATTATGCCTGCTTTGGGTATCACTTCAGAGGTCATTGCAACCAATTCAAGAAAGCCAATTTTTGGTTATCATGCAATGGTTTATTCCCTGATTGGTATTACTGTATTGTCTTTCATTGTTTGGGGACACCATATGTTTGTAACCGGAATGAACCCATTCCTTGGGGGAGTATTCATGATTACAACCTTAATTATTGCAGTACCTTCAGCAGTAAAGACCTTTAACTATCTGGCAACAATCTGGCGTGGAAATCTTCGCTTTACTCCGGCAATGCTATTTGCTGTTGGTCTGGTATCCTTCTTTATTTCTGGTGGTCTTACCGGTTTATTTTTAGGGAATGCTGCTTTAGATATTAATCTTCATGATACCTACTTCGTTGTTGCTCACTTTCACCTTGTAATGGGTTGTGCGGCTATCTTTGGTATGCTTTGCGGAGTTTATCACTGGTATCCTAAAATGTTCGGACGTTTAATGGATGAGCGTCTGGGTTATATCCACTTCTGGTTTACCTTTATTGGTGCCTATCTTGTATTCTTCCCAATGCACTTTATGGGAATTGATGGTGTGCCACGTCGTTACTATGCTTTCACTGAATTTGCATTTATGCAAGAGTGGCTGACAGTGAATGTGTTCATCACATGGGCGGCAATTATTTCTGCACTGGCACAAGTAGCATTCCTTTGGAATTTCTTCTATTCTATTTTTTATGGAAAGAAGTCGCCACAAAACCCTTGGGATTCAAATACACTGGAGTGGACTGCACCAGTCGAGCATCTGCA
>CAZTRY010000231.1:0-3043 GCA_964616525.1 uncultured Sphingobacterium sp. | reverse complement strand
CAGGCAAAAATAGAAATACTTAATTACAATTCTTTATCGTTTTCTATAGTAATGGATTTTATCAAAAATTTATTGCCATTATTTGCCATAGAAATGGATACTCTTAACTTGTCTTTTTGAGATTGCAAATAGAGTACCCCGATTTTATAATTTGAACTGGAGCTAAGTCTGTGAATTACTTTTACTGATACCGGGACATGTTTGGAAAAAAAATCGCGAAGAATTAATTCGGCCTGGGCCTTCGAGTATTCGCCTTCTTCAGAAAGGATCTCCAGTTCAATCACACTGGCAAAATACCCTGCAAGTTCTTTACTGTTTGAATCCTTAAAATAGCCTGAAAGTGTATCAAAAACATCCTTTTGTTGTATCTCAACAGGCCCGAATGAAAAAAAACAAGAAATAATGCTGATGATTAGAAATTTGGCTCCCATTTTTTTTTAAAAGGTTAGTACTAAAAGTATGCCATAAAACAAAAAAACTAATTTATTCAATTTGGGCGTATATTTGTATTGTGAAAAATAAAAAAGCAATTCTTCTGATCCTCGATGGCTGGGGCTACGGAAATCATGATAAATCTGACGCAGTTAGTGTAGCAAATACACCTTTTTTCGACCACTTAATCAATAGTTACCCAAATTCTAAATTAGAGGCTTCGGGTGAAGCGGTTGGACTTCCTGCCGGACAAATGGGTAATTCTGAAGTTGGTCATATGAACCTGGGTGCCGGAAGGGTAATTTATCAGGAATTAGGAAGAATTAACAAAGCTGTTAAAGATAAGGAACTTAATGAGCACCCTGTTTTGAAGTCAGCCTTCAATTATGCATTAAATTCAGGCAAAAACGTCCATTTCATTGGTCTTTTATCCAATGGAGGTGTTCATTCTCATATTGAACATTTAAAAGGATTATGTGATGCTGCGAAAGCCAATCATGTAAAAAATGTATTCATTCATGCTTTTATGGATGGTCGGGATACTGATCCGGCTTCTGGTCTAGCGTTTATAGAGGAATTGAACGCTCATCTTGAGCATTCTTCAGGAACCATTGCCTCTGCAATCGGAAGGTATTATGCAATGGACCGTGATAATCGCTGGGAACGTGTTAAACTGGCTTATGACCTAATGATTCACGGTACAGGTAAACCAAGCAGTAATATTTCAGAAAGCATACAGCAATCGTATGACGCCGGAATTAGTGATGAATTTATCGATCCAATCGTAAAAACAGACAATGATGGTATACCTGTTGGCAAAATTGAACAGGGTGATGTAGTAATCTGTTTCAATTTTAGGACAGACCGGGGCAGGGAAATTACCACCGCTTTAACTCAGCAATCCTTTCCTGAGTACAATATGAAGGCCCTGGATCTATACTATGTAACTATGACTACTTATGACGAAACATTTAAAAATGTTCATGTCGTATTTACCAAAGAAGATCTTAACCAAACCCTGGGAGCAGTCCTCGAACAAAATCATAAAAATCAGATCCGGATTGCGGAAACAGAAAAATACCCGCACGTAACCTTCTTTTTCTCTGGAGGCAGAGAGCGGGAATTTAATAATGAGAAAAGAATACTGGTTCCTTCTCCTAAAGTTGCGACCTATGATCTTCAACCTGAAATGAGTGCAGCGCAGATTGCAGATTCAATTTGTCCTGAACTTGAAAGCGGCTGGCCGGATTTCGTTTGTTTGAATTTTGCTAATCCTGATATGGTAGGCCATACGGGTGTATTCAGTGCGGTAGTGAAAGCAGTAGAAACTGTAGACCAATGTTTGGAGCAAGTTGTAAAATGCGGAATAAGAAACGGCTATTCATTCATTATCCTGGCAGATCATGGCAATGCAGATTATATGATCAATGAGGATGGCACTCCGAATACGGCACACACAACAAATCTTGTTCCCTGTATTCTGATAGATGAGGACTATAAGCACATCAAAAACGGGAAACTGGGAGATATAGCGCCAACAATACTGAAATTAATGAACATTAAATCGCCTGAAATTATGAGCGGTGAAGTATTGGTTTCCTGATGTTCCGAAAACTATTAATTCTGCTTCTGATTTTCTGTTCCTCCTGCTCAAGCCCTGATGATTTGAAAACAAAAACCGTGTTTTTTGATATCAAAGGATATTTTGAAGCAGAGGTTAACCGACTGACAATTAAAAAATCAACAGCGAATAAAAGTGTCAGTCAAAATGGCCGGTCAGAAGTTAAAAACAATCTTGCTGTAGACTGGGGGAATGAACTGGCTCTTTTCATTGCTTCAGATATAAATAAGCTGGCATGGCAGGATAGTTATAAAATTAATGGAGATAGTTTACATTTTAGCTATTTGGCCATTGACACAAATCTGCGTACCAGATCTGTCGAAATAAAAAAAGACAGGCAGGGACGGGCAATATTTTTCAAAATAAAAAACAAGACCCATAGCAAACTTTACGAATCTTCAGAAGAACTGACCTATTTCCCTGATTCGGCTTACACGATAAATAAAAATCAAAGTGTTAGATTCCTTGGCCGGAACACTTATCTGATCAGTGGAATTGTTTTAAATAAAAAATAAGGCGATTAAAATCAGGACTCATGCTCCCTGCTATCCTGAAAAGCCGATAGCTTCCTGTAAACGAATCCATAATAAACCATCAGTACAATGAGGCCACTGATAAAAAATATTATTGCAAAAGGACGTAAAGTATCATTGTAATAAAACTCCCCGATCATCCATATGGTATTAGCCATTATCCAAAAACAAACTGCCAGATTATGGTAGAATTCGGAGACAATTTTTCTGAACTTATAAGTGATGAAAAAAGCCAGAAACAGCGTAGGAAATATCATTATGATTCCAAACAAACGCATATCTAAAACCCAGCAGGTATCTTTTAACAACCAACAGGCTATATGAAGGTTTTCGAACTTTCTGATTGATTTAAGCATCCGATAATATTCTGTTCCGAATATCTCAAAATTTTCCAGAAAAAAAGAAGAGGCTGTCTCAAAAGTAGGCAGTCTCTTTTTTATTTCCGGGCATTTTCGTA
>CAZTRY010000230.1:0-3044 GCA_964616525.1 uncultured Sphingobacterium sp. | reverse complement strand
GAAGATACTTACTATTATATTATTGAACTTCAGAATGGAGAAGGAAAGAAAAGAGGATACATAAGCATCATTCGGTAATTTATATTGCCTGATAGAATAAAATGCCTTTAAGGTTGGCAGCCTAGAAGCGACTTGGTTCATATTTAACGGCGAACAAAATGAAAAGTAAACTATATAATCTCATTTTGGTTATTACCTCGCTTTTAGGATATTTAGAGTGGAGTGGGAATAGCCATTCCTTTCTCTTTCAGGCAGAAGCTGAAATTCTTTCAAAATTATTTTCAAACCCAATCTCTACTCTTCATCCATTTACAGTATTGCCGCTGCTGGGTCAGATAATATTGATATTCACATTGTTTCAAAAACAACCAAATAAATTTCTGACATACTTTAGCATGGGTGGCCTGGGTATTTTATTGTTTTTTATGTTTATCATCGGATTATTGACTTTAAACTATAAAATAATAATCTCCACAATTCCCTTTTTGGTGGTATCGGTTTTAGCAATCAGACATTACAGAACAATACAATAACAAATACCACAGGACAATAATGTTGAACTACTGCCAGATGTTACTGAAAAGGCAGGGGTTCCAACTTTTCAGACAGTTTTTGCAAGCCAAAAGTTCAGTTCGCCAAATAGAGTTTAGTGATTAAAATCTTGTTTTTCGGGCAGCTGAGAGACGTATCCCTCAGTATTCAGTATTGTGCCGAGAAATTATTTCTGTAGTAATAAAATCAGGTTTTGCTTCTGTTTTTTCAGTGATTTGCCTAATTATTAATAATTGCTGTTTAGTTTGTTTAAAAAGCAAGTAAATAGTAGTTTTATTTCGAATAATTTAATAAACCATTTAAGCTAGAAATGAGAAACTTTAAAAGCACATTTTCGATTTTTGCCATTGCAGTCTTTACTGCTGTGGTATTGTTTTCCTCCTGTAAACCTAAAAAGATTATCAGTCAGGCGCCAGCCGCACCCGTAGCTGCCAGTGTTCAGGATGCACCAAAGGCTGCAGTTGTTGAGTCTGATACAGATGGTGACGGCATTCCGGATTCAAAGGATAATTGCCCGAATAAGGCAGGTTCTTCTGTCAATGGAGGTTGCCCCGAGACTGTTGCTTCTGAACCAACATTTAATTATAAGAATATACTATTCGAGTTTAATTCTTCAGTGCTGAAAACCTCATCCTATGCAGTATTGGATGAAATTGCCAGAGAAATGAAGAAATTTCCATCAATGAGCTTTAATCTTAACGGACATTCTTCTGCTGAAGGAACTGATAAGCGGAATATGACTCTTTCTGTTGACCGCGCTACTGCCGTTAAAAGCTATTTGGTAACTGCAGGTATTAATGCAAATAACCTGATTACAAAAGGTTTTGGAGAGTCAATGCCCCTTACTTCCAATGATACAGAGTCTGGTCGTCAGTTAAATAGAAGGGTAGAAATCAGAAAAAGATAGTTCTGTAATTTTTAATTTCTAAAGAGGGTGCTCAATTATATTGGGTGCCCTCTTTTTGTTAAAATGAATTGCGTATGTTCAACAAATTATAAAAATTCATTTGATAACACGTTGTACTTTGGATCAGGTTTTCAGTTAATGACAGAATTAAAATATAAGAAATGTCAGGTTCTGGGAATAATTTAAACCAAAGTATTGTGTTTATTATTTATGGGTTCTAAGGTTATAAATTAAAAAATCATTTAAGATCCAACTTAACTTAAGACTAATTAATAAGAGTTTAATATGATGAAAATCGCAATTATTTCAGGTAGTGCCAGACCGGGGAGACAATCTCATCAGGTTGCACTGGAGGTTAAAAATAGATTTGATAAACTGGCAGTCGATAATTGGTTATGGGATGTCAGGGAAACGAACCTGCCATTATTGGATTATACTTTTGATGCCCATCCTTCGCCCGGGGATACCTTAAAGGGTCTAAAATCCCGGCTGGATGAGACGGATGTTTTTCTGATTGTATCACCTGAACACAATGGCAGTTATCCCGGTAGTCTGAAGAACAGCATGGATTACTTTTTTAAGGAATATTCAGGTAAGGCGTTTGGGATTATAAGTGTTTCATCAGGAATGCTTGGAGGAATAAGTGCAGCCAAAAATTTGCAGCAATATGCCAATACCTTACAGGGTATCGTTTATCCGCCATATCTTATCACTCCTAAGGTTCAGACTTTGTTCTCCAATGGAGTTCTTACTGATGATAGTTATGGAGTTAGGATGGATAAATTTCTGAGGGATTTCCTTTCATTTTCAGAGAAACTGCAATGAATTAGAGAGCAGAAAAGAAGATAAAATTCCATTTTTTATTTTTTTTAAAATTCATCTTAAATTCATGTTGGACATCCATTTTTAAATAATAATCGTAATGATATTATGATAGCAATGGATATACACATAGAAGATTCGAATAAAAGTAGAATCGGAAGGAGCAGAAAACTCCGCTTATCTGAAGAAAAACTGATTGAAGGTTTAAAAAACATGGATGGAAGTGCAATGTCTGCTCTCTATCGGATGTACTCAGATTCCTTGTACAGGGTTATTTCTACCATCGTGGTCATTGAAGAGGTAGCTCAGGACTTGCTTCAGGAAACATTTATTAAGATTTGGAAGTCATTCAAACAATATGATCCCGGTAAGGGCAGGTTATACACCTGGATGGCCAGATTAGCACGTAATATTTCTATAGATTATCTCAGAAGTGTTAATTACCGGAATTACACTGTCAGTGAAAATCTTTCTGAATCAGCTCAGCAAATTGATCAGAAATTTCAGGTTTCCTATAATCCCGAATTGATTGGAGTGAAAGATATGACAAACATTCTTAATGAAGAGCAGCGTTCAGCACTGGATTTGATTTACTTTAAAGGATATACTCATGTTCAGGCTGCCGAAGAACTCAATATTACAGTCGGAATTTTACGATCCAGACTTCAATCATCAATTACCGAACTTCGCAGGACATTTAACAGGGAGTATGTAGCTTGAGATTGTTGCCTATTACGAATTATAAATTACGAATTACGGGTTA
>CAZTRY010000229.1:2801-3048 GCA_964616525.1 uncultured Sphingobacterium sp. | reverse complement strand
GCTGCTGAAGAATTTTGGTCCGTGGCTAACCAGTTTGCCAGCTTTTGGGAAAAAGAGATAAGAAGCAGAAGGGTTCAGATGGACATATCCTCGTCTCGGAACATAACCGACTTCGGCATTGTAATTTATTCCAACATATTCATGCTGCCAGTTCAGATCCCAGTTTCCGGTCCAGTAACGAAGGTTTGCTGCCTGCATCATATCCTTACCGCGTTTATTCGGACTGAAGGATTTCATGCTCACTGCC
>CAZTRY010000229.1:0-2545 GCA_964616525.1 uncultured Sphingobacterium sp. | reverse complement strand
CCGAAATTCGCAAAGAGGTCTCCGTTTTCAAGGAAGTACTGTCTTCGTTCAGGAAAGAAAAGTTCGAAGCGGTCGAGGTTGGGAACCTGTCTGTCGACTTCCACTTGTGAATAATCAGGGTTTACAGTCAGGTCCAGGTTAAGCGAAGAATTGATGGCTACTTTAATATCCCCACCAATCTCACCACGATGATCCCTGTGGATAGGGGAAGTAAGATGATTATTGGAAATACCTCCCAGCACATAAGGGATTACTGAAATATTCTGTCCCGGTACCGGCGGTGGCTGATCCCAGACCAAAGATCCTGTATAGGCCAGGGAAGCGGTTGCAAACTGTCTTGGAATAGGGGTCCAGCTTGATTTTTCGCTCGATTTAAGGTCCATGCGACTGAAATTGATACCCCAGCGGGTGATTCCAGGTTTATAACGGATAGATTTGAAGGGTATGGCAGCCTCAAACACATAGCGGTCAGGGTAGTTTTTTACTGCAGAAGTCCATTTATTATCCCAACTCAGGTCTACTTTACTACCTTCATACATTATACCATCCCATTGAGCACCGGCCGCATTTGTTCCGAATGAAAATCCATTGGTCAGGTCATTGAATGGATCCATGAACATCAGGAAGTTATCGTTCTTTCCAAATGCAAAATCCCTTCGTAATGATTCTACGAAATAGGGACCTGGTTCGTGATAACAAATAGCAATAATGTAGAGATGATCCTTGTCATAAGTCATTTTTACATCGGTCCTGAGCTTTGCAAAGCTCGTATCCATGGGTTGTACCATGAAGAAATTACTTGCCAGTTCTGCATCATTCCATGCCTGCTCAGTCACATCTCCATCAATTCTGATTTCAGAAGTCGCGGGTTTGATATTCAATTCGTATTTGGCATTAATCTTTTGCGCAAGGACATTTATACTCAATAAGCTGAGAAAAATACAGATACTGTATTTAGACACAGATTTTGATCTTTGATTAGAGTGATTTGGCAGTTTTGAATCAGTGGTTTTCAGATCTTCGAATCTTGACGGATTAAGCATAACAATGGACATCTGGGATTTGTTGTAATAATAGCAACATTGGGTGAGTTTATTTTAATAAATGTGAATTAATAGAAGGGAAGATAGGAATATGGTGATTTATTGTTTGTGCTCAATAGGCTCCAGCTTTAGTTGGGGTTAATGAGTTAGTTCGTTTTCGGGCCAGTCCGAACGGAGTTCATCCGGGCGGGCTTCAGCCCTACATTCAGCACCATTTGAGGAAAATTACATTGGGCTTTAGCCCGATATAAAGAACATTAACCGCCTCTGATTTGATTTGAAAGTTTGGAATAATAAAAAAACGGATTATGGAATATGGTAGATGTGGAATACTTATCATCATTTTGGCGCTGAAGCACCAGTATTTGTTCCATTCTGGTTGCTTATATTTTGGGCTGAAGCCCGGTCTGAAAACCGGATCATTACCCGGAGCTAAAGCACCGGGCTATTCATCGATACGGCAAAGTCTTTATGACAACACACTAGTCCTTTTTCTTAAATAACGTTCTAAGACCCTCAGAAATTTATCTTAAGTAAAGTTTAGGAATGGATACCACTTTTACCAAATCCGTTAAGGCGCAACTATTTTTCTTTATTTCAAGCCAGTTCAGCTGAGGCTATTTAAATGCACTGAAGAAAAATTAAGTGCTCTCTCTGAGGCAAGGCGTAAGGATTCTAACATAAATCAATCCATATAATTTTACCTGGGCATTATAAAATCCATGTTGTCCATCCGCCGCCAAAAGCCTAAATTTGTATAAATTAATTAAAGAAATGTCTCAAGATACTGAACATGTACAATGTCTGATCATAGGATCAGGTCCCGCAGGTTATACTGCAGCTATTTATGCAGCCCGTGCTGATTTGAAACCGGTAATGTATACCGGAATGGTTCCTGGAGGGCAGTTGACCCAAACTACCGATGTGGAAAATTTCCCTGGTTATCCGGATGGAATTATGGGTCCTGAGATGATGGAAGATTTCAGAAAACAAGCCGAGCGTTTCGGAACACAGATTCGCTTTGGGTATGTAACTAAAGTCGATTTTTCTTCAACTCCTCATAAAGTAATCATTGATGAAGAAAAGACTATAACTGCTGATACAGTAATTATTGCTACAGGGGCGAGTGCTAAGTGGCTCGGACTGGAAAGTGAACAAAAATATAACGGATTTGGAGTTTCTGCCTGTGCAGTTTGTGATGGCTTCTTTTTTAAGGGACAGGATGTTGCGATAGTAGGGGCTGGTGATACAGCAGCAGAAGAGGCGACCTATCTGGCCAAACTTTGTAAGAAGGTGCATATGCTGGTGAGAAGGGATGAATTCAGAGCTTCAAAGGCAATGCAGAACCGGGTTTTAAATACCCCGAATATTGAAATTCATTATAATACAGATACAGAGGAAATCCTTGGTGACGGCAAAAATGTTACGGGAGTGAAGGTCTCAAATAACCTGACCAAAGAAACTAAAGTTTTAGATGTAACGGGATTCTTTGTTGCAATCGG
>CAZTRY010000228.1:0-3080 GCA_964616525.1 uncultured Sphingobacterium sp. | reverse complement strand
TTCAAATTACGGCTTACAATGGTCTGTAAATTATTGATAATCTGTGCTGAGATCACAATCGGATCAACTGATGCCCATGGTGCAGCGCCGTGTGCCTGTCTTCCTTTCACAATAATCTGCATATCATTCACCCCGGCCATCATTCCACCGGGACGATAAGTGATCTTTCCCGCTTCTGTCTGCGCCCAAATATGTAATCCAAATGCAACATCAACTTTAGGATTTTCGAGTACCCCTTCTTTAACCATTAGTTCAGCACCACCTTCAACTCCGGGAGCTGAGCCTTCCTCTGCAGGTTGAAATACAAACTTCACGGTTCCTTTTAATTCAGATTTCATTCCAGCTAAAACCTCAGCAACACCCATCAGTATCGCAACATGGGAATCATGACCACATGCATGCATCACCCCTACTTCCTGCCCGTTGTATTGTGTCTTTACCTTTGAGGCAAAGGGGAGTGAATTCCTTTCAGTAACCGGAAGTCCGTCCATATCAGCCCTCAATAAAACCACCGGGCCAGGCTTAGCACCCCTTAGTATACCAACAACTCCTGTCCGGGCTACACCGGTTTTTACCTCAATACCTAACCCTTCCAAATGTTTTGCGATAATTCCTGCCGTTCTGGTCTCATAATTACCCAATTCAGGATGTTCATGAAAATCACGACGCCATTCAATAACCTTTGCTTCAATTTTATCTGCTGCAGTATTCAGTTTCGATCTTGAAGGAACTGTCTGAGAAATTGCAGGTATAGAAAACAGGCATAAACCTGCAAAAAATAATTTATTCATATGAATTGATTTGTTTTTAAAAGTAAGGAAATTATGAGAAATTCAATATACCCAGCCGATCTGTTTAAGGATCTCCTTCAGCTTTTTAACATGTTCTCCGTCTGTTTCCATAGTACGGTATGGCTGTGTGCTGACCGGATCCATGCTGTTCTCCACAAGTGTTTTAGCAGTAGAATGAAATTCATAAGCACCAGTCTCAGCGGCAATCTTCTGTAAATTTCGATGGGTTATTCCTGAACCCGGCATAATATTAATTCTGAATCCTGCCTGCCTGACCAGTGATCGCAATTTTTCAGTTCCTTCTAAGGCAAATTCTTTCCCTCCTGAAGTCAGTACCCGATGACATCCCAGCTCAACAAGGTCTTCGAGCGACCTTTCCATAGAAATACAACGGTCAAAGGCGCGATGAAAAGTGATCTCCATCTCGCCTGCAAGTGCTATCAGCTCAGCACATCTTTCCATATCAATAGTAGAATCATTCCTGAGGATGCCAATTACAATACCCTTACATCCCATTTCCCTGCAACAGAGCACATCTTCCCGCATGATTTGAAATTCATCCCGGGTAAATACAAAATCACCACCACGCGGACGGATAATCGGAAAAAAGGGAATTTCCAGCTTCATTTTACTTTGTACTATCATCCCATAGGAAGGGGTAGTGCCACCTTCAGCCAGATTATCACAAAGTTCAATCCTGTCGGCTCCAAATGCTTGCGCAACTAAGGCTGAACCAATACTTCCAACACAGATCTCCAGTTTATAAGACATGAGAAAATGAATTATTTACTTTCATCCGAATTTATTTCTGATTCCGGCCTCATATCATGCATAAATGAACTTAGCTTTTTAATAAATACATCAAGGTCCGAAGCAGAAATTTTAAGGTTGCTGATCAATTCTGAACTTTCTGAATCCAAATTGCCATGCTCCTGAAGTATATGTACTATCCCCAGGATCTGAGAAACCGGATGTCTCACTTCATGTGAAACCATAAACAGCATTTTCTCCAGATTCTTCACATATTCCTTCTGCTCTTCCTCAATCTTCTTCCTGTCGTCAATTGGAGTCCGCAAAGAGAAATATTCTGTAATCACCCCATTTTCATCATGAATTGGAACAATGGTGCTGTCAAGCCAGAAAAATGTGCCATCCTTTGCCCTGCTCTTTACATCAGCGCGCCAGACATTTCCACTTTTTATAGTATCCCAAAGTTCTTTAAACTTTGAAGAGGGATGATAATTTGAATTTACTATCCGATGATCCTGACCAATTAGTTCTTCCCTGGAATATTTGCTTATTTCACAAAACTTGTCATTTACATAGATAATCTTTCCTTCCGGATCGGTTACAGAACAAATAGCGTTAAGGTCAATGATTTCCTTGTAAGCTTTAAGAAGCTGCAACAAATCTTTCTTTGTAATACTCCTGTTATCAAACCATGTCCTCATCGTTATCTGATTAATAATAGCTTGGCGATTTTATTAATTGATTCTGATCATTTTGATTACATGCTGCAAAACTAAAGCCCTTCTGAATGGCAAATCCGCCAAACTGGCCCTTTTTATTTAGTGCCAGAAAGCCTACCTGAATTTGTTTTGCTGTTTCAGGTTTCCTTCTGATTATGCGCATAACTGCTTCTTTACAGGCTTCCTCAGGTGAATAACCCTGTCTCATCAATTCAACGACCAAAAAACTTCCTACATTCCGAATCACTTCTTCTCCTACTCCGGTAGATGTTGCGCCTCCAATTTCATTGTCAACATAGAGTCCGGCACCAATGATTGGTGAATCACCAACACGCCCATGCATTTTATAGGCCATTCCACTGGTTGTACATGCACCCGACAAATTTCCTGCTGCATCTAAAGCGAGCATCCCAATGGTATCATGGTTATATTGATTACCGGGCAATTTCGCCGGACTGAAAAGTCTGTTTTCTACGTTAATTTCAGGATTATACTTTGCAGTTTTGAGCCATTCTTTCCATGCTTTCTCCGAGGAAGGAGTCAGCAAATTTTCCTTTTTAAACCCTTGTTCAAGAGCAAATTGCAGAGCTCCGGCACCTACCAGCAGGACATGAGGAGTTTTCTCCATCACCCTTCTGGCAACAGAGACAGGATGAATAATATGCTCCAGTGCAGCCACACTTCCACAGTTCCCAAATTCATCCATGATGCAGGCATCCAATGTTACCCTACCATCTCTGTCGGGTAAACCACCATATCCAACACTTTGATTGTTAGGATCTGCCTCAGGAACATGAACTCCGGTTTCCACTGCATCAAG
>CAZTRY010000227.1:0-3096 GCA_964616525.1 uncultured Sphingobacterium sp. | reverse complement strand
TAAATCAAAATAAGCAGAATGATAAAGGTTATGAAGTTGAACTAAGCTACAAACCTTATGAATTTCTGAATTTGAATGCTTTTTATGCATTTGTTGATGGAGAGGTGACTACTCCGGCAGGAAGGGCATTTAATCTCTTCAGAAGGCCAAAGAATTCTTTCGGCCTGAATGCAGGTCTTGATTTAAATAAATCCATGAGTTTTAACCTGATTTACAAGTTTACTGGCGATCGCAGAGACAGGTATTTTGACGGTAAGACTTTCAAAACTGTGGAAGCAGAACTAGGTTCATTTAATTTGCTTGATGTATATGCTCAGTATAAAGTTTCAAGCAGATTTATCTTGTTTACTGATATCAAAAATCTGCTTGATGAGAATTATACCGAGTTTGCAGGTTATCAAACCAAAGGGATAAATTTCAATGCCGGATTTAAGTTAGACATTAAATAAGCTGCAAAACTAACCTATAAATAGCGATGGATGTAAATTCATCGCTATTTTTGTTTTAATACAGATTAATATGAAGAAGGCAGTTTTATTCTGGAGTGCAGGCAAGGATTCAGCTATGACCTTGCATAGTCTTAAGCAAGATCCTCAAGTGGAAATAATGGGACTTGTAACCACTTTAAATAGTGGTATTGAGCGAATTTCTATGCATGGAATATCTGAAAAAGTACTTGACAGACAAATAGAACAACTCGGATTTCCAATCATTAAAATGTGGGTTTCCAACCAGCCTGATAATTATTCTTATGAAGAGGCCTTTCTGAAAACCTGTACAAAATTGCTTGAAATGGGAGTTGATACCCTTGTGTTTGGAGATATTTTTCTCGAAGATCTTCGGGCATACCGCGAGGAATTAGCATCAAAGGCGGGTTTGAATACATATTTTCCTTTGTGGAAAAGGTCAGCCAATGAACTTAAACAAGTATTAACTGATGAAGGATTTGAAGCTATAACCTGTTGCGTTCAGTCGGATAAATTGGGAAATAATTGGATTGGTAAACAACTAAATGCAGACTTCTTCAAAAACCTGCCTTCTGGAATAGATCCATTTGGAGAAAATGGTGAGTTCCATACTTTTTGTTATAAAGGACCGGTTTTTCGAAACCCCATCAACTTTGAAACCGGCGAAGTGGTGTTTAATCCTTTGCAAATCAAACAAACAGACAGGGCAGAGGATACTGGGTTTTTATACCTGGATATAATCTGATAAAAATCATGAAAAAAATTGCAGTAATAACAGGTGCCGGAATATCTGCAGAAAGTGGCCTGAAGACATTCAGAGATTCAGGCGGATTATGGGAGGGTTATAATGTATATGATGTTGCTACTCCTGAAGCATGGCGGAGGAACCCCAATCTTGTCCAAAATTTTTATAATGATCGGCGTAAATCCGTTCTTGAAGCCAAACCCAATGCGGCACATGATGCACTGGTAAAACTGGAAGAAAAGTATGATGTGACGATCATTACTCAAAATGTTGATGACCTGCATGAACGTGCCGGATCTTCCCGGATTATTCATTTACATGGCCTGATTACCAAATCCCAGTCGGATATTAATCCAGATCTTACCTATAATATCTCAGGATGGGAATTGAAAATGGGTGAATTGTGTGAATTGGGTTCTCAGTTACGACCACATGTGGTTTGGTTTGGAGAAGCTGTCCCAATGATTGAAATAGCCGCTAATGAATGTTATGCTGCCGAAATAGTCATTGTTATTGGGTCTTCATTAAAGGTTTATCCTGCAGCAGGCCTTATTGATCTGGTACCGGCTAAAGCGAAAAAATTTCTGATAGATCCCAGAGCAATGGAGATAGCTTCCAAAAACATTGAAATGATCTCTGAAAATGCTGTAACTGCAGTTCCAGAACTGGTACAGCGTTTGTTAAATCAATGAGTCGATTCGCCTCCTGTTTACGGATCTTAATAATTTTACTCTTGAATTAGATAGGGTACTATCCGGAAGATTAGCATTATATTTACTCAAGGACTTTGTTTGAACCCTGAACAATTATATCCAAATGAAACCATCATGATTTTTCCAAAACCCACAGGAGGATGATTATTAAATCATGATCGTCCGCCCGGCCAAACCGTTCAGACGGGCTTCTTCACCATTAAAATACAATAAATAAACGGATGAAAATGATGCAAAACTCAAGAAGGAATTTTCTAAAAAAATCAGCATTAACTGCCGGCCTTACAACCATTGGTAATATAGGCTTAGCTGAATCTTTAAAAAGCGACGGTGCTTTAAACCCAGCCGCAAAACTTCCACGGGAAGTTTGGATTGCAAGTTTTTCACAGGAAAGGCTATCTGCAGAAACTCCGGATGACATGGTCAAAAGAGTAATTGAATCCCTAAAGGTAATTGAGCCATTTTTCCCAGATGTAGTTTGCCTGCCTGAATGTTTCTACATAGCAAATACTAAAATGGATGGCAAGTTCACGGTAAAGCAAAGGATAAGTAAATCAGAAGAGGTTTTAAAGCTGTTTTCTGATTTCTCCAAAAAGAACAATTGCTACACTATTTGTTCCGTTGATATGCCTGCAGGTCATGGAATGTTTTATATCTCATCTGTAGTAATTGACCGGCAGGGGAAACGTATTGGAGCGTACCATAAAATTCATCCGACAGAAGGTGAGATAAAAAGTGGGGTTATGCCAGGACCATTATTTCAGCCAGTAATTCAGACGGATTTTGGTAAAATAGGCGTTCAGATTTGCTTTGATATATTATGGGATGATGGATGGGAGATGTACCGGAAACAAGGGGCTGAAATCATATTTTTCCCTTCGGCTTTTTCAGGCGGACAAATGGTTAATGCTCGGGCAAACAAGCATAAATGTATGGTAGTTTCTAGTTCCAGAAAGGGTACCAGTAAAATTTGTGATATTAGTGGAGAGGAACTTGCCAAAACCGGATTTTGGAATCCTCAGCTTTGCTGGGCTCCTGTTAATCTTGAAAAAGCTTTTCTCCATTTATGGCCCTTCGTTCAGCATTTTCCCGCTATTCAAAAAAAGTACGGACGAAAGGTGGATATAAAAGTCTTCCATGAGGAAGAATGGGCAATTATAGAAAGTTTATC
>CAZTRY010000226.1:0-3127 GCA_964616525.1 uncultured Sphingobacterium sp. | reverse complement strand
CAATGCCAGTACAGATATAAAGATCAAGTTCCATCAGGACACGCTGTATTACGGTCATGAAAAATACGATGGATATGTTATTGAAGAATTTCAGAAAGGTGATACTGCTTTATTCATAAGTTATTTAAATGGTTTAGAAGAAGGTATTTCAAAAAAATGGTATCCCAATAAGCAAGTCTCTGAGATAAGAATGTATCATCATGGTAAAAAAACTGGCATACACAAAGGCTACTGGGAAAACGGGAAGGCAAAATTCGAATATAATTTTCTTAATGGTGAACATAATGGTATTGCAAAAGACTGGTATGAAAACGGTCAGTATTATAAATTTTTCCACTATAAAATGGGATATGAAGAAGGCAGCCAGAAAGCCTGGTGGGAAAACGGAGTAATAAGAGCTAATTACGTGGTTAAAAATGGACGTCGTTACGGTTTGATCGGACTCAAGCTATGCATGAATCCTGAAGATTCATCAAAAATTATAAACCCAACAATCAAATAGAAATTGAAAAAAGCAGGTTTAATAATTGCTCTACTGATTACACTACTTTCCTGTAGAGAAATCAAAAATGATTTCCCATCTGAAAAGACTGGTTCTGAGCAGGAGGCATTGCCCTTTTTTAATCAGCCCGACTGGACCCCGGAATGGATCAAACAAAATGACCCTGCATATAAAAAAATACATCAGATACCTTCATTTTCATTAATTAATCAGGATGGTAAAACCATAACAGAAAAAGATGTGGAAGGCAAAATATTTGTAGCTAATTTCTTTTTTACAACATGCAGAAATATTTGCACTAAGATGACCAATAATATGCACCTCCTCCAGGATGCATTTGACGATGATGATCAGATATATTTACTTTCACATTCAGTTACACCAGAGTCTGATTCTGTTCCAAAGCTTAAAAAATATGCGCTTGAAAATAAAATAAACTCAGATAAATGGAGCCTTTTAACCGGAGATAGATCTTCTATCTACCGTCTTGCTAAACAGGAGTATTTTACCGGTGACACCATCGGTTTCTATCAAACAGGTAATGAATTTCTGCATACCGAAAACTTTATCCTGGTTGATAAACATAGAAGAATCAGAGGAGTCTATAATGGCACACTCTTGGTTGAAATTGAGAGAATAAAGGAAGATATTTTGATTCTTAAGTCTGAAGAATAATTAAAATTAATCTAAACTTCCTTTAGCATCGCCTTTTTCAATGCGGTTGAGGTTTTATGTTCTCCCGTATGACTCCAGCCTGGAGGCATGAAAATGTATAAAACTTTGTTTTTTATTCCTGGAGCGCGATAAACATCCTTCGCAAGTGCAATGATCTCCCCAAAATAAGAATCCAGAAAACTATTAGGCTTAATTTCCCTGGTAATTCCATATTGAATTTTGACCCCATCAATTTCAGGCTGATAAGTCTTAAATACTTTATCCCAGATATTGAGCAAATTACAATAATTCATATCCATGTACTGGATATTTTTGGCATGATGGACGCGGTGATGTGAAGGTGTCAGAATGAATTTTCCCACTACTCCCAGGCGGGCATCTTTCATCATCGATTCTCCGATATGAATGAAAGAGCCCCATGTTCCATCGATAAACATAATCACGAATAACATTGCCGGGGGCACCCCCAACAGCATACAGATAGTTGTTCTGATCACATCCGCATAAGGAGCTTCGAGAAAAAAATGAGCATGAGATACAGCCAGATTCATACTTTCAGGTGCATGATGGGTAGAGTGCAGACACCAGAATAACCTCACTTTATGCCCAAAATAATGATAAACAAAATGAGACAGTTCCCAGATGATATAGCCGTAAATAAACCAGTACCAGGTGAACTGAATATTGATGATCGCATATTTCTCAAACAAGCCAATACAGACCATGGTCATCCCTATGGATATGTACCTCCCAATAATTGAATTAAACACATAAGAAAAGAAAGATATCTTATAAGAAACAACCTTAAACTGCTTATAAAGTAGTCCCCTGATCAGTTCCAGTATCAAAATAACTGGCAGTAAAGGTGCAATTGCCCCGCGCATTCCTTCATAAGTTAGAAGGGACTGATAATTGCCGGATTTGATAATTTCAATAAGCCCATCAAGACTAAAAAAGCCCCAGATCTGCTTTAAAACAGTTTCAACAAATTCCATATAAAGTATTGGTAATCAATTAAATTTAGAGATAAGAATTCCAATTAAAATGCCTCTTTGCTTTTGGCTTTAAGCTTTCAGCTTTAATATCCTGCCGCCTGTCCATCTTTTCTTGATTCGGATGCTCCGAAATAAACTTTTCGCACCGGATCCCATCGTATAGCCTGATATCCCCCATATAGCCCATTAATATAACCTACCTGATGACCCTTTTGCATTAATTCCCTGATGACATCATAGGAATATCCACTTTCAAGAGTGATCATTCCTCCTTTTGGAGCCATACCTTCGCCGGTAGGTTCAGAAGATCCATCATGATTAATTCTTGGGAAATCTCCGGCTTCCTGAAGATTTAAACCAAAGTCTACGATATTCATCACGATCTGTACATGACCCAGTGGCTGAAAAGATCCGCCCATCACGCCAAAACTCATCACCGGCTGACCGTCTTTAGTCATAAATGCAGGAATAATTGTCTGAAAAGGCCTTTTCCCGGGAGCATAAGAATTATTTTCACCTTCTTTCATGACATTAAATAACTCTCCCCGATCCTGAAACATAAAACCAAGTCCGTCGGGCATCATACCGGAACCAAAACCTCTGAAATTACTTTGAATAAGGGAAACCATATTACCATCCTTATCTGCAACCGTAAGATAGATGGTATCACCATCTTTCATGGCCGGATTTCCTGCATCCACACGCTCGGAGGCTTTATTTGGGTCAATTAGCTTCCTACGCTCAGCAGCATAAGCTTCAGAGATCAACTCTTTAACAGGAACCTTTGCAAATTCCATATCAGAGTAAAATTTGGCGCGATCCTCAAATGCCAGTTTTTTTGCTTCAGTAAACAAGTGCACATGCTCAGCACTACCCAATTTGATCTTTGAAAAATCATAACCTTCCAAAATAGTGAGCATTTGTAAGGCTGCAATCCCTTGTCCGTTTGGTGGTA
>CAZTRY010000225.1:0-3146 GCA_964616525.1 uncultured Sphingobacterium sp. | reverse complement strand
GTAATTCTGCAATAAGTCAGGCACTTATACAATTAAAAAAATCATATTGTGATCAAAAGAAATGCTTATCTTGCGGGATTGGAATCAAATTTTTGAGCAAGTAAAATGTTTCAGCAGTTTCTTACATTTTTTGAAAAGCGTTCTTTTGGGGTATGTACCTATCTTGGAGAGCGATTTAATATATCTATTTCCAAAATCAGATTGTTTTTCATTTACTCCTCTTTCCTTGCAGTGGGCTTCCCCCTGATATTTTATTTTTTTGCCGCCATTGTATTAGATGTAAGGCATTATATCAAGCGGATCAGGGCAAGTAGTGTATGGGATTTTTAATGAACAGGACACACCAAGTCTCACTCAATATGCCCTGCCCTAAAAAATATTAAAATTTAATATTTCCTCTTAATTCACCTGATCCAACAGTTGAACTGTGAATGTTTACATACCATTTTCCTGCAAGTAGCTGTGCTTCCTGTGCACTGGTTAGTGCGACGGTCATTCCACTGAGTGTGCCGCTGCTGCCAGTTGAAAAACCGGTGATACCGATTGCAACGCCTGAACTTACCGCATCACTGCCCGTATCAGAACCATGGAAATGCATGTTTGTTGTTGTTGCAGAAGTATTTCCTAATTGCCATGTGATTTTGTAAGTAATCATTTTCATTGTAGGATCATAAGAAATTTCTGCTGTACCGGTCCCTGTGGTATTCACGGCCGGAACCTCCTGAGCACCAGTTAAGGTGAAATTGGCCTTTTTAATCAGGCTGACAGGTTCCTCAACTTCGTCTTTTTTGCAACCTGAAAGTAAGAGTACAGGCAGCATGATCATGAAAATTGTTTTAATGGAACCAATAAGTAGGGACTTTTTCATAAATTATAAATTTAGTTTCAAGTACCTACGCAATGAATTCGCGTTTGGTTGTTTTCTGGAGTGGAAAAAGACTTCTTTCAGGAAAGAATCTTTGCAATTTCAAGAAAACCCTTCTCAAAAGCCTTATCAGCCGCAGTTTTACCATCTTCCATTTTAGCATCGACAATAGCCCCGGCTTCCAGTAAAACAATGAGGAGTTCAATATTGCCATTATGGGCAGCTGAATGAAGTGGGGTTGCACCGGATTTCTGCACCACATTGATGTCAGCACCAGCTTCTAGCAGCATTTTGGCAATCATCGTGTAATTTGAAGCCACAGCAGAGTGGATAGGGTATACACTAAACCCGTTTTTTGAAGGGATATTTGGGTCGGCACCGGCAAGAAGCAGGGTTCTGATTACATCTTCGTTTCCGAAATAGGCTGCCAGACTGAGCGGGGTAAATCCATCATCTGAAAATTCATGAACCAGTCCGGGGTTTTCTGCGACTATAGTGTTAATACGATCGTTCTTTCCTAAGGCAGCAGCCTCAAAAATGCTGATTTCGGGAACATGTTTTATTATAATATCAGCCAGTTCAGGCTTTTTATAGTAACAGCAAAGCAATAATGGGGATATTTGCTGACTTGTTTTTTGAATGGCAAGTTTCGGATTAGAGTTTAGCAATGCATATAGTTCAATGGCATTGCCTGTTACAATGTATTCCTCCAGTAAATCCTGATCCATTTTATAAGGTATTAAATGAACTAAACATCTGTTTATCAATATTAAGAAAATTAAATAAAAAATGCAGCAGATTTAGGCTATCTCAGATATTCTTTATAACATTATATTTGTCAATATTTAGCAAAGTTTCGAATGCCCTTACTAAAAGGAAACCAATTCAGGAGTGCCAATTCTTTTCGCGATGAGCCAAAGTCTAAGCCTGCCCCAAAACAGCGGGTTCCGAAAGAAACAACCGAGGATCTGCCCAAGTTCAAATTGAATGACGACCGGACAATTAAGATAATTGGCCTGTTTTTTCTGATCGTTTCGCTTTATTTCATGGTGGCCTTTACCTCCTATATCTTCACCTGGCAGGAGGATCAGAGTTATGTAATTGATGCCAATGGAGGCTGGAGTAATTTGATGAAAACCCAGCAGGAACTGACTGAAATGGGACTTAATCAACCTGCAGTTCAAAACTGGCTGGGTAAATTGGGAGCCCTATTATCCCATCAGTTCATATATGAGTGGTTTGGTGTTGCATCTTTTCTTTTCATCGGTGTCTTTTTCATTATAGGTTACCGTATGTTGTTTAAAATAAGGGTTTTATCTATTACAAAAACGCTTGCTTATTCGTTCTTTTTACTGATTTTTACCTCGGTTACGCTTGCCTTTTTCCATGCTTTCATTAGTGATTATCCGCATTTTCTGGAAGGGGAGTTCGGATTCTGGACCAACCGATTGTTGCAAGCCCAGATCGGGGATGCAGGAACTGCCGGATTGTTGGCATTTGCGGGTTTAAGCGTATTGATCATTGCTTATAATATCGATTTTAAACTACCTGAACGCAGTGCTAAACCTGAGTACATTGTTCCTGAAACCAATGAAGTGGTTGAGCTGGAGGATGAGGTTTTGTATCCCCCGGTAGAATTTAATTTACCTAATCGTCCCGGTCAGGAAACTAACATCGGAAATACGCAAAAGCTGAGTCAGAACCTACCACCAATTGAGATACCTGAAGAGCCTGAAGCTGAAGAGCCTGAACATCATAGGCCTGTTGTACTTAGCCCGTCAAAAAATGTACCCTTTGAAACTTCTCTGGCAGTATCCAATGATCTGAAAGATTCACCTCCGCTTACCATTGAGAAAATGGAAGAAGAGAAGAAATCAACTGAACTTGTAGAGCAGTTCGGGATGTATGATCCAACTCTTGACCTGTCGAGCTATAAATACCCAACCCTTGATCTGCTCGAAAATTATGGTTCCAATAAGATTGCAGTAAATGCCGAAGAACTTGAAGCCAACAAGAATAAAATTGTTGAAACGCTCAATCATTATAATATAGAAATCGATAAGATCAAGGCAACTATTGGTCCGACGGTAACTTTGTATGAGATTATACCTGCACCAGGTGTCAGGATTTCAAAAATTAAAAACCTGGAAGACGATATCGCCCTGAGTCTTGCAGCACTCGGTATCCGGATTATTGCCCCGATGCCAGGAAAGGGGACAATTGGAATTGAAGTTCCGAATCAGCATCCCGAAATGGTATCGATGCGTTCAGTTCTTGCAAC
>CAZTRY010000224.1:0-3178 GCA_964616525.1 uncultured Sphingobacterium sp. | reverse complement strand
CTTGCAGGGTCTGTTCTCCATGCAGCCTGAGGGTTTCCATCCTTTTCGGATAGTCTGCTTAACCAGCCCTGTGGGTATTCTACAATGATCTTTCTGATTTTACCCAGTTCACCTGCCTTAACCATTTCCCTGGCCTGTTTAACCATGGGATAACCGGCATAGGTATGTGTCAGTAATAAACTGAGCCCCGTCTCTTCAGTTTTTTTCTTAAGCAGTTTAGCTTCCTCAAGTGTAAAGGTGATTGGTTTATCAATTACCACATGAAAACCATGCTCCAGAGCCATCATAGCCGGTCCAAAATGTGCATGATTTGGGGTTACAATACTAACAAAATCCATCCTTTGTCCGGCAGGAAGGCGGCTCTCCTGAAGTATCATTTCTTCATAGTTCGGATAAATCCGTTCTTCCGGAAGAAAGAGGCTTCTACCGCTCTCCAGAGCTTTTTCAGGGCTGGAACTCAGGGCTCCGCATACAAGCTCGATAAGTCCATCCATATTGGCAGCAATGCGGTGAATGGCTCCGATAAAGGCATCTTTTCCGCCGCCAATCATTCCCATTCTTAATTTTCTTTTCATCATATAAGGCTAAAAATTATTCGTTTCAAATAGATATTAAATATAAAATTTTGTTCTTTTTTGCCTGAAATAAATCCCGAATTATTTGCTTACCGAGAATTTATAAACAGTACTTGTTTTGTAGAGATCTCCAGGTTTCAGCACTGTTGCCGGAAATGCCGGCTGATTCGGTGAATCGGGGAAATGCTGCGTTTCAAGGCAGAATGCTGTTCTGAAATCATCCTTACTGCCCCCTTTAAAGGTGTTTTTACCCTGCATGAAATTCCCACTGTAAAACTGAAGGCCGGGTTCCTGAGTGTATACTTCCATGACAATACCAGATTGATCACCTCTTGCAATTGCCGCAGACTTTATTTTGCCGCTTTCAGCAGGATTTAATACATAATTATGATCATAACCTTTCCCATACTTCAGCTGAATAGTATTATTCTCGATTCTGCCACCAATCTTTACTGCTTTTCTGAAATCAAATGGACTGCCGGCTACGGATACAAGTTTTCCCAATGGAATAAGAGTTATATCTACAGGTGTATATTGTGCTGCATTGATCTGCAGTGAATGATTCAGAATGTTGCCGCTCCCTTCACCGTTTAAATTGAAAAATGCATGATTGGTTAGATTTACAATTGTTTTCTTGTCAGTGGATGCTTCATAATTAATGATGAGTTCGTTGTCATCAGAGAGTGAATAAATAACCTTTACCTGCAGGTTTCCCGGAAATCCTTCTTCCATATCTTTCGACAAGTAGCTAAACTCCAAAGTTTGATCATTCACTTGTCTGGCATCCCAAACTACATCCTGAAATCCTTTTTTACCCCCATGTAATGCATTCGGAGTATTATTGATAAAAATTGAATACTCCTGACCATCGAGTTTGAATTTTCCTCCGGCAATGCGATTGCCATAGCGCCCTATTGTCGCTCCAAAATATGGTTCAGTAGATTGACGATAAGCTTCAACCCCCGCAAAGCCCACTACCACATCTGTTAATTTACCTGATTGGTCAGGAACCCTAAGGCTCACGATCCTTGCACCATAATTTGTAAATGCAGCCTCAGCTTTGTTCTTGTTCCTTAAAATGAATAAATCTGTGTTCTTCCCATCAATTAATTTTTGAAATGCAGTTTTTGACTGCAGATTAAGCATGGAGGAGCTGTCAGAACTTATTCCGGGGTCTTTTTTTGTACTTGAATTGCATGCAAACAATGCAAACAGAAAAAAACACGGCAGCATGAGTTTTCGGTGCAACATCATATCCTGGTCTTTAAAAATTTATTCCGGCTTGAAAGTAACAGTTTTTAAAAGTGGCCTGGGTTTTAAATTTTTAGGGTCGGATACAAAAACCACAAATAAGCTGTTGATCTTCATGTCAGCCGGAAGATTAAGCTGAACAAGGGTACTGCTTTGCTGATCCGGAATTTCACCATCTTTAAAATTGCCCTTTCCGAGAAGTGCTCCGGTCTCTGAATTTGCGCGGATCTCAATGTCATAGATACCCCCACCGCCTTTTGAAAGATTAGCGAATTCCAGAATTCTGATCCCCGAAAGGTCAAAATTACTCAGTTTGAGCCATCCGTTGTTTTGCGGATAAATCAGAAAACCGGTGCTGGTAGAGTCTTTTAAGCCGATTCGGGTTCTTTCAGTGATTTCTCTGGCACTCATTATATTGCTTCTGAGATAAACTGTTGCAGTTCCTGTTAAGGGTTTCAGTCCAGCTTGCCCCTGATCTGTATAAGAAGCGTAGATGCTAAAAATATTATTTTCAGATTCCTGTTCCGGTATAATACTGCCCTGAATGGGTAATGTGGCCTTATTGACTGCTTTGTTCTCGAGAGATAAAACCCATTGAGCTATTTTCCTTGCGTCATCATCACTCATTGCGGAGTGGGCAGGCATGGCTACTTCTCCCCAGGTTCCGCTACCGCCTTTTATGATCTTTGCTGCAAGGTAAGTTGCTGCGCTAGGATTATTCTGGTATTTTGCGGATACCTGAGTATACGAAGGACCAATGGATTTGGTATTGACCTGATGGCATGACTGGCAATCTGATTTCAACATCAAAGCCTGGCCTGCCTGTGCTTCTGTGAATACCTGATGTCCCATTGAAGCCCCTGCAAGGTCCGAACCTTTAGTATAATTGTTGGCTACATAAATGGTGCTTTTATTGACGGCAGAACCCTCATCCGATACAGACACATCGTACTCTACCGCTTTCCCTGCAAAATAAAAGCTTTGGTTTCCTTTTAGCTGGATACTGACTTTTGGCTGGGCATTTCCTGCAGAAATTGTTACCGGACTGCTATTGGTGCTCGCAAAATTTTTGTCGATTGCCAGAACGCTGACTGCGTATTCTCCTGCTTTAGTGAAGGTATGTTCAATACTAGGAAGGACGGTTGATTTTTTAATGCCGTTGCCAAGCTCCCATACATAATTCATTTTGTCTTTATCAGGATCACTAGCCTCAACCTTGGCTTGCAATTTGAAAGGAAGTACTCCGCTTGTTTTGCTTACGATCAATTCTTTGATCTTTGGCGGGCGGTTCCCTGCTACGAAATCAATTCTGGAGATACCTGCATCAGGATTTTTTGAAAACCAGCCTTTGC
>CAZTRY010000223.1:0-3193 GCA_964616525.1 uncultured Sphingobacterium sp. | reverse complement strand
GAATAAAGTTCTGAATTAATAAATTTAATTCTAGGTTAAAAATCTAAATATTATTGGGATACAGTATCAAATTACGAAAAAATAATTCCCAAATAAGCATAATTTATCCTCATCACCATCTATCAAAGAAAATTGAATGAACTAAGGTGCATTAGGAATGAACCAGTTGTCATGAAATTTCTTACTCCTGAATGACTCACAATTCAATTAAATCCTGTCAATTTGTAAACAGAATCATTATTTAGAATATGGAATCACTCAAAGGAAAAAATGCGATTATAACAGGTGCCGGAAAAGGTATAGGCAGAGCAATTGCCTTAGCTCTGGCGATTGAAGGAGTTAATCTCGGTTTGATATCCCGCACAGAGAAGGACCTTCAGGAGCTAAAAGAGGACCTGAAAAAATATCCGGTTCAGACATCCATTGCTGTTGAAGATATCGCCGATATACAGGCAGTTAATGCAGCTGTCAAATCCATTCAAAATGAACTGGGCAGTATTGATATTTTGATCAATAATGCTGGCATTGCGAAATTTGGTAAATTTTTAGACCTGCTGCCTTCGGAATGGGAGGATCAGATCAAAGTGAATCTGTTCGGTGTTTATTATGTTACCCGGGCCGTATTGCCGGAAATGATCAAACACCAGACCGGTGACATCATCAATATTTCATCTACTGCCGGATTAAAGGGGAGTCCGATGACAAGCGCCTACAGTGCCTCCAAATTTGGGGTAATGGGATTAACTGATTCTCTGATGCAGGAAGTCAGAAAGCATAATATTCGGGTAACGGCTTTAAATCCAAGTACTGTAGTCACTGATCTTGCAATCAAATCGAACCTCCTCAACAACAATGAAGATCGGGTGATGCATCCGGAAGATTTTGCTGAGCTGATTATTGCTCATCTGAAACTAAACAGACGAATTTTCGTCAAGGAAGCCTCCATCTGGTCAACTAATCCATAAAAAAAGTAAGATAAAAGGGCCCCGTAATAATAAAAAACCACATAGAAATATAGTATTATATATCCTCTATGCTAGATTTTAGACACAGATAGTCTTAAAACTTCGCTTCAATCTATGTATCCTCTAAAGCATAAAAAATCTATCTATGTGGTTAAATATTAATATGGAGAGAATCGAACTCCGGTTAAAATATACTCGACCTTACAGCATTTTATGATTAATATGTGTAGGTTCGGCATTTTATAAAAAGACAATATACATGCTTAACTATTTCATTGAAGACGACAGTATTGAATGGGAAGTTCTTGACGATCTGGTTTCAAGGAAGATTATGGCTTACGATTCTTCCCTGATGATTGTGAAGATAAATTTTAAAAAGGGAGGCATCGGCCCCTTACATCAGCACCCTCATGTTCAGATAACGCATGTGCAGAGCGGAGCTTTTGAAGTAAGTATAGACGGTAAGAAGCACATCCTGAAGGCAGGAGATGCTTTTCTTGTCCCATCCAACCTCATCCATGGTGTTCAATGCCTGGAAGCAGGAATTCTGATTGATACTTTCAGCCCTATGCGCGAGGATTTTCTGTAAAAAAATAGCTCTCAACCCTGAGAGCTATTTTTGCAAATCGAAGCCATTAAAGTTACTGCGCTCCGTCAATTTTACTTTGAGTACCCGCCTTCATCACCGATTTTCTGAATTTTGCATTTTCTATCTTCAGTACCACGGCATTCGGCCAGCGCCGGTCTGAATAAAATCTTTGTCCGTTAACCGCACTGACAACTAATCCCAAAGGTGTTGCATGACTGTAAATTCCCGCATCAAACCCAACCTTGTATTCTACAAATTTTGAATCAAATCCAAGAACACTCACTTTGGTATTCGGATTAGCCTCAATATGAGTAAGTACCATGGCCTTACGTTCACCGAACTTCCAGTCGTCGGCTGAGCTTCTGGTCACATAAACATAAATGTATTTCTCATCATTGGACTGGGTGTACCAAAAATTCTCTTCACGGATAACCGGCAGTGGCTTTATTTTATAGATTGATTCTGAATTGGCAAAATTCCACAGCGCCACTTCTCTTAGAATTGCTTCCTGCTCAATTTGAATTTCTCCATCCGGTTTCGGACCAATATTTAACAGGAAGTTCCCTCCTTTCGCCCTGATTTCAATCAGCATATTAATAACCTGTGTACCTGATTTATGTGGATCATTGGTTGGCTTATATCCCCAATCTGTACCCATGGTATAACATGCCTCCCATGGCCTTGGCAAAGGTTCATTGGGTGTGGTTTGCTCCGGAGTATTCATTAAATCACGGGTAATGACCAGCTCCGGCTGCATAGACCAGGCATACTCACGCAAGCCATCCCCGGGACCATCAATAAACAAGATATCGATCTTACCATAATTACTGAGTAACTCTTTAAGCTGTCTTTTATCATAATCCATTAAACCGGGGTTCTTCATCGGAAAATGGCGGGGGTCCTGTAAACGGCCAATCGGAATGTTATTCTTGTGGAAATAATAAAAATCTTCCGGAGAGAAATAAACACCGATTGCAATCCCTTCTTTACGAAAAGCATCGAATAACTCCTGAGTGATGTCTTTACCATATGGAGTGTTCATGATATTCAAATCTGTGGTTTTGGTGTTCCACATACAGAATCCGGAATGATGCTTGGTGGTAAAAACCATATATTTCATTCCGGCAAGTTTGGCAAGCCTGGCCCATTCCCGGGGTTTAAATTTCTCAGGGTTAAAGTAGCCCGGCAATTCAGAGAAATATTTATTGACATATTCATCAGATGCTCCTGCCAGAGAATGACTGATTACTGCACCTAATGTTCCGTCAACATTCCAATGAATAAACATCCCGAAACCAAGATCCTGAAACCAGTTTACACGTTCCGGTTTATTCGTTACCTGTTGTGCAAACACTTGCTGCACTGTCATTACGAATAATATCAAAAAAATTAGCTTGACCTTTTTCATCATATAGCTCAAATCAGGATTTAGTATTAATCTGCATGGCTTTCTTCAGAGCTGTAGTTGTTTTATGCTCTCCTGTATGACTCCAGCCCGGAGGCATAAAGACATATAAAATTTTGTTTTTTATTCCCGGAGCACGGTAAACATCCTTAACCAGTTCAATAATTTCCCCAAAATAGGAATCCAGAAAACTATTGTTCTTAATTTCCCTGGTAATTCCATATTGAATATTGA
>CAZTRY010000222.1:0-3205 GCA_964616525.1 uncultured Sphingobacterium sp. | reverse complement strand
CAAGCTACCTCATTTTCAACGGCTTGAGGTGCTGTTGTACAGTTTAAGCGCAGCGCTCTACGGATTATTAAATGAATAAGAGTCTACAGACTCGTTCATGAACTTTTTGATTATACTTTCCATAAGATCGGGAATTTGTATATTCAATTATATAATAGCAAGATGTTTGGCCTCCTAATTAATTGTTCGATTTATTTCAATAAAGTATTCTTACTTGCTTTCTTTACTCAATTCTAACCCAATAAAATGATCAGACCCTATATTCTAGCAGAAACAAACTGGAAATCAGTAAAAGATACCAACTATGACCTGGCAATCCTCCCATGGGGTGCTACAGAAGCGCATAACTATCATCTACCTTATTCAACGGATGTGATTGAAGCCGATTATATCGCGGCTGAATCTGCAAGAGTTGCCTGGGAGAGTGGTGCGAAAATTATTGTCTTACCCACCGTTCCATTTGGAGTCAATACCGGTCAGGCGGATATAAAACTGGATTTGAATATCTATCCAAGCACCCAACTGGCCATTTTATGCGACCTCATCGAAGTGCTTCAACGCTCAAATATCTTTAAACTCCTGATCCTGAATGGTCATGGAGGGAATGATTTTAGAATGATGGTAAGAGAGCTGGGTTTAAAATACCCAAAGATGTTTCTAAGCACCTGCAACTGGTTTCAGTCGGTCAATAAGATGGAATTCTTTGAAGAGGATGGTGACCATGCCGACGAAATGGAAACCAGTCTGATTCAATACCTGAGTCCGGATTTAATGCTCCCATTGGACGTGGCCGGAGATGGGAAAGAAAAGAAGTACAAAATCAAAGCATTTTCAGAAGGCTGGGCATGGGCAGAACGTAAATGGTCGCAAATTACCAAAGACACAGGTGTTGGAAATCCCGAATTTTCAACGAAGGAGAAAGGTGAGAACTACTTCAAAGCTGTCACTGTTAAAATAGCTCATTTTCTTGTTGAATTGGCAAATGCGGATGTGAAGGATATGTATGAATAGGGGTTTTGGAGCACTTCTAATTATTGTTGTCTGAACCATGATTCAGATGATTTCTTTGATTATAATGACTATCTAAATCACAAAAATCATATTAATCATAAAAATCACAGTTCAGACAAAATACTTGTTGTCTGAACTATGATTCATGTGATTTATATGATTACTATGAATCTATAATCACTACAATCAAGCTAATCATAAAAATCACAGTTCAGACAAAATACTAGCTGTCTGAACCATGATTCAGATGATTTCTTTGATTATAATGACTATCTAAATCACAAAAATCATATTAATCATAAAAATCACAGTTTAGACAAAATACTTGTTATCTGAACCATGAATCAGATGATTTCTTTGATTATAATGACTATCTAAATCACAAAATCACATTAATCATAAAAATCACAGTTCAGACAAAATACTAGTTGTCTGAACCATGATTCATGTGATTTCTTTGATTATTATGAATCAATAGAATCATCCTAATCAAACAAATCATAGTTCAGACAAAATGAATTTATATCTTCATATCCCTATTAAACGATCAAAGCTACCATGAAAAATCAGCAATACAGATTTCTGACAAAGCCTTCAATTGGAACAATATTTCTGGTTCTTTTTTTCGGACTTAAAACAGGAGCTTTTGCTGAGTATAAAATTACGTATCCGGAGGTCTATTCAGACAGTTTAAAACGGAAAGCAGATCTTGCCAGAATTATGAAAGTCTTGCCTGAGGATAGAATTGCTAACGGTCGCGTTTCTTTTCTGGACGAAACCTTTAAAGACTGGTTAAAGCGAACAGGAGAACTTCCACCTGATTTTGATCAGATGCCCTCCATACCCTTTTTGCCTGATCCACTCATTGAGGATGAAGGGGGCAAAAATATTCCCATTACCTCCGCTGCGCAGTGGAATAAGAAACGCCAATGGATGAAGGAGCAGCTGGAGTATTATATTACCGGAACTTATCCTAAATCTCCAGGTGCTTTTAAGGTGAAAGTTCTCAGTGAGAGAATGGAAGGATCAACAACTCTGCGTACTGTCGAACTTTCATTCGGTCCGCAGGAACAGGCTAAACTGACCATTGAGTTAATGATTCCACAGGGAAAAGACCCTTTTCCGGTGTTCATGGCTCAATGGAACCACAGAGGCTGGGCACAAATAGCGGTAAGACGGGGTTATATGGCATGTGTTTATGCAGCTTCAGATGCGAAGGATGATACTGAAAAATATTCTGAAATATGGGCTGGCCAATATGACTTTACCCGTTTGATGCGTAGAGCATTCGGGACTTTCAGAGCCATCGACTATTTGTACACCCTTCCGATGGTCGACAAAGAAAAAATTGCCTTAACCGGTCATTCCCGAAATGGTAAACTGGCGCTGATGGCTGCTGCTTTTGATGAGCGAATTAAGGCTGTTATTCCCAGCAGTGGTGGTTCAGGGGCAGAAGTTCCCTGGAGATATGCCACCCAGCAATATGATGTGGAGGATATCGCCCTCTTATCCGCTGCCCAGCCGGCCTGGCTGCATCCGCGATTACGCTTTTTTGTTGGAAGGGAGAATAAGCTTCCGGTCGATCAGAACCATTTTATGGCACTGATAGCACCCAGGGGACTGATGCTGAGCACGGCAAAGAATGAAGGAGCCAGCAATCCATGGGGTATTGAGCAGGCTTTTAGTTCTGCGGAGAAGGTCTATAAATTCCTCGGCGCAGAGAACCAGCTGGCCATCCGGATCCGGGAAGGAGAACATGGTACCCATGCTGAAGACATCGAATCTTATATCGATTTCTTCGATTATGTTTTTAAGCGTACTAATCATAAGCCTGAAAACAAATTGCTTTATAATTATACGTTTGACAGCTGGCGGGCCAGAAGTAAAGAAAATATAGATCCTTTAAAATATCCCTCCAAAGGCAATCAGGCAGTTGCCGGGGAGGACTTATCCAGAGAGAATTGGGCGGTTAAGAAATCAGAAATAAAACAGCAGTTAAAATGGATTTTGGGTGATGAACCTCCCGGCTTGTTTAATCCGGGACCACAATTTTTAGACAATGGCGGTGCAGGTGAGGATTATTTTGGAACGGTTCTTAAACGCCCAATAGTGACCCCGCGTATGGGGCGCATGGCCATCACGCCCTACAAGGAGTTTGGCGATTATTTGTACGGCTATGTCTATTATCCAAAAG
>CAZTRY010000221.1:0-3229 GCA_964616525.1 uncultured Sphingobacterium sp. | reverse complement strand
ATTTGCAGTCCAAAACCGAAAGGGGGTATCTGTATATTATGATCATTATTAATGTAAAAGACGGCGAATCATTGGATAAAGCACTTAAACGCTTTAAAAAGAAATTCGAAAAGACCGGTGTATTAAGAGAGCTTCGCAGCCGTCAGGCATACGAGAAGAAATCAATTACCCGCCGTACTCAGGTTAAGAAAGCTATTTATAAGCAAGGATTAAACATCGAATCTGTTTAATTTTTCTTTTTAGATATATTCAGAAACTATTTGTATATTCAATTCGTTGGATGTGCAAATAGTTTTTGATGTTTATAGAGCAATTCATACAGTACCTGAAGTTTGAAAAACGGTTTTCTCCACTCACCGTTACAGCCTACCAGAAAGACCTTAATCAATTCCTTGTCTTTTTAGCTTTACCCGAATCAGAATTATTAAATGTAACACACCAGCAGGTACGAAGCTGGATGGTTTCACTCATGGATCAGGGAAATGAAGCTAAAACTATAAACCGCAAGATTTCAAGTCTCCGTTCACTTTATAAATTCCTCCGGAGGAATGAATTAATAACAACAAACCCAATGATACAGGTCAGGGCTCCGAAGATCCCAAAACGCCTGCCTGTTGTTATTACCGAGCAGAAGATGGACACACTTTTAGACGGAGGGTTCGACTTTAGTGATGGATTCTCAGGATTACGGGACCGCCTGATTATTGAACTGCTATATGGTACGGGTATACGACTTGCTGAACTCGTCGGACTCAAAGATGAGGACATTGATATTTATGGGCAGCAGATCAGGGTTTTGGGTAAGCGGAATAAACAACGGATTATACCTGTTCATACTTCTCTGGCAAAGCTGATCTCAGATTATAAATTTCAAAAATTAAGTCAAAACTTTGATAACAAAAGCAACACTTTAATCGTTACAGACAATGGTAGGGATGTTTATCCAAAGTTTGTTTACCGGACTGTTCGGACGGTTTTGTCCGCCATCTCTACGCACGATAAAAAAAGTCCGCATATTTTGAGACATAGTTTTGCAACCTCACTATTAAACAGGGGCGCTGATTTAAATGCAATCAAAGAATTGCTGGGGCATTCAAGTCTGGCAGCTACACAGGTTTATACCCATAACTCGGTAGAAAAGTTGAAGGCTATTTACAAACAGGCACACCCCAAAGCATAACAGTTTTATGAAATAATTTGACCAAACTATAACACAATATTCCCGTTTAACCGGGACAATTATCTTAATTTTATATAAACAAAAAGGAGGCAATATGAAAATCAGAGTGCAATCGATCCATTTTACAGCAGACATTAAATTGCTGGATTTTATACAGAAGAAAGCTGACAAGCTGGATCAGTTTTATGATCAGATAATTGACGGGGATGTATACCTCAGATTAGAGAAAACAGAAGATGAAGCAAATAAGATTGCAGAGATAAAGCTGGCAATTCCAGGGAACGACCTCTTT
This sequence comes from uncultured Sphingobacterium sp., assembly GCA_964616525.1. Lineage (GTDB taxonomy): Bacteria > Bacteroidota > Bacteroidia > Sphingobacteriales > Sphingobacteriaceae > Daejeonella. The sequence goes on along the minus strand of CAZTRY010000221.1, from coordinate 1,757 downwards.
GCAAAGGAGCAGTGTAAGAGTTTTGAAGAGGCAACGGATAAGGCAATGGAATCGCTCAGAAGGCAGCTTGATAAACACAAGGAAAAAGTTCGTTCACGACTAAGTAACCATAAAGAGGTAAGTTTATCAGACGAAATTTTATAATTTTTTTATTTCTAAAGCCTTAATTATTAGGGTCTTTTTCGGCAGTCAAATGGACTGCCGATTTTTTTTTGTAAAAAATTTTGTCCGACTTTAAATTTTCGTAGATTTGCAGTCCATTTCAGAGAGGGTTATAAATATTGATAGCCAACATGATCTGGAAAGGTTCTTTAAGTTATTAATAGTTTAAAGGTTTATACATTTCGCCTCCTTAGCTCAGCTGGTAGAGCAACTGACTTGTAATCAGTAGGTCATTGGTTCGATCCCGATAGGAGGCTCAGAAATGTTGGGGGGGTTCCAGAGCGGTCAAATGGGACGGACTGTAAATCCGTTACTTCGGTTTCGAAGGTTCGAATCCTTCCCCCCCCACCAATTTAATTACGAATTGGTTAATTACGAATTACAAATTCGTAATTGATAATTTGTAATTCGTAATTAAAAATGCGGAAGTAGCTCAGTTGGTAGAGCGATAGCCTTCCAAGCTATAGGTCGCGAGTTCGAACCTCGTCTTCCGCTCAAAGGTTTTTTACCTTCTTTGGTTCATCTTAGATGAATAGATAAAGGTGATAAGCCTGAGAGCAAATTAAAAGCCGACGTAGCTCAGCGGTAGAGCACTTCCTTGGTAAGGAAGAGGTCATGGGTTCAAGTCCCATCGTTGGCTCAGGATTGAATTAAATTAGAACAATAATAAAATTAACCTAATAATAAGTATAAAAGAAAATGGCAAAAGAAAAATTTGACCGCAGTAAACCGCATTTAAATATCGGTACAATCGGTCACGTTGACCACGGTAAAACTACACTTACAGCAGCTATCACTAAAGTATTAGCTGATGCAGGCCTTTCTGAAGCACGTTCATTTGATTCAATTGACTCTGCTCCGGAAGAAAAAGAAAGAGGTATCACCATTAATACTGCACACGTGGAGTATTCAACGGCTAATCGTCACTATGCTCACGTTGACTGTCCAGGTCACGCTGACTATGTGAAGAACATGGTTACTGGTGCTGCGCAAATGGATGGTGCAATCATTGTAGTTGCTGCTACTGATGGTCCGATGCCACAAACTCGTGAACACATCCTTCTTGCTCGTCAGGTAGGTGTACCTTCATTGGTTGTATTTATGAATAAAGTTGACATGGTTGACGATCCTGAATTACTTGAATTAGTAGAGATGGAAATTCGTGAACTATTAAGCTTTTACGAATTCCCTGGTGATGAGATTCCTGTTATTCAGGGTTCTGCATTAGGTGGATTAAACGGAGATCCTAAATGGGTTGGTAAAATTATGGAGTTGATGGAAGCGGTAGATAACTACGTTCCAATCCCTCCACGTTTGACTGAACTTCCTTTCCTTATGCCGGTTGAAGACGTATTCTCGATCACTGGTCGTGGTACTGTTGCAACAGGACGTATCGAAAGAGGAGTAATCAACTCTGGTGAAGCCGTTGATATCTTAGGTATGGGTGCTGAAAACTTAAAATCAGTTGTTACTGGTGTTGAGATGTTCCGTAAGATATTAGACAGAGGTGAAGCAGGAGATAACGTAGGTTTATTGTTACGTGGTATTGAGAAAACTGATATCCGTCGTGGTATGGTTATCTGTAAGCCAGGTTC
>CAZTRY010000220.1:0-3321 GCA_964616525.1 uncultured Sphingobacterium sp. | reverse complement strand
AGGTGGATATAAAAGTCTTCCATGAGGAAGAATGGGCAATTATAGAAAGTTTATCTCCTGATGTCTTTGTGAAGGATATTTTAAAAGAATTTAATCTTAAAACAAACGAAGAGGTTATTGCTGAAGGCGAAAAAGCACAATTAGAAGCCCGCAGAAAATATTCTTCCTGATTCCATATAAGAGATTGTAAAATGTAACGATAAATAAAAAACCCGGACCTAATAATTCATGATTTCTTGAAAAAATCAAAATTAATAGGTCCGGGTATTCTTTATACTATTGCTAAAATTGCAATCTAAACTTTCGCTAGAACAGGGAATCTTTTTGATAAAAGATAGAAGCTTCCAAACAATACTGCTGAAAACACCAAATTACCAATTAACATATTTCTAAAGAATGGAAGACCTGCAGCATAAGAAGTCAGGATTCCTGAAATATTCCGGGGGTACATTGTAGCCGGGTATAAAAATGCAAAATTAGTGATCAGGAAGAAAACCGATGCACTGATAAATGATGCTAAAATTACATTAGTTGTATTTAATTTGTTTCTAATCAGTAATCCGCATCCAACCATCGCCACAAAGCCGGTATAGACTGCAAGGCTAAATCCATTTCCTATGAAGATATCAGATACAGCCATAGCAGCTATCGGTACAATGAATGCCATTCGTTTATCATTGAACTGAGCACCACTAAATATTGCCAAAGCTCCAATTGCAGTAAAGTTCCAGATATGCGGAACTAAATAGGGAAGTGCCCTGGTCAGAGCAGCTGCAAGGACAAGAAGTGTTAATACTATAAAACGGGTTGTGTTGATATGTTTCATGCTTCAAAAATAGGAAAAAAATTCTTAGCTTTTAAAATGTATTGAAATATATAATAATGTCCAAACCTCCCATAAATTTGGCGTTTTTGCACAATAAAATATTATTTTGTTTGATATTATAAATAATTGTAATTCAAATAGTTATGATATTTTAGATTAAGTAATATTTTATATTATCTGATATTTTTCAATTAAAAATAGTGGTAAAAGCCAAATATAATTCTGTTTTACTATTTAATGTATTGTTTATCAGATACTTACAATATATTATTATCATATCTTTTGTATGCCTGATTGAAATCAACCCTCATTTGGTTAAAGCGTTCTGCGGCTGATTTTATAAATTCTGAATCAAGTAATTGAAAGACTCCGTTAACTCCTTCCGGAATGTCAAGTTCTGAGATTTTATAAATCTGTTCGAAGGTCCCCTTCTCCAGTTTTATAATATACTTTTGATTCATGGAGAATAAGGTGATCTTACAATCCGGATGTGGCAGTTCTGCTATTACTCTCATTGTTTAGTCTTTAATAAATCTTGTTGAATTTCTTCGATTGGATCAATCCCTTTATTGGTACCTCTTCCTGAAAGCAGACGGAATCGGGCAAATAGTTCTTCGCTGTACCAATCCAGCTTTCTGGTTTTTCGGATTACTTCAGCATGTTCAGCCGAGCCGTATGCGAATGCTTTCATGCTTTCCATATCCCGCCAGATTGATAGGGTAGCCTGTCTAAAAAACGGTGCTTCACCAATTCCAACAGAGCTGATAAAGCCGGGAGCTTTAGTCATGATTTCTGCCACAGGTTCTACATTGGCCCAGAATTGAGTTAGTTTATTCAAACGGATCGTTGCCCTGGTTAAAACTGCAACTGGTCCATTGTAATTTTTCTCGTAATTATCCATCTTAAATGGGTCTATTCCATCCCATTTACCATGACTTGCTAAGGGAACACTTAATAGTGTCCATTGTTCTTTTGTAAATTTTTTCCACCACCATGCTATTAATGAACTTTCATTAAATCTGTTAAAGTCCTCTTCTGAAGTCCAAACCGCCAATAATGCCCATTGCTGCCAGTCCGGCTGGAGATCAAATGAGCCATTTTTACCGCATCCCATTAATTTCCAGAAAGTACAGGCTTTATTTAAAGAAAGCGGAATACGGTGAATAGCCATAGCAAATATTGCCAGTGGAATGAATAAGGGTCTGTATCGTACTATACTTATTGAAACTAACATAATTGACCTTAATGATTTCTTGCTCAGGTCTCAAAGGTAATTTATCAAAATGTATTCTTAAGGCCATAAAAAAGAAAAGTCTTCCCTGTTATGGAAAGACTTAATTCTAAATATTTAAATTCTTAGTCACTGTCATTGTTCCATTTGCCAGGACGTTTTTGCTGCCTTTGGCTTTCATATCGTTCATCTTGGTTTCTGTCACCATAATCATCGTATCTGTCACGCTCGTACCGTTGATCGTAGTTATTATTGTATTTTTTTCTTTGTCCCGGAGGCATTCCATGAGGATGTTGCTTTCTGTTCTGATTATTCTGTCCTGAATATACCCTGACACGCTCATTTCTCATTTCATAATGCCCCGGAACTCTCCGTCTTCCTATGCCAAATATACCGGCTGTTTGATATTCAGGGATCCATACGCGTCTCTCACGCATTTCATAATGATATTCGCCACGATCATCTCTGTAAACATTCTGGTCATTTTGACCCCAAACTGTTTGTCCCTGGCGGTATTGAGCCTGCGTATCGGTAGTCCCCATTGCTACAAAGAGAATTACCAGGATAATTAATTTTTTCATAGGTATTTATTTTTTTGTGAATTATGTCAGGGATAAATCTTAGTATATTGTATTATCATATTACTAAATTGCAGTATGAAATTTTGATTTATTCTGATATTTCAATACAAAGTTTGTTAATGAACATGAAGTTATGATGAAGATAAATATTTATAATATTGCTGAATACAAATCAATTGTAATTTTGAAGCATGGCTGAAGATTTAAAAATTGTATCAGGGAGTAAGGAGGAGCAATACCATTCATTATTGCCACAGATTTCTGCTTTACTTGAAGGAGAACGTGATGAGATTGCCAATATGGCGAATGTGTGTGCAGCACTGAAAGAACAATTTAACTTCTTTTGGGTTGGTTTTTACATGGTAAAGGGAGAAGAACTGGTTTTAGGCCCATTTCAGGGTCCTGTTGCATGTACCCGAATTAAGAAAGGAAAGGGAGTTTGTGGTGCTTCATGGGCTCAGGAACAAACACTGATCGTTCCAGATGTTGATTTATTTCCAGGACATATTGCCTGCAGCGCTGCTTCAAAATCCGAAATTGTTATACCAATAATCAGAAATGAAAGGGTAATTGGTGTTTTAGATATTGACAGTGCAGAATTAAATAGTTTTGATGAAACTGATGCATCCTATCTTGCACAGATTATTGACCTTATTGAATATCAATCCTGAATAAACTGATAT
>CAZTRY010000219.1:0-3422 GCA_964616525.1 uncultured Sphingobacterium sp. | reverse complement strand
CACTCCACGTCGCGACTTTTTGAAGGCGCTTGGATTTGGTTTGGGAGCAGTTACTCTTGCTGCTTGTCAGACAACTCCTGTTCACAAGTCAATTCCTTATTTGGTAAAACCTGAAGAGATAGTACCTGGAATTCCAAACTACTATACTTCTACTTTTAACGGACACAGTGTTCTGGTTAAAACCCGTGAAGGTCGTCCGATTAAGATTGAAGGAAATCCGAATTGTATCCTGAGCAAAGGAAGTCTGGATGCAAAAGGACAAGCCTCAGTGCTTGATCTTTATGATGTTTCCAAGCTGAAAAATCCTGTTCTGAATGATTCTGAATCAAGCTGGGCAAAAATTGATGAGTACGTAAAAGCTGAGCTTGCTAAAATTAAAGCAGGTGGCAAAAAAATTCGTATCGTTTCTTCAACTGTTAACAGTCCTTCGACTAAAGCAGCTATTGCCGACTTTACAGCACAATATCCAAATACAAAGCACGTACAGGTTGATGCGGTTTCTTATACCGGTATCATCAAAGCAAATGAAAACAGTTTTGGTAAGGCAGTTCTTCCAAAATATCGTTTTGACAGAGCAGATCTTATCGTAAGTTTCGGAGCTGATTTTCTGGGTACCTGGATCTCTCCTGTAGAGTTCAGTCGCCAGTATACTTCTAAAAGAAATAACACTGCCCTTCAAGGCAAAAAAATGTCCCGCCATATCCAGTTCGAAACTGGAATGAGTTTAACAGGTACCAATGCTGATGCGCGTCTTCCATTAAAGCCGTCAGAAGAAGGTATTGCCCTGTTGAATTTATATGCTGCTTTAGGCGGTGCGGTTACAGGAACAAAACCTCTTGCGAATAATCCGAATGCAGAAAAGGCGATTGCATTAGCTGCTAAAGAATTAGCTGCAGCAAAAGGAAGAGCACTTGTAATCAGCGGTTCAAATGATGTTTCTACCCAGATCGTTGTGAACGCGATCAATTCAATTCTGGGAAGTTACGGTACTACAATTGATCTTGATAATCCATCCTACCAGTATGCTGGAAATGATGCTGAATTTGCTGAGTTCGTTAATGAAATGAACCGTTCTGAAGTGGATGCAGTTTTCTTTTTGAATACAAATCCTGCTTACGAGTTCAACGATACCAAAGCATTTACAGATGCACTTGCAAAAGTTAAACTGCGTGTTTCTTTTGCTGACCGTAAAGATGAAACCTCTTCTTTATGTCAGGTAATTGCTCCGAATCATCATTATCTTGAATCATGGGGCGATTCAAATCCGGTAGAGGGATATTATACCATCGTTCAGCCGGCTATCAACCCTGTTAATAATTCTCGTAATGCAGAGCAGGGTCTCTTAATCTGGTCTGATGGCGCTGTTACAGATTATTATCAGTATATCCAGAATAACTGGGCTAAATCTGTTCTTGCACAATCCGGAACAAGCTGGAAGGATCTTTTACAAAAAGGTTCTGTTACACTTCCTGAAAGATCGGCAGGTACTTATACATTCTCCAGAGAACTTGATTCAGTTGTTCAGACTATACTTGCAGAAAGCAGCTCACTTGCAAAAGCTGGTGATAACGCAGTAGAATTACATATTTATCAGAATGTTTCGATTGGTGACGGTAAGTCGGCCAATAACCCATGGTTGCAGGAATTACCTGATCCGGTTTCAAAAGTAACATGGGACAACTATGCTGCTATCAATGCGAAGTTTGCTGAGAAATTAGGCATAGGAGAGACTGATCTTGTAGAGATTAAAACTGATAAATACACCATTACTTTACCGGTACTTATCCAGCCAGGTCAGGCTTATGGAACGGTTTCGGTTGCTTTGGGCTACGGAAGAACAAAAGCAGGAAAGGCCGGATCTGAAGTTGGTAAGAATGCTTATCCATTCCTGCGTTTGGTAAATGCAACTTTCCATACTGCTACAGCCGCAAGCCTTTCCAAAGCATCAGGCACTTATGAGCTCGCTCAAACACAAACACATCATTCAATTGAAGGTAGAAATATCGTTCGCGAAACTACCTTAAAAGATTACCTAAAAGATCCTAACTCAGGTACAGGTCATGCTCATGTAAATCACTATGATTTATGGAATGAGTATGAGCAACCGGGACATAGCTGGGTGATGGCAATCGACCTGAATGCATGTACAGGTTGTGGTGCATGTATTGTCGCTTGTAATGCAGAAAATAATATTCCTGTTGTTGGACGTGATGAGGTTCGCCGTCGTCGTGAAATGCACTGGATCCGGATTGACCGTTACTATACCGTCAATGAGGGTGGAAATAAAGTAACTGAAGAGAAAGAAGTAGAGAAATTAGAGAACATAGATAACGTGTCTGTTATACATCAGCCAATGATGTGCCAGCATTGTGATCATGCTCCTTGCGAAACAGTTTGTCCGGTTCTAGCAACGGTACACTCTTCAGAAGGTTTGAACCAGATGGCTTATAACCGTTGTATTGGAACACGTTATTGCGCGAACAACTGTCCGTATAAAGTACGTCGTTTCAACTGGTTTAACTACTGGAATGATTCACGTTTCGATAATTACATGAACAATGAGTTTACACAACTTGTGTTAAACCCTGACGTTACTTCACGTTCAAGAGGGGTAATGGAGAAATGTTCCATGTGTGTTCAACGTATTCAGGCTGGAAAGCTTAAGGCTAAATTAGAGAAGCGTACATTGAAAGATGGCGATATTAAAGTTGCTTGTCAGCAAACATGCCCTACCAATGCAATCATCTTCGGAGATGGAAATGATCCTGAATCTGAAGTGTCAAAAGCACTGAAAAGCGAGCGTACTTACTATGTCCTGGAAGAGCTTAATGTGAAGCCGGGTGTAGGATATCAAACAAAAGTTAGAAATACTGTAGAGGTTTAATACAAGAAATAAAAAAGAATATGTCATCTCATCACGAGTCTATACTTAGAGAACCCTTAGTAACCGGTGAAAATATTACCTATTCAAAGGTCACCGAAGATATATTGGTTCCTGTAGAAAATAAGCCAAATAAAGCCTGGTGGATTGGTTTCATTGTTTCCGCCCTTGGTGCTGGACTTTGGGTATTCTCTGTTAGCTGGACCTTCTGGTTTGGTATTGGCGAATGGGGTTTGAATAAAACAGTTGGATGGGCCTGGGATATTACCGGTTTCGTTTGGTGGGTAGGTATTGGTCATGCCGGTACTCTGATCTCGGCGGTATTGCTCCTGTTCAGACAGAACTGGCGAAATTCAATTAACCGTTCGGCAGAGGCAATGACAATTTTTGCCGTTATCTGTGCTGCTACTTATATTATTTCACACATGGGTCGTCCATGGTTATTTACCTGGGCACTTCCGCTTCCAAATCAATTCGGTTCATTATGGGTTAACTTTAACTCACCTCTTGTTTGGGACGTATTTGCAATCTCGACCTATTT
>CAZTRY010000218.1:0-3454 GCA_964616525.1 uncultured Sphingobacterium sp. | reverse complement strand
TAATTAAGTTTGAAAAGGGCTTCACTGGGGTGCATGTCAAGATTTCCAAGAGTTTTTTGAATGTCAATTATAATCGAACCATCTTTGGGGGAACCATATTTAGTGCTTCAGACCCTTTCTTTGCGCTGCTTTTTGATCAGATACTGCAAAGAAGAGGCTTAAAATGCAGGGTATGGCTAAGAAGTGCTGAGATTCGTTATTTAAAACCTGGAGCAACAAATTTATACTTTACAATTTCACTCAGCGAACAACAAATTCAAGAGGCTGAAACAATACTGTTAACTGAGGGGAAATTTGTCAAAGCATACCCGATGAATATTTTTAGTTCCGAAGGCTTGCTTTGTGCTACTGTTATCAATGAAGTATATATTCGTAACCTATATAAAGGTGAAGAACAAACAATTGCCTACTAAAGATTATTGATCATGAATATCAGGAGACTAATTTTGGAGGGGGAAGGCGTAACGCAGGATTTCAAAAAAAAGATAACCAGCTGCGAAAAAATCGCCAAAACAATGGTTTCATTCGCTAATAATAAGGGAGGAAGACTTTTGGTCGGGGTATCTGATGATGGAACAATAAGTGGGGTAAAGTCTGAAGATGAAGAGAAATATATGATTACCCGGGCAGCTCATTTTTTTTGTAAGCCAGCGCTCGAACCTAAATTTGAAGAAGTCTACCTCGATGATAAAACAGTTCTTGTTGCAGAAATAAATAAAAGTGAAATGAAACCCCATTATGCTCTTGGTGAAGACAAAAAATGGTGGGTTTACATTCGGGTAAAAGATAAAAGTGTGCTGGCCAGCAAAATTGTAATTGATGTTCTGAAACGCGAAAACAATGAACATGGGGTTTTGCTCGAGTATTCTTCTAAAGAAAAAGCCCTCCTCGAGTATCTTAATGAACATGAACGAATCACTTCACGTGAATACAGTCAGATGCTTAACCTTTCAAGGCGAAGAACTCATCGTATTCTTGTAAATCTGGTACTTTCAGGAGTGATCAGACTGCATACCACAGAAAAAGAAGAGTACTATACTGCTTCTTAATATAAAATAGTATAAATAACTATTTTACAGATACTTAAACACCATAAAAATTCCCTTGAAACGCATTTACTACAAATATAAATCCCATTATCAAAGTAATCTTACACTGGCAATACCAGTTGTTATTTCACAGCTTGGGCATACTCTGGTACATACTGCTGACAGTGTTATTGTGGGGCATTTTGCAGGTACTATTCCTTTAGCTGCGGTTTCGCTGGTCAATAGTATTTTTATTGTAGCTCTGGTTATTGGGATGGGTATTTCCTATGGACTCACCCCACTGATTGCACAGGAGAGCGGAAAAAAAAACAATAATGAGTGCGGGAAGCTTTTGGCGAATAGTTTATTGATCAATGCTATCATTGGGATAATACTTTACATTCTCATCTATTATGGTTCCCTCTTGTTTATTGATAGAATGGATCAGGACCCCGGTGTTGTGGCACAGGCAAAACCTTACCTGGGATTACTGGGCTTCTCAATCGTACCATTGATGATATTCATGACCTTTAAACAATTTGCCGAGGGACTCGGGTTCACAAAGCAGGCTATGATGATCTCTTTATGGGGAAATCTCCTTAATGTATGTCTGGGAATCATCTTTGTTAAAGGTTTATTTGGAGTTGAACCCATGGGTGTTAATGGTGTGGGTTGGAGTACACTTATCGACAGGACTATAATGGCCGTTGTTATGTGTATCTACGTTTTAAGGTCAAAGCACTTTATGGATTATCTGAAGTCATTCAGCCTTAGATCTATTGATAAGATCAGATCATTTAAAATTCTCAAAATCGGTGCACCGGTGGCTCTTCAATATACCTTTGAAGTGACCGCATTCAGTGTTTCAGCGATATTAATAGGTAGTATCGGGGCAGTAGAACAGGCAGCACATCTAGTGGCTATCAATCTGGCAGCAATAACCTATATGATGGCTAGTGGCATTTCTGCTGCTGCAACAATTAAAACAGGGAATAATTTTGGTAAGGAGGATTTTATGAACCTCAGGCTTTCTGCTATCTCAAGTTATCATATAGTATTGATATTCATGGCGATCGCAGCCCTCTTATTTGCAGGGCTTAATGAATATTTACCATGGATTTATACTTCAGATATGGCTGTAATCAGTATTGCTGCACAATTACTTATAATTGCGGCATTTTTCCAGTTATTTGATGGAGCGCAGATTGTAGGTTTAGGAATATTACGTGGAATAGGTGATGTTAATATACCCACATTAATCACTTTTGTAGCCTATTGGGTTATTGGAATACCCTCTGGATACTATCTTGGGATAATTTTGGAATGGGGTGCAAATGGAATCTGGTATGGCCTAACCCTGGGCTTACTGGTTTCAGCCGGGCTGCTCTTTACCAGATTCCATTATCTATCTAAGAAGCTGGTTCGGCAAGCTCAAATAAAATTGATGCCACCGGAATTCTGATTTCATTAAAAATCTGAGATTGCATTTTTTTTAATCTGTCTGTATGATCTTCAAGACGATCATTAATATTCATATATCTGATCAAATCGCCTGTTCTTGTATCAATAAACCTGTATCGCGTAAAATGTTGCTTTTCCATAGTACAAATTTACACTAAATTTATTGAAAATCAGCATTTTACGTAATCATAGGTTTGTAAAATAATAAATTTAATATGTTTAGAAGTATAGATCATGCGCTAGCCGGTAGGTATTGCAGTGAGCTTCAACGATATCTGAAATCTTAGGTGAATAGCCCCCTCCCATACTTATCTGTACAGGCAGTCCAAAACTCCGGCAGTAATGCAGCACCATTTCGTCCCTTTGTTTACATCCGGCTATGGTAAGATTGAGCTTACCCAGTTTATCAGTTGCCAGGACATCAACCCCTGCCAGATAAAAAATAAAATCAGGCTTAAAGGATTCAAAAACCAACTTTAGGTTCTCTGAAAGCAGTTTAAGGTATTCTGCATCAGTGGTTCCATCATTCAGGCCGATATCAAGATCAGATCGCTCCTTTCTGAATGGAAAATTCTTTTCTGCATGCATCGAAAAAGTGAAAACCCTTTCTTCTTTACCGAATATTTCGGCAGTGCCATTTCCCTGATGCACATCTAAATCAATAATCAATATACGATTCGCTAAAGAATTACTTAATAAGTAATTAGCGGCAATTGCCTGGTCATTTAACAGACAAAAACCTTCAGCCCAGTTTGATCCAGCATGGTGGGTACCACCTGCGACATTAAATGCGATACCATACTCCAGGGCCTGAATGCTTGCATCAATAGTGCCCCTGGCTATTCTGATCTCACGGTCAATTAAGGTCGAGGACAATGGAAAGCCAGATCGTCGGACTTCAGCATCACTAAGTTTCAAATCCCTGAGTCTTGTCCAGTAATTCTCTTCATGAGTTAATTTGATAA
>CAZTRY010000217.1:0-3474 GCA_964616525.1 uncultured Sphingobacterium sp. | reverse complement strand
GTACCTACTCGGAAAGATTCGCTTGTCGCATGATAATGAGATTAATTTCCTTTCACTACCAAGATTATTTTTCTCGATGCTGATTCTTGGGTTTACCCTGTATATGATTCCGGGATTATGGGGTGCACCTCTAAAGGCAATCAGTGCCTGGCTACCGCCACAGGTAACCCAGGAATTTGACTTATACTCAAACCGTGGTAGCTTTCAGGCTTCAGAAACCGGAACATCCGCAAAAAAATATTCCGGACTCTTTCATGCGCCACATGGCCTGGATGCATTTTATGATTATGAAGAGGGACTTGCCTATGCAAAAAGCGTAAATAAACCTATTCTGATAGATTTTACAGGATGGAGTTGTACCAATTGCCGTAAAATGGAAGCAAGTGTATGGCCTGATAAGGAAGTACTTCGCCGTCTCAGAGAGGACTATGTTTTAATATCTTTGTATGTAGATGATAAAACGGAACTTTCGGAGGCTGAAAAGTATGTTTCGGGCTTCAGTGGTAAAAAGGTAAATACAATCGGACAAAAGTGGAGCGATTTTCAGGCCTCCAGGTTTGGAACAAATTCTCAACCTTATTATGTTATAGCCGATCATGAAGGCAAGGTACTGGTGCCACCTCAGGCGTATAATCTTGATATCAGTAATTATGTAAATTTTTTAGATAAAGGAAAAATCGCTTTCGGGCAAAAATGATTGAAATGAATAAAGTGAACATAAAAAATATTGGTGTTTTTACATCAGGGGGCGATTCGCCGGGGATGAATGCCGCGATTCGTGCTGTAGTAAGAACAGCATTGTACCATAATCTGCAGGTAACCGGAATTCTGAGGGGTTATGACGGTATGATCAGCGGAGAATTTAAACACATGGATCGTAAGTCTGTTGCAAATATTATCCAACGGGGAGGAACGATGCTGAAAACAGCGAGAAGCGATGAGTTTCGCACAAAGGAGGGTAGACGGAAGGCTTATGAAGAGTTAAAAAAACACAATATTGATGCCCTTGTGGCAATTGGCGGTGATGGTACTTTTACCGGCGCGAAGGTCTTCAGTGAGGAATTTGACATTCCAGTAATGGGTCTTCCCGGTACCATTGATAATGACCTGATCGGAACCGATTTCGCTATTGGTTATGACACGGCAATCAATACTGTAATTGATGCAGTGGATAAGATACGGGATACTGCCGAATCACATGACCGATTGTTCATTGTTGAGGTGATGGGCCGCGACTCAGGATTAATTGCCCTGAGAAGTGGTATTGGCTCTGGTGCCGAGGCAATACTTATTCCCGAAACCAAAACGGATATCAATGCCCTTCTGTCACGTTTAGAGCACAGCCGTAAAGATAAATCTTCAAAGATCATTATTGTAGCCGAGGGTGATGATGCGGGTGGTGCGTTTGAAATTGCTAAATCGGTAAAGGACAAGTTTCCGGGTATTGATACCAGAGTGTCAATACTTGGCCATATTCAGCGGGGCGGTCCGCCATCTTGTATGGATAGGGTTTTAGCAAGCAGACTGGGTGTTGCATCTGTGGAATCTTTGATGGAAGGCAGAAACAAGGAAATGATTGGGATTGTGAATGGTAAAATTCACTTCACACCATTCGGAAAAGCCATAAAACACAATCCGGAAGTGAATCCTGAACTTTTAAAAATCGTTGAAATCCTCTCCCTTTAAAATTCAACTGCTTTTATATGAAATATTCAGGTTTTTTTTTCAGTCTATGGATTATTTTAATGGCATCCTGTGGTGAAGCGGTAAAAAAAGGAAATAGTGAAAAAAATTTATCACCAGAAATTCCCCTAAAGCTAGAAAAATTAGCTGAAGGTTTACACTCACCTGTTGCCGCGGCTTTCAGTCCGCAAGGTTTAATGCTCGTATGCGAGCAAACCGGACAGATCAGGGTTTTGGAGAACAATAAACTGATCGAAAGGCCTTTTCTGAACCTTGAGAATAAGCTTGTAAAAATAAGTGGTGCCTATGATGAACGTGGTTTGCTCGGAATCGCCCTTCATCCTGAATATGCGGAGAATAAGAAATTTTATGTTTATTACAGTGCCCCTTCTGCTGAAAATGGGAGTGATCATCAGTCTGTAATTTCCGAGTACAAGGTTTCTGACGATCCAATGCTTGCAGATGCAGCTACAGAAAGAATAATACTGACCATTCAGCAACCTGAGAGTAATCACAATGGGGGTGATCTGAAATTTGGCCCCGATGGTTATTTATACATCGGAGTTGGCGATGGTGGTGGTGCCGGAGACAGGCACGGGGAAACAGGAAACGGACAAAATTTGAATACTCTTTTGGGTAAGATTCTGAGAATTGACGTAAATACTGATCAAGGTTATGGCATTCCTGATGACAATCCATTTGTAGCAAAAGAGGCAAAGCCGGAGATTTGGGCCTATGGTCTGCGTAACCCATGGAGGTTTTCATTTGACAAAAATTCCGGACAGCTTTTTGTTGCTGATGTGGGTCAGAATAAATATGAGGAGGTGAATATCATCACAAAGGGTGGTAACTATGGCTGGAAGATCATGGAGGCAGGTAATTGTTTTGATCCGGAGGAGAATTGCAATAAGGAAGGATTAATCTTACCAATAGCGGAGTATGAACATGAGGAGGGAATAAGTATTACCGGTGGGTTTGTATATCATGGTAAAGAAGTAAGCAAACTCAGCGATAAGTATATTTTTGCTGACTGGACGGGACCGATGTTTTATCTGGAAAACAAGGGCGGATCCTGGAACCGTGGTAAAATCAGTCTTGCAGATAAACCATCAGGTGATTTAAAAATTCTGAGCTTTGCGCAGGATAATAATGCTGAACTTTATGTTCTAACAAACCAGGAGGTTGGACCGAAGGATACCAAAGGAGCCATTTATAAACTCATTAATCCCTGATGGAAAATATAAGGAATCATTTTATTGAAGCAAGGGAAGTACTTAACAGCTTCATTTCAGACCCTCAGAACTTTCTTCGTATCGAAGAGGCCGGGGAGATTATCGTTAATGCCATAAAAAGTGGCAATAAGGTAGTTTCATGCGGAAATGGAGGATCGATGAGTGATGCCATGCATTTTGCTGAGGAGCTTTCAGGAAGATACCGTAACGACCGGCCGGCTTATGCTGCTATTGCAATTTCTGATCCCGGTCATTTGTCGTGCGTAGCCAATGACTATGGTTATGCCTTTGTTTTTTCGAGAATGATAGAAGCCATTGGTAATAAGGGTGATGTATTGTTTGCTATCAGCACCAGCGGAAATTCTGAAAATATTTTGAATGCGATCGATACTGCCCGAAAGAAGGGAATGAAAGTAATTGGTTTGACCGGTAGGGGCGGTGGAAAAATGGCAGATTTATGTGATGTTGAAATCCGTGCTCCCCGTTCAGAATATGCCGACAGGACGCAGGAAATTCATATTAAGGTGATACACTCACTTATAGATTATATTGAAACAAA
>CAZTRY010000216.1:0-3491 GCA_964616525.1 uncultured Sphingobacterium sp. | reverse complement strand
GATGCTACAGCAAGGATCAGATACTGGTTTGAGAAAATGGGGATTCAAAGCTGGTGGAATAAAAAGGTAGAAGACCTGAGCAAGGGTATGCAGCAAAAGGTACAATTTATAGCTACCGTTGTTCATGATCCTGAACTAATCATTCTGGATGAACCTTTTTCAGGATTTGATCCGGTAAATGCCCAGTTAATAACTAATGAGATCCTGGAATTGAACGAAAAAGGTGCAACCATAATCTTTTCAACTCATCGGATGGAATCTGTAGAGCAATTATGTGACAGCATCGCTCTGATCCATAAATCAAAGAAAATTCTGGATGGAAGAGTGAAAGATATAAAGAATCTTTACAGAAATAATACTTATAGAATAGCTTATTCAGGGATTCTGAATCCAACTGAGACCCCTTTATTTAATATCGCTGAAGAGAAGAAAGATGAGGAAATTACACATCTGACCATTCAGATCAATCCGGATTATACTTCAAATGATGTATTGAAGTTCTTAATCCCACAGGTTCAGGTCACCGAGCTGACTGAAATTGTGCCCAGCATGAACGACATCTTCATTCAAAACGTAAAAAACTAATCTGAAAAATGAACAAGATCTTACTCATCATAAAAAGAGAATATTTCAGCAGGGTAAAAAAGAAGTCATTTCTGATCATGACCTTTCTGGTACCTATGCTCATCATTGGTATGTATGCCCTGATTTTTGCACTATCCATGAAAGGTGGCGACAATATCCCTGCAGTTGAAGTTATTGATGACAGCGGGATATTTAATAAAGGTCTGGAAAATAAAAGATCGGCAACATTTAGTAAATCTGAACTCACACTTGCAGAGGCCAAACAGAAAGTCATTAAAGATGAAGACGCCTTTGTGCTCTACATTCCGGCGGATATTGCCAGCGGTGGTACTATTGAGATGTTCTCTCAGAAAAAAGCAGGACTCTCTGTGATTAGCACGATAGAAAACCAGTTGAACGATCAGATGCGAACTAAACTACTGGCTGATGCCGGAATTGATGCCCTTACACTCGATAAAATAAAACCAAAATTAGCTGTCGTCTCAAAAGAATTAACTCTGGAAGGTGAAAAAGACAGCAGCTCAGGTGCGGCAATGGCTGTAGGATTTGCAGCCGCTATTCTGATCTATATGTCGCTATTCATCTATGGGATTCAGGTCATGCGGGGAATTATTGAAGAAAAAACCAGCAGAATCGTTGAAGTTGTTATTTCATCTGTAAAACCATTCCAGCTGATGATGGGAAAGATTATCGGAATCGGACTGGTGGGATTAACTCAATTCCTGCTCTGGATTACACTTTCACTTGGTTTGATGACCATTGCTAGCCAGGTTATATTTAAAGGCAAAATGGATCAGGTAAAATCTGAAATGCCCATGAACAAACAGGCTGCTGCAGTAAATAGTGATGGCCCAGGAATGGACATAATCAAAGCGGTTCAGACTGTGGACTGGGCATACATTCTTCCAATTTTTATTATTTTCTTCCTTGGCGGTTATATGCTGTATAGTGCCCTTTTTGCAGCGGTTGGTTCTGCTGTAGACAGTGATACTGAAACCCAGCAATTTATGCTGCCCATTACACTTCCACTTCTGTTTACCTATATCATGTCATTTAGTTTTATAGTTAATAATCCCGATAGTAGTTTGTCTTTCTGGCTGAGTATCATTCCTTTCACCTCACCTATTGCGATGATGGTTAGGTTACCATTCGGTGTGCCCGGCTGGGAGCTGGCTTTATCCATCATCCTGCTAATCGGCGGATTCATATTCACTACCTGGGTTGCATCCCGAATCTACCGTGTAGGTATTCTGATGTATGGTAAGAAAGTAAGTTTTGCGGAGCTGGGGAAATGGTTTATGTATAAAGAATAAACTAAAAGCATAAAGTTAAAAGTTTAAGGCTATAGGCATAGTCCATTTATAACTTATTACTCAAAAGATGAGTTCCATTGCTATTCTGGATCTGGGCACCAATACTTTTCAGTTATTGATTGTGAACCTCATTGAAAATAAGCCTTTGCTTGTTTTTGAGGAGAGCATTGCTGTAAAATTAGGTGAGGGAGGAATCCAAAAGGGCTGTATCGGTGAGGCATCCTTTGATCGTGGGCTTAGCGCTCTGAAACAGTTTAAAAAAGCAATAGACCGGTATGAGGTTAAGCTGGTCAGGGCTGCTGCGACCTCAGCACTCCGGACTGCCGGGAACGGGCAGGAGTTTTTAGCCAGAATTCTGGAAGAGACCGGAATTGCACCTGAACTAATTTCAGGAGAGCGTGAAGCAGAACTAATTTACCTGGGTGTCAGGGCTGCTGTTAATCTGGGTAATGAAAAATGTCTGATTATTGATATTGGTGGTGGAAGTGTTGAGTTTATCATCTGTAATCAGAAAGAAATTTCCTGGAAAAAGAGTTATGATATCGGTGCGGCCCGGCTCATGGAACAATTTCATCATTCAGACCCCATTTCTGAAAGGGATACAAAGGACTTGAATCTATACCTGGAAAGTATACTTTCAGAGCTCAAAACCCAAACTAAGATTCACAAACCCGAACTACTCATCGGTTCTGCAGGGGCGTTTGAGAGCTTTGCAGCACTCATAAATCCCAAATTTAAGCCAGGCTTTGGCAGTCCAGAAACAAAGATTGAACTGAAGGATTTCGCAATTGTTTCAGAACTCATTTTGAAGAGCTCACATGCAGAGCGCAGCAGAAATCCTGCGATTATTCCTGTCAGAGTTGACATGATTGTCATGGCCACCCTCATAACAAAGTATGTTCTCAATCTTTTTGACTTCAAAGCACTTAAATTGTCAACTTATTCATTAAAGGAAGGTTTGTTATTTGAGTTCATAAAAAACAGAAGTGAGAATTATTCAGATAATTTACACAATTCCGAGTAAAGACGATGAGTGGGCAGTCCTACCACATTGCTGTAGGACCCATTGATCCGCTCAACTGCTACCAATCCTATCCATTCCTGAATACCATAAGCGCCGGCTTTATCCATAGGCTGGCAGGTATTAATATAATATCGAATCTGTTCAGCACTGATCTCCCTAAAGAACACTTCTGTAAGTTCATAGAAACTGCTGACTTTATGATCCTTGAGCAGGCTTACTCCGGTAATTACATCATGTCTTTTACCTGATAATGCCGAAAGCATTTCAAATGCATGATCTTCATTTTCAGGTTTGCCCAGGATGTTGCCTTCAAGAGAGACAATTGTGTCTGCTGTAATCACGATCTCATTTTCGACTATCAGATCATAGGCCTTTGCCTTTTTTTCGGAGATATAAACGGCAATTTCAGATGGCATAAGTTCAGGTGGGTAACTTTCATCCACCTCCCTCAATACAACCTGAAAATCAAAACCCATCAATTTTAACAGTTCCTGTCTGCGTGGTGATTTGGAAGCCAGAATAATTGGCGGAAATTGTTTGATCATCTGATTGGGCTTTGCCAAAAATAA
>CAZTRY010000215.1:0-3511 GCA_964616525.1 uncultured Sphingobacterium sp. | reverse complement strand
TCAACTGTCAACTGTCAACTGTCAACTGTCAACTGTCAACTGTCAACTGTCAACTAATTATAGAATTTCCAGCTCACCCCAAATTTTAACACTTTATCCTGCATTGGATAAGATCGGACGGTATAATACCCTCTTGAAAGCCATCCCTGATTAACATAATCGTATTTTAGAAACAGGTTGGCCCGCTTTAAAGTTGCCCTTACCCATACATCCATTACCGGATAGGTAGAATATTCAAGGGGAGAATTGTCGTTATAAAATTGGCTTACATTAATGGCATAAGCCGGAGCTTTGAATGGAGTATTAAAACGAAGGTCGAAGCCGACATTGGTGTAAAGCACCTTAAAAAGTCTGCTCGCATAATAGAAACTATTATAGGTATAAATTTCCGGTGTTCTTATAATATCCTGAAAATCAGTCATTTGATAAACTATATGATTATCCAGATTAAACCTTCCGAATTTAAAATCTTTTGATAGACTGAGCTTAAGCAGATTGATATTAGTCCCAAACTGGTCAGGTGTAATCTGTTTTGCGCTTGCAGTTTCTTTAAAATAAAGATAATTACTGACCAGGAAATACTCTGCTTTCGCGGCCAGCTTATATTTCAGATTCTGATACAAAAACGAGAGGTTACTGATTTTTGACCTGTCAAAATTTCTGTTCCAGCTGTGATATTGATAATCCACACGCTCGTACATCTGTTCAGGGGATTTATTTTGAACATATGCCCCGAGTACAATCCTGCCAATTGATTTACTTAATAAAAAACTCGTATTGGCTTCATATAAAAAGTCACCTGCGTTCTTACCCTGAACAATCTGGTTCAAATCGGCGTCAATATTCACCTTATCACTGAAACGATATCCGAGGCCTGCTTTGAGCATGGTATTCGAAAAATTCGTTTCATAAGCCAGTTGTTCATAATGATATAAATCATTTTGTATACCCAAATCGAGTTTAAGCTCATTCTTAATAAAACTAAGTGCCTTCCCTCTCAGGTAAAAACTATAAATAAATTCATTCCTTAGATTGGATACTTTGGTAGAATCATTAGTCAATGTAAACGACTGGGATGGGAGGGTTGGAAAAGCGCCGTAAACATCCTCTTCATTTCGGAAAAATTTATATTGATCACGGGTATATGTTAGGGTATGAGATACCCTTTGTGTGGGTAAAATCCTTTCAGAAGAATCCTGTCCCTGCAAACTATCCATTCTGCCGATATAGTAGAGCTGCTTGATAAAGAATTGGGTCTGTCTCCAGGTCTGCATAGGCTGATCAGAACGTGTTGCTTTCAAATACACCGGTTCAGCCTTTTTATCAAGGGAACTTGCCTTAAAAATAGTGTCATTCCTTGAGGATCCGTTCTCAGCTGCCTTTAAAGTATTGAAGATCACATCGCCGAGAATATTATAGCGTTTCTTTGGAGATTCATACCAGGCAAAAAGTGCTGCATTCAAATGATCTGCCTTCTGATTCACATAAAAACCATCCCCAGTCAGGCGGTTATAGTGCGCACCAACATTAAAATTCGGCTTAATATTCTGTGAATGAGTCACTTTAAACATTTGTTCATGGATCTTTCCATTCACATAATACAATTCGGTATAGGGCGATTTGGCCCGATAAAATTTAATGGAATCCTGGATCAGGCGATAGAGGTCAAGACTGTGAAAACCCGCATCGAAACCAATAGTTTTTGTCGGACTGAAAAGCATTTCACGATAAGCGATACCGGCACTACCGAGTCCGATTGTTGGTCTCTTTGGCTGATATAAGGGGCTAAAATTCTGAAAATTATGTATTGCTGTATCAATACCCCTGGTTTGGGTCCCCTCTTTCAGTAAATTGACAGTCGTATAACGAATATGCCGAGCATAGTAATAAATAGAATCCGCATCACTGGTTTTATTCAGAGAGGTATCCCGCTCGCCGGTCTGACCCATACGGCCAGAAGAACCGACACTCCCCTCTGCCCTGATCGTTCTTTGAGCAAATGCCTCCGAAGCACACAGAAACAGCAATAAAAATAATCCCGGGGCTAATCGTTTGATCATTAAATTTCCAGAATGAGTTCTTTTAATATTTTTGTCATTTTGGGTTCAGCTTCCTCTGCAACTTTGAGAATTTCCTCCAGTGATACCGGCTGCAATGTATCCGGAAAACCTTCATCAGTTAAAACGGAAATAGCAAAAACCGGCAATGACATGTGAGTGGCTACAATAACCTCAGGCACAGTACTCATTCCTACAGCATCCGCGCCAATAATTCGTAAAAAGCGGTATTCAGCCCTGGTTTCGAGATTAGGTCCATTCACAGAAACATAAACTCCTTTATGACACCGGATATTATATTTTTGAGCTATTTCCATCCCTTTGGAAATAAGTTCCATATTATATGGTTCACACATGTCGGGAAAGCGGGGTCCCAGACTTGCAGTGTTCCTTCCGCGCAGCGGATTATCACTCTGCATGTTGATGTGGTCATGGATAATCATCAGATCGCCCTTCCTGTAATCCGGATTTAATGCCCCACTTGCATTTGAAACAAACAATTTTCGTATTCCAAGCATTTTCATCACCCTTACAGGAAAGGTAATTTGCTTCATATCATACCCTTCATAATAATGAAGCCGGCCCTGCATGGCAACTACCTTTTTACCGCTGAGCATACCAAAGATCAACTTCCCAGAGTGAAACTCAAGTGTTGAAATCGGAAAATTCGGGATATTTGAGTACATCAAACTATGGAGAATTTCAATATCCTCCACCAGTCCACCTAAACCGGTACCCAGAATAATTCCGATTTCCGGCTCAAAATCACCTATCTTTTTCTTGATATAATCAGTTGTTGCCTGCAGGTTTTGATGCATAATCTTCTATTAATTTATTAAATCTCGTTCTGTCGGGTTCATATATTTCTGCTTCTACAGGCAGATAATAAAGCTCTAAACCCCTTAACTGTTTCCTGATGCCCTCTGAATATAATCGCTGGGCGTCTTTTTCTGTGGTGATGATCAACTTATCAACCCCTTCAAGCTTATGGTAAGCGTTTACAAGTTTAGCGATATTTTTCTCGCTGAACTGATGATGATCAGGATATTGATGATGGATCAGTTCAGGACCATAGGATGAAAGTTCAGCAAGTAATGGAGATGCATTGGCAATTCCGGTCAGTAATATGACCTTGCTGTTCTGATTTAGTGATTGAATCCTACGTTCAGGGCTTCGTTCATCCACTGATTTCAAATCCCCGTACTTCAAAAAAGAAAAAAACACCTTATCCTTACGAAATCTGGCCCTTATCGCATTTTGGCGCTCCACATCCAATTTTTCAGGGCACTTCGAAACAACAATCAGATCAGCACGATTTGTAGCCCACAGAGGCTCGCGAAGGTCGCCTGTTGGCAAAAGCCATTGCAGTTTAAACAGACTGCTATATTCAAAGAGCAGAATACTTAAGCCAGGTTTTATTGCACGATGTTGAAAAGCATCATCGAGAATGATCA
>CAZTRY010000214.1:0-3515 GCA_964616525.1 uncultured Sphingobacterium sp. | reverse complement strand
TCCAGAAATTTTCCAATACCTGAGCATAGGTTTTGTTTTGCCAGAAATCAAAAAGTGGTTTATTGCTCATTCCCCGCAAGGGCATAGCCTCAATATAAATAGCCTCTTCGGTTGGCATGATGGTGTATTCCGGTAAACGGTTGAAGAGGTAATTAGAATAGAAAAACCGTGCGAAAACCTCCTCCAATTGTGCAGGATGTAATGATTTTCCGGATAGTTTTGAAAGAATTTCCTTGTGATAAATCGCATTGGTACCATTATCCTGCAGGCAGGCCATGATTCCAAAATCCTTTATGCCTAAAGAGAAGGTGAGGGTATTGATCTCATCACGGTAGTTGAACAAGTCCTTGCTGCTCTCAAGTTTAAAGACTCGTATGCTCCAGGGATTATTACCTTCAAAAATTACAGGCTGATTTACTGACTGAAGCATGAGATGAAGGTTGCTGAACTTGTGAATCAGAGATTGCGAGAGAATAAACTCTTCATTCTTAGCTTTCTGCTGCATCATCCCAATGCGGATTTCATTGAAAAGGATACCATAAACCATTTTAGCAATCCATTGAAATAATCTTAACTCGGGTAATTGCTTAACTGAATCATATCCTGCTAAAAAGGCAGTTCTTATTTCATCTTCCAGAGGCTCTATTGCCTGCTCATAAATTTTCCCTGAACATGGTAGTTTCATGTCGCTGTAAGTCGACATACTTTCATCGAGAAGTTTGAATGGCTTATCCTGAAGATCATATTCCTGCATCAGCCAGAGCGGAAATACAGTGATTTCCTCTTCAGCCGACTGAAGTTTTTCGCCGCTAAGGAAGCAGAATTGTTTACTGAAATTTAATCGTTCGAAGGGTTTATACAATTGAGCCGCCATGCCCTGCAAAGGTAGCAAACCCGTTTAGTTTATTTGGGGGCTTTAGTTTTTGAATCGTAAAATTTTCGGACTTCATCGCCTAAGCGTCGGATCATTTCCTGTTTTGATAAAATCAGAATATAATCATCCTCTGTAAGGTCAGTTAGCATTCCTCGTGACATGCTGATCGAAGGATCCAGTGCCCTCATATCACCTTGAATATTATCAACATAGGAATTTACATAATTGTAGTTGGCGACAAATGTTTTTTGAAATTTTACCGGCGGTTCTGCCTTAATCGATAAGGATGTTTTAAATCGTGCATTTGTTCTTTGCTGGATCTGAACAATATCTACGACTGCAGTAACTGTCTGATAAACAGGTTTTCCGTTTGAATCTGTACCTGCTACAATGTTCCGGCTTACCCTCCTTCTTGAAACCCGTTCATCTTTTGGCCAGAGCATAAAATTTTCAATATCGATATTGAGTACTACCTCCGGATTTTCATCGGCTTCTACAAGTACAAAATTTACACTCTGAAATTGTTCTATTGCATTGAGTAACTGAAAACGATAATAACTAAGGTTGATAAAATTTGTATTTGCGCTGCTTTCGGCCTGAATATTTATTGCAATTGGAACATCAATTTTTGGTGCTCTGGGGTTTTTTTGTGTCTTGCAGGCGATGCCAGCAATCAAAAGAAGCATTAAAAAGAAGCCAGACTTTTTCATGGTTCACAATTTTTTATTATTTGAGCTTCCGGATTGGGCTCATTTTATTTGCCAGCAGATTTTTTTGCATCATAGTATCTTCTAAGTTGTAAGGACAACTTTCTTGTCAATTCTTTCTTTGATAGTAAGAATAAAATATCACCTTCTCTTGGTTCTCCACCTCTCTGTGACTCCTTATTAATAAATTGATCGCCATGAACTGATTCCACAAATCTGTTATCATAACTATAACTTGTATCGAACGTTTCCTGGTAATTGTATGGAAGGCCGGCCTTGTTCGTAATACTGGCATTTAACCGGGCATTTGCCTTGCGTTTTGCCCTAACCGTGGTAATATTTGCCCTCATTGTCTCATAAATGGGATTACCCCTTTCATCCTGACCAACCCGGATATTTCGACTCTCGGTACTTGAGGAAACAGTTTTGGTCTTTGGCCAGAGTTTAAATTCTTCGATATCAAGCTCTATAATAAGTTCAGGATGCTCATCATTTTCTACAAGAACATAACTTGCTTTCTGAAACTTTCGTATCTCATCGAATAATTGAAGCTTGAAAAAATCCAGATTTATGAGATCTTGTGTCGTATTATTATTGTCATGAATATTTATTGCTATAGTTATATTTCCATTGGGAGCATTACTGGAAACATTCTCTTTCGTTTTAAAGCCAAAAACAAAAAGAATTAAAAATAGGAATCCAAGATTTTTCATAGGATTTAGGCTAAAATTAAATCCTGTGTTAAAAGGAGTTAATTGCTTACCTAAATTTACGATAATTTATCGGCACTTTACTATTAAACCACTTCTATTCCATATATACTTTAGTTATAATGATTACAGCTAAACTATGTTTTTAAGGATAAATAATAGGATTCTAAAAATTCAGAATCGTGCTCAAAAGAACCCCCTTATTATCCTGAAATACATTCCTGCTGTTAACTTCTCTGGATAATTGTGCTATTTGATTGAGGTAACCTCCTTCTATGCGTGCTTTCGGCGAGAATCTGTAACCAAGCAGGATTGCCAGCCTGTTCTGGTCGAATATATTTTCATTGACGTTTTTACCAAATCCTATCAGAATTTCATCATAAAATGCCAGGTAAGGTGTTTTATCAGTGATAGTTCTTCCTTTTAGCGGAATATTTGTTCTGAACATATACCTCATTCTGTTCCAATACACAAAATCATCCTCTTTTGTTAATGAAGCGTTTGTGTATCTCCCAATCCATCTTTGCTCGAGCATGAAACGGTGGCTGAATTCAAATATTCCTGATTTATCGTTTAATGTAGCCATCTGGTAAATCCGGTGTTCTGTAAATTGTTTTCCCAGGTTATTGAGAGGAATATCGCCATAATTATAAGTTTCTGCCAGAGCATAACCGGCTCTTAAACTAAGCTTATTGTTCAGGGTATAATTGATTCCTGTTCTGATAAGGTTTTGCTGAGGATCAGTAATCAGTTGATCCCCTCGAAGCTGAAGCTCGGTGTGGAGGCTCCATTTCTGATCTAATCGTATAGTTCCGCTATATGCCAGCCAGCCGATTGTATTCCGGTCAGTTATTCTGGTATTCTGTGCAAAGGAGAGTGTTGTAAAAAGACTTAAAAAGGCGGCTAAAAGTATTTTTTTCATACAACTAATTTCAGGAAATTGTTTTAAAGGTGAATGTCTTGCCAGCATGGCTGGTTCACAAATAGATTCGGGGTGTCTCCGGTAAATTTTACCGGATCACCCCGAACTATATATGAACAAAGGATTAATTGAAGATCTGTGTGTCCTTGTAGAACTCCACAACACCAGTAGTTATATCGTGTGTACCACCAACAATACCAATTTGCCCGGCTTCGATCATTTCTTTGAGAATCGGACTTCTTTCCATAATTGCTTTTACTGTACGTTTCACATTGATTGCAGAAACTTTTTCAACAAACTCT
>CAZTRY010000213.1:0-3519 GCA_964616525.1 uncultured Sphingobacterium sp. | reverse complement strand
TCCTTTGCTTTGTTTACCTGGTTTATTTTGCAATAAAAGTAAGCTCTGAATTGAAGAAACAAGGTATCGATGTGAATGATTTAGAGGCAGAAGCATCACATTAATGAAGATTAAACCAAGCTTCGACTTGATTTTTATGGATCTGGCAAGCGACCTGGCCGAACGCTCACATTGCGTGAAGGCTCAGGTCGGTGCTGTTTTAACAAAGGATACACGTATTATCTCAATAGGGTATAATGGCCCGCCTGCAGGTACTCACAACTGTGATGAGGAATGGCCTGAAACAGGGTGCCCGCGTGATTCAAAGAATAGCTGTTCACTTGCACTTCATGCAGAAGAAAATGCAATCCTTTATGCCGTAAAGAACGGTTCCACTCTCGAAGGTTCAACCCTTTACCTTACCCTTTCTCCATGTATTGCCTGTGCCAGGATTATATTTTCTTCCGGGATAAAAAAGGTTTGGTATAAAGCATCTTATGCTGAATATAAAGGCCTTCCTTCAGATGAGGGTGTTGATTTTTTGAACAGGTTTGGGGTAGAATGCCTTATGTTCTGAGAAGATTGCAATTCAAGTTTGGATTTTTTTTGTGGATTATATTAACAAACAGGCGCATTAATTAATGTGATAGTTAACTTGTTCCCGGAAAATTCTAAAATGCTCTTGCTGCTCTGACCCTGTGTTTTTCATCACGAAATTTACCACCATCTACAGCCGAGTTTCCCAATGCTACTCTGGCCATATCGTCGAGCGACTCGGTGGATGACCAATAAAATTCCGACGGTTTTAATTTATGTTCAAGCTTTACTTTACTGTTCGCCTCATAACAAACAAATGTAATCCAGCTTAATTCATCTTTACTTGGTAAAAACCAATCATCATATCCTCCGGAAACATACAAATCACATATTTTAGCGGCAATGTTGGTCTCTGCACATAAACTCAGAATAGTCTGGGTATTCTTCATACCATCTCCTACATTTTCTCCCAGAATAGGAAGCTTTAGATTTTTGCATCCCCATGGAAATGTATTTTCTGATACATCTGATGGAGCAAATACAAAACCTCCCGATTTGTCAGGTTTCAGGTAAAAGACATAACCTCCTGCGAAGAAATCACCAAGTTGAATATTAGCTGGTATTACCAACTTCTCATCATCTTTCTCTGCTGTTTCCTTTTTGTCACATGAAATTATAGAAATAGAAAGAACGACGAAAATGGAATAGTTTATTAGACGCTTCATAATATTAAAGATTAAATTAATTCTTATGCGAGAAATAGGCTATACTTTAAACTAAAATAAGAAAAAATCTACTGAATGATCTAATAAATCGCCTGTAAAGAATGTGTCATTCTATTGATTAATTAATTTCAAAATTCAATGAACGTTAATTTTAATTTTTTGACCGATATAAATTAACATGTTCAAATCTGAGAAGATTGCATTTATTTAACACTTCAAATGCCTATCACACGTATTCAAAGGCTGTAATTTCTTAAATTGCATCAATATTTCAACGAATTATATTCATGGGTTATAAAAGTCTTGCAGAATGTGTTTCAGATCTTGAAAAACATGGTCATCTGATTAGAATAAAGGAAGAGGTTGACCCTTTTCTCGAAGCTGCTGCAATTCATCTGCGGGTATTCGAAAATGAAGGGCCAGCAATACTATTCGAAAATATTAAGGGAAGTAAGTTTCCGGCTGTATCTAATTTATTTGGTACACTAGAGAGGTCAAAATTTATGTTCAGGGATACGCTTGAAGCAATAAAAACGCTGGTTGATCTCAAATCTGATCCCTTAAAGGCTGTTAAAAACCCATTAAAATATGCCGGATCCGGCCTGACCGCATTCTCGGCATTACCATGGAATAAAGAACTGTTTTCTCCGGTTAAATTCGGTAAAACAAGCATCTCGGCCTTACCACAGGTCGTCAACTGGCCGATGGATGGCGGACCATTTGTAACCATGCCGCAGGTTTATACTGAGGATATTGATAAGCCGGGTATTATGAATGCTAACCTTGGTATGTACCGGATTCAGCTTGGTGGAAACGATTATATCCCGGATCAGGAGATTGGTCTGCATTATCAGTTGCACCGTGGTATTGGAGTACATCAAACTAAGGCCAATGCCAGGGGCAAGGCTCTGAAGGTTAGTATTTTCATTGGAGGGCCACCTGCCCATCCACTGGCAGCAGTGATGCCTTTACCTGAAGGTTTATCGGAGATGACCTTTGCCGGAGCATTAGGGAACAGAAGATTCAGATATTTTTATGATGATGAGGGATTTTGTATCTCATCTGATGCTGATTTTGTGATTACAGGAACCGTAGAGCCGGGTCAGAATAAACCTGAAGGTCCATTTGGGGATCACCTGGGTTATTACAGTTTGAAGCATCCTTTTCCTCTGATGAAGGTCAGAAATGTGTATCACCGTAAAAACGCCATCTGGTCATTTACTGTTGTTGGAAGGCCCCCCCAGGAAGACACCAGCTTTGGGGCGCTGATTCATGAGATTACCGGATCTGCTATTCCAAAGGAAATTCCGGGTCTGCACGAAGTGAATGCAGTGGATGCCGCAGGAGTTCATCCATTATTGTTTGCAATAGGTAGTGAACGTTATACACCCTATCTGAAAGAGAAAAAGCCACAGGAGATCCTTACAATTGCTAATCATATATTGGGTAAAAGTCAGCTAAGCCTGGCAAAATACCTGTTTATTTGCAGTAGGGAAGATGATCCTTCACTTAAGACCAGTAATATCCAGGGATTTTTTAAGCATATTCTAGAACGGATTGACCTGAGCCGTGACCTGCATTTTTATACCAGAACTACAATTGACACCCTTGATTACAGTGGAACCGACATAAACTCAGGTTCGAAAGTTGCTATTGCAGCCGCAGGGGATAAAAAGCGCAATCTTTGGACGGAATTGAATTCTTCTTTTTCACTTCCGGGGCCTTTCTCCAATTATAAGATGGTAATGCCCGGAGTGCTGGCGGTTGAGTCTCCTGCATTTGAGAGCTATCAGCAGACTGAACATGAAATTCAAATTTTGAATGCAGCACTATCCTCAAAAGATCTGGACGGCCTCCCTTTATTGGTTCTATGTGATGATGCCGGATTCGTAGCAGAAAATATAAATAATTTTGTTTGGGTCAGCTTTACGCGAAGTAATCCTTCACATGATATTTATGGTATAAATTCCTTCACTGAGCATAAACACTGGGGGTGTAAAGGTCCTTTGATTATCGATGCCCGACTTAAAAAGCACCATGCTCCGGAACTTATTAAAGACAGGAAGGTAGAAGAAAGAGTAGACAGGCTCGGAGAGAGGGGTGGGTCGCTTTATGGAATTATTTAAAACATTGTTCTTCGATCAGATCTCGTTTTCCTTCAAAATACGGATCACTTTCATAAATCGACCCTGATAATACCGGTTCAAAGGTGTTTTGGTAACGCTATAGGCTTTTCCTGAGGTGGAATGAATAAATTCATGGCTTTGACCCTTATCAG
>CAZTRY010000212.1:0-3536 GCA_964616525.1 uncultured Sphingobacterium sp. | reverse complement strand
TGTATTAAGCGGATTTGAGACCATTTATGCCTGTACTCATTACAAATACAATGGCGAAGTAGTCGATTATATGCCATATGATATCAACGCAATCAAAGCAGAACCTATATTTGAAGCAATTCCTGGCTGGAAAGAAGACCTGACCGGCATTCGGAAAATCGAACAGATTCCTGAAAAATTAAAAAATTATATCACTTACCTTGAAAAGCATCTGGGAGTACCTATTAAATATCTTTCGGTAGGCCCCGATCGCGTTCAAACCCTGACTCTTTGCTAATAAAGGAAACAGGACATCTTCGTGGTATTTATTTGATTTAAAGCATCTATGTTTAAGGTTTTTCATACCGATGATCCGGAAATTTTTAAATCAAAAGCATTGTTTTGGGCAAACTCATTCGATACAGCCTGTTATTTTGACTCAAATAATTTTTCAGATCCCTATTCGGCATTTGGAGTATATATTGGTGCAGGAAAGGCCGGTGAATTAAGCGATTCCGGCAAGAGTTCATTTGCTGCCCTTGATGAATTTTTGACTAAAAATCATGGCTATATCCCGGGTTATTTTTCATATGACCTTAAGAATGAGACAGAAGATCTTATTTCCGAAAACCCGGATCACCTTTATTTTCCGAAAATTCTTTTTTTTCTTCCAAAGCACAGCATCCTTATCAAAAATAATGAGGTCAGTATCTACAGCGATTCTGCGGATGAGGTTTGGAACTTAATTCATCAATCTCCCTTAAAACAGTCTCAAGAACAGGTCTCAATACCGCCCATTCTCAGCAGGTTTGAGCGAAATGAATACATTCAAAGCGTTCAGGAAATACAGAAGCATATTCAGAGAGGCGATATATATGAGATCAATTTTTGTCAGGAATTTTATGTAGAAAATGCAGAAATTGATCCCCTGGAAGTTTTTATTGCACTTAACAAACTCTCTCCAACCCCATTTGCCAATTACTTTAAAATAAACAGTCAATATATTATTTCAGCTACACCTGAGCGTTTTTTGAGCCGCAGAGGAAATAAACTAATCAGTCAGCCTATAAAGGGGACATCTTCCCGCAGAACTGATGCTATAAGTGATAAAATGCAGAAAGAAGAACTGCAAAAGGATGAAAAAGAGCGTGCAGAAAACGTTATGATTGTTGATCTGGTCCGGAATGACCTCACGAAAAGTGCAAAACCTGGGACAGTAAGAGTTGAGGAACTATTCGGAATATATAGCTTTAAACAAGTGCATCAGATGATATCAACAGTAGTTTGTGAAGCTGACGAAAAACTTTCGAATGCCGGGATTATTGCAAATACTTTTCCGATGGGCTCGATGACTGGTGCACCCAAAATAAAGGCGATGCAGCTGGCAGAAAAATATGAGAGAAGCAAGCGCGGGGTTTATTCAGGTGCTGTTGGTTATTTTGCACCTGATGGGGATTTTGATTTCAATGTGGTAATCAGGACAATACTTTATAATGCCAAACAGAAGTACCTCTCATTCCATGTTGGCAGTGCCATTACTCTTGATTCAGATCCGGAGAAAGAATATGAAGAATGTCTCTTGAAAGGAAAGGCAATCAGGGAAATTTTGAAACAAAGTAATCCCTGATTGCCATTTAAATTATTTCGATTTGGCACCAGTATAATACTGGCGTGCCTCAGGTAAAAGTTTTCTGATAGCAGCAATCCTGGTTTCATCACTTGGGTGTGAACTCAAAAATTCAGGTTGAGCACCACTACTGCTTTTTGCAGCCGCCATACGCTCCCAGAAAGTCACAGCACTATCCGGATTATATCCAGCCATTGCCATAAAAATGAGTCCTAAACGATCTGCTTCACTTTCCTGATTACGTGAATATTTCAACATTGCAAGTTGTCCCCCAATGCCATAAAGCTGGCCAATTACTTGTTGAGTTCCTTGCGATGCTCCACCAACTGCAGCTCCAAGAATACCTCCTCCTGCCTGAGCAAGAGTCATTTGTGAATAGCGTTCATTAGCATGTTGTGCAATAGCGTGCGCTATTTCATGGCCCATCACAGTTGCAAGTCCTGCATCATTCTGAGTTACTGGCAAAATACCTGAATAAATCGCAACCTTACCTCCCGGCATACACCAGGCATTAATATCCTTACTTTCTACCAGAGTAAACTGATAATTATAATTGTATTTATCCCCGAAACCATTGGCTTGCATGTAACGATTAATAGCTGATGCAAGTTTATTTCCAACTGTTTTCACCTGCTGTGCATTCGTACCACTTGAGATGACTTTGGTAGAAGGATCCGAAAGAAATTGATTGTAGGCAGCAGCGGCTTCGTTTTGCAGAGCTGCATCATCGACCAGACTTAACTGGCTTCTACCGGTAAGCGGCACCTGAGAACAGGAAAACAGGAAGATTCCAATCGCTACTGCGATGATCAAGTTTAATTTTTTCATAATTGAATTAAATAATGTGATTAATGAGCTTTTCTTTTGAACAGATCAACTCTGGATTCTTTACCTTTCAGAAGCCGCTCGATATTCTTTTGATGTGTAACTAAAATCAGTACACAAATACACATTCCATAAAGCAGGACAGAACGTATTGGAGATTGAAATATGAAGATTATACTGAGGGGGAATGAAAACCCTGCCATTATGGAACTCAGTGATACATATTTGAAAATGAGCAAAAATACAACAAAGGTAAGAACGCAAAGCATCGCTGCCTCTGAGTGTACTGCCAATATCATACCAAATAATGTCGCAACGCCTTTACCTCCCCTAAAGCCTGCAAAAACAGGGAAT
The DNA here is from genome assembly GCA_964616525.1 of uncultured Sphingobacterium sp. Taxonomy (GTDB): domain Bacteria; phylum Bacteroidota; class Bacteroidia; order Sphingobacteriales; family Sphingobacteriaceae; genus Daejeonella. The sequence goes on along the minus strand of CAZTRY010000212.1, from coordinate 751 downwards.
AGATGGCCTAAAACAGCAGTTACCCCAAGAGCAAGCTGATAATTCACAAACTGCACTGAATTTTGGGGACCGGTTACTGAAAGTCCGATGAGGTATGCCAGATTGGTTGCGGTATAACCTTTGAAAATATCGAGGAACATCACAGCAAGGCCGGCCTTTTTACCCAGGACCCTGAAGGTATTTGTCGCTCCGGCATTCCCACTGCCATATTCACGAACATCTATTCCATAGAAAGCCTGACCAATCCATACGGCTGTAGGGATTGAACCGAAAAGATATGCAAGAATCAAGGCTGAGAGCGAGTAAATCGATATCATTCTTTACAATATTACAAATTCAATCAGGTCTATAAATGAAAAAATAAATTTAATTAGGGCTTGACTGCTTTCAGGCTCATATCCATACTTTTAACAGAATGGGTTAATGCACCCATAGAAACATAATCAACCCCGCAATTGGCATATTCCAATACATTATCCTCTGTGATGCCACCTGAGGCCTCTGTAATGTAAGATCCATTCACCAGTTTTACAGCTTCCTTAAGTAAGGAGAAACTAAAATTATCTAGTAAAATCCTATCGATTTGACCAAAGTGCATTACTTCTTTCAACTCATCCAGATTTCTCACCTCCACTTCAACAGGAATGTTAATTTTATTTTCTTTTAAGTAATCCTGTGCAGATTTTATCGCATTACTGATTCCACCGGCATAATCAACGTGATTATCCTTGATTAGAATCATATCATATAA
>CAZTRY010000211.1:0-3611 GCA_964616525.1 uncultured Sphingobacterium sp. | reverse complement strand
ACTTAGGTTATTTACTCAAAAATAAATCTTGATTATTAATTGCAAACCTAAGGGGTGGCAGCTGTAGCTTTTTGCCAATGCAAATTTTTTTATTATAGAGGACATTATGGGCAAAAACTACGGCAGAACACGGGACTAGCAGAACCGAAGAGGCACAGGCCCTGCTTTCTAAAACAAAAGAAATAGATCAATTTTAACACATTACTCAAGCAAAATTTTATATCGTAATCATGTTAAAATAAGAAAAAATCTTCCCGGGTGTAACCTGATTCAAAAAGCTGTTGTCATAGTTTTCAGATCAGATGATCAGGAAAGAAATTATTAATTATTAACCATAAAAATAAAAATCATGGGAATTTTAGTACCAATTTTACTAGGCCTTGGCCTTTTTGCTGCACTATTCGGCATCCGTTATCTGCAGAACAAAGAGAATATGTTAATGATCCAAAATGGTATGGATCCCGGAATACGGAGGCCAAAAGGAAAGTCTTATATCAACCTTACCTGGGGCTTGTTATTAATGGGAGCCGGTATCGGACTGTTTTTAGCTTACCTGCTGGATAATACCGTTTTGAACTTCGATCATCCGAACAGGGATGAAGATGCAAATGTGGCGATCTATTTCTCGCTCATAGCCATATTTGGCGGATTGGGTCTTTTGATTTCTCACATAATTGAGAAAAAGGAATCAAAAGAAGAGAATAAGGCTTAATTTAAATGGGCTCTGTATCCCGCAGAGCCCATTTAATGATTATGTTTTAGGAATTATTGCCACAGTGAGCCTGCTTACACAATTCATTTTCCCCCTGTCATCATACAGCCTGATATCCCAGACATGGGTTTTACCTCCGATATGGATCGGTTTACAAATTCCGGTTACATAGCCTGATTTTACAGGCCTCAGGTGATTGGCATTTACTTCTAGTCCTACGCCAATAAACTTCGCTGAATCGATAATCATGTTTGAAGCCACGCTTCCAAGCGATTCGGCCAGAACCACAGATGCTCCACCATGCAGAATGCCGTAAGGCTGATGAGTTCTTTCATTGACAGGCATGCGGGCAGATATAGAATCCTCCGTAATTTCGGTAAACTCGATTCCAATCAGTTCACCAATATGTCCCCCAGGCCTGCCATTTAGCTCTTCGACTGTATAATCCCTCGACCAGATCATAGGTATCTTTCCTTAAGAATCCGTACATGATGATTCAAATGACCGGCTATGATAAATACAAGTGCTTTTACCGAGATGGGTTTTTCATTTGAGATTCCAACTCGGCTAAGTTCGGTCTCATTTAAACTTTCGATCAGAAACAGATTGGCTTTACGCAAATATTCAAACTCCTCTGCCATACTGCCAAGCGTCCTATCGGCAAAATGGGCATTGGCCACATAATCATTCTCGTCAAAACCAGCTAAAGGAGTTGAGTCATTACGGGCAATCCGTAAGGCCCTGTAGGCCATAATCCGCTCAGTATCCAATATATGGCCAAGAAGTTCAATAATGGTCCATTTACCTTCAGCATAGGCAAAATCAGCCCTTTCTTCTGGTATTTGTTTCAATAATTCCGGAAAAGATACGATCTGATTCTTAAGTTCGGCAAGAACATCGTCATTCACCGTATCAATATATCCTTTGTAAAAAACCGGATATTCATCAGCTTGTGGTCGGTTCATAGGTCATATTACTTTTTAAAACAATTCGGAAGGTTGTTCCTTTACCGATTTCAGATTCTTTAACAAAGACACTGCCCTGGTGATAGTTCTCTACGATCCTCTTGGTAAGCGAAAGACCCAATCCCCAGCCCCGTTTACGCGTGGTATAACCGGGTTGAAATACAGCCTCGAATTTAAGCCGGGGTATTCCTCCCCCGGTATCGGAAATATCAATAAATACCTGCTCCTTAACCAGGTTTTCTCTGATCTCCACTCTGATACTTCCGGCACCTTCAATTGCATTCACAGCATTTTTCAGGATATTCTCAATTACCCAGTCGAAAAGCGGAACATTGATCAGTGCCTCCACCTGTTTATCTCCGCTAAGAATGAATTCGATCTTATCACTCACCCTAACCTTGAAATAGTTAACAAACTCCTCTACCACATCGTAAACCACATGATTATGCAATATGGGTTTCGATCCAATCTTTGAAAACCGGTCGGCCACCATCTCAAGACGCTTCACATCATTCTCCATTTCAAGAATCAGCGGATCATCCGGAACATTGAATCTTGATTTCAGCAACTCTGTCCAGGCCATTAATGAAGAGATTGGTGTACCCAATTGATGGGCGGTTTCTTTTGCCAATCCGACCCAAACCTGATCCTGCTCCAATCGCTTTGCGGAGCTGAAAACAGCATAAGCCACCAGTAAAAAGATAGCAATTACCGATAACTGTATGTAGGGGAATGCCCTAAGTTGAGTTAAAAGCATCGAATCTTTATAATAAACATACCATCGTTGATTACCCATAGTATTCAGATCCAGAACTATGGGCTGCGGATGCTGGGATTTCATCTCCTTTAGCTCTTTTCTGAAATATTTGGGATCATATTTTTTACTCGTATCAGAATCCAGCTCAAAATTAGTTTTAGTACTATCTAGTCCGCGCCAGGTAACGATATTTTCTGCCGAATCAACCACAATAGCAGGAACAGCAAGGCTATCACGCATGCTGTATATGAAGGTGATATATTCATCATTCACATCCGGCATGGCGATGATATTACGGGTGCTTTTTGCCCATAACTCAGCCCTCGTACGCTCTGCAACTGATATATTCCTGACCAGATAATTAGTATACCACAGTGAGGCACCGGCTATGACCACTGCAAAAGCAAGTAGAATAAACTTCCAGCGGCGTTTCCATTCGTATTGGTTCATATCGATAAGCAAATTACAAAAGGAAACTGAAAGAGTAGCAGGAATTTTCAATACAAAACGGCTAGTTGTTGTCTGTTGTCAGTTACCTGTTATGCGTAATGTATTGCTTCGTATAGGATGTGTGAGTCCTGGCCGAATTTTGCATTCTCGATTGTCAACCACTAGTGTCCACAGAAAATTTAAGTTTGAGGAATTATGATCCTAATCCTAACTTATAATTATTCTCTTTACTTTTCCTTCAGCAGAAAAGTAACAAAATGCCGCCGCTGCACCTGATGCTATTAAAGTTAATGGTTTGGCCTTGACTGTGCCTACCGCACCAGCTGAGGCGGAAAAAAAAGTTAACGGAGATTTTGTGCTTAGGCCAAAGCTTATGAACATTCCTGTCATTATAGGTAAATATAGTGCAGCTTTTAAGTCAGTGAATGTTGTAAAATTGATATTGTACTGAAAGGGGGCTTGCTTTTTATGTTACACTTAAAAACGTACTATATTGCATCTAAGCGACCAATTTATCTGAAGTTATATTTTTAACGGACAACAGTGATTGTCAACTGTCAATTCAATCCTAAGTTCCCTCCTGCGTCGGGATGACATCCGCCTTTGCAATATTGACACTCTTCCATTCTCAATTCTCAACTATCAATTGTCAACTATTCTTATCTTTGCCCACATGCCTGATATGACTAAGAAAGTACGAGTAAGATTTGCACCCAGCCCTACAGGA
>CAZTRY010000210.1:0-3630 GCA_964616525.1 uncultured Sphingobacterium sp. | reverse complement strand
TTGAGCGGGGCTGCTTATTTGAAATTAGCTAAAATATTAATTTGAAAAGCCTCAATAGACAAATCCTAAATATTACTCTAACGGGACAGCAATGATCAGGGCTCCACAATAGTAATCTGATCTGTGGATAGGGCAGCTAAAGATTTAAATTTCAGCAGGATTTGTGAAGTAGTAATCACATCCTTTTCAATAAATCCTGATCCGTTCAAGATCATTGTCTTCCCAGTAAACTTTGTGTACCATACTCCCGTCAATATCGTCTTTCGGACTTGGAATATTGAATACCGCAGCAAGCAGGTTCAGTGAAGTGTAGTTTTTATAATCCCCGAATTTCCATAGATCCATCGTATCCAGGTGCATAATTTCCCAGGGCTTTTTCCCATGGATATTTAACTGTATAGGTATTTGTAGTCCATTGATCAGCATCCTGCGGCATAAATAGGGGAAATCAAATTCCTTGCCATTATGGGCACATAAAATAAGAGAATCGGGTTGTTTGTTCAAGAGATCAATAAATGACTGAATCACTTCCTTTTCTTCATCACCATAGAAGGATTTTACACGCAGGGAAAGCGTTTCTGTCTTTTTTGAGAAGATTCCAACCGAAATACAAATGATTTTTCCAAATTCTGCCAGTATTCCTCCCCTGGAATAAAATTCTGCTGCTGTTTCGCCATCACGGCGTTGAAAGCGGGTCTTTTGATCCCATAATTGCTGATAATCCGCAGGTAATTCGTTAAATGTGGGGTATTGAGGAACGGTTTCAATATCGAGCACTAAAACCTGTTGAAGATCAATGTTTTCTAACATATTTGAATCTTTATCAGTATTAGAAAATTACACATTATAAACTTTTTATTAAAATAAGCTTATAAAACGGCTAAGTTAATTCAGACAGGAGTTTATTGAATGCTTCTTTTAATTCTGAAAGTTCTTTCTCAAGGATTTCAACCCGGGCACTAAGCTGATCGGTACTTGCAGGGTTTATACCTGAATGATAATCAGCAGGATCTTCCACGCTGTCTCCAAGCAGGTGAACATAACGTACTTCTTTTTGTCCGGGGCGACGTTCAAGTGCTTTTACAAAACCTCTTTTAGAAAGATCCTGCAAGGTGCTCTGAACTTCTTCTATGCTTTCAAACTCATATAATCTTCCGGAGTTTGTATTCAGTTCTCCGGGAGTTTGCGGTCCCCTTAGGAGAAGCAAACCGATTAAAGCAAGCTCTGCCGGAACCAGCGGGTAGACAATTCCAAGGTTATGTTTGTATTTAACTACCCGGCTTGAACCCCCTGTTACAGTGGATATTAAACTTTTTTTCTTTAAGGAATTTAAAGTCTCAACAATGGTTTCTTCATCATACTGTACAATCGGAGATCTTGAAGTTTTTTGGTTACACGCCGACTGAAGACCGTTAATTGACATTGGGTAATAATCGGGAGTGGTTCTGCTTTTTTCAATCAGAGAACCAAGAATACGTTGTTCTTCTGCGCTGAGCTGGGCTAAGGTTTGATTCGAATCCATGCCCAAAGATAAGGTTCTATTTTATTTGTGGGATATGTGGTTTTGATGTAGGGCTAATGTTTGGAAATGACCTGACTGGGTACCTGTAAAACGGGATGTGATTGTGTAAATTAGTTAACCAATCATTACCCCAGGCATGTTCAACAGCGGAATTCTGCTTAGGTTGGTATCAATGATGCTCTCAGGTACAAAGATGAATTTTTTGTCAAAAATCTGACCATTGATATAATAACTTAACCAATATTCATTAGTCAGGCCGAGAACTTGTTCATCAATCAGCTCAATGGCTGCATAGTCCTGAGCTGCTACTGTGCCTATAGAATGACGTAAAATGGATGTTTTTACCTGTTTCCCATCTTTCTCACCATATCCTTTAGAACTTACAAGGACAGTATCAATAGGCTCATCTTTCAGGTTGAGCAGATAAACCTTCCAGTTTTTAACTTCTGGAGTTGAGGACTCCAGAACGACAGCTATTGCAACTTTTTCGACTATATTTTCAGGCAAATCTTTTTTCATGAGGTATATAACCTTAATTCCTATCCCTTCGCCTATTTTTTAACTAGCTTTTTAGCGCTTTTCTTTACGGCTACTTTCTTTACAACTTTTTTAGTTTTCGCTGCAAATGCGTCAGGAACCTGCTCCTCGATCAGCTTTTTAACGGCCTCTAGAGAAATTGAGGCCAGTTCCTCAGGACTGTATTTGTCGTTGGTGCTCTTGTTTTTTCCAAGCTTTAGCATTTGTTTGCCAAAACGGATAAAAGGTCCCCATCTGCCGTTTTCAAGCGCTATTTTTTCAGATGGCCAGGTTTGAATAAATCGGTTGGACTCTTTTTCGACTTTATTACTAATTAATTCGTTAATCTCTGCCTGACCTAACTGATCGAAATTATAGCGTACAGGGACATTAATATAGAGGTTATTCCACTTTATAAATGGTCCGAAACGACCTTTACCTTTAGTTACAGGCAGGTTTTCATATTGGGCTATAGGAGCTTCAGCAATATTTTTTTGATCAATAAGTTCAATGGCGCGATCCAGATTAACTGAAAGCGGATCTTCACCTTTAGGTAGTGATATGAAACTTTCACCCCATTTGATATATGGTCCAAAACGACCTACACCCACGCTAAGTTCCTTACCCTGGTAATCTTCCAGCTGGAAGGGAAGCTTGAAGAGATCAAGTGCTTCAGCTAAAGTGATGGTTTCAATCATTTGTCCGGCACGAAGGCTCGCATAACGCGGTTTTTCATCCTCCTCGTTTTCCTGCGATTCTCCAATCTGAACAAATGGTCCGTACCTGCCAATACGCACAGATATTTTCTTGCCGCTTTCAGGATCGTTACCCAGTTCCCTTTCGCCACTGGCCCTGTTTGCAGTTTGAAGGGTGTTTTCTACTTCAGTGTGGAAAGGATTGTAAAATGAGCGCAGCATTTCTGTCCAGTTCTTTAAACCCTGTGCGATCTCATCGAACTCTTTCTCAACTTTGGCTGTAAAGTTGAAATCTACAATACCCTTAAAATGCTCTACCAGAAAATCATTTACTACTGCACCAATATCTGTAGGGAATAGTTTATTTTTTTCTGCTCCTGTATTTTCTGATTTGGTTACTGAACTAATTTTTCCATCTTTCAGGCTAATTACCTGAAAGTCACGCTTTTTACCTTCACGTTCTTCTTTGACAACATATCCCCGGTTCTGTATTGTGGATATGGTAGGAGCATAAGTAGAAGGACGGCCAATACCCAGTTCTTCGAGTTTCTTAACCAGGCTGGCTTCGGTATAGCGTGCAGGTGGTCTTGAATAGCGCTCAGTAGCATTCATTTCGCGTAAATTCAAACGCTGACCTTTGCTTAAAGGGGGCAGAATAGAGTTTTCGTTGTCTTCATCGAGGTTGATTTCAAGTTCTTCCTCATCTTTTGATTCAAAATAAACTTTAAGGAATCCATCAAATTTCATGACCTCACCATTGGCGACAAATTCTTCCGGGCGGGTTGAAATATTGATTTTCGCAGTTGTTTTTTCAAAATTAGCTTCTGCCATTTGTGAAGCAATAGAACGCTTCCAGATCAGTTCGTAAAGGCGTTGTTCTGAATTATCACCACTGAT
>CAZTRY010000209.1:0-3657 GCA_964616525.1 uncultured Sphingobacterium sp. | reverse complement strand
CTGAATCTATTTTAATAAAGTTTTTATCAGACTAAGATAGGTTTGGTTATTACCTTTAATCCACGCGAAATATTTTTTCTGCCAGCTTTGAGTTTTTTCTGCTTGCTTATTTGAAACTATGTCCCATGGAGGATAAACTCTCATACCTCGTTTTCCTCCTTCGCTATTTTGTGAAATTATTCCCTTAATCAGAAGAACTGGTTTTGGAAAAACGAACAGACCGAAATTTTCATCTGTCGCAGATGAAATAATGATGAAATCCATCTCGTCAGAACTATCCAATGGCCTTGTTATCCCTTCTTTATTTCTTCTCCATATAGTCACAAACTGTCCTGTTTTGGACGGTGTGATTTTGGATGAGCGATATTCGATGATTTTCCCTTTAATTTCATAGGAGCAAGAACTGTAACTACTTCCTTCGGTATGAATTGTAAGGTTCTTCAGGTCATACCCGCCTGGATCATAGACCAATTCTTTAGCAGTTTTTAAATCGCTATATAAAATAGTGAGTTGCTTAATGACTTTTTCTCCAGAATTTTTCACAGCTTGCTTTTGTTTTATCAGAAATGCTTTTGTTAATGGATTGAAAAAATACAATTAAATAAGAAATATATTTTGCATAGGATCCAATGGATGAAAGCAGCAGTTTGCCTTTTACAATTCGTGGATTCCCTGTTGTGCAGGCTTTTTTAATTTTGCAGTCAAAACCCCAGTAAGGGCATCCGCTTTGGCTGGTTTACTATTCCTGACATTGCTGTAAATTTTGTAAGTTTCGGTACGTTCAAGATGCTTTTCTTCCAAAACTTCAAATCCGGGAAAGTACTCTTTGATAAAATTCCAGTTCATGGTTTGAGGTTCAGTCAGTGTAGGTTTGGTATGAATATCTACCAGCAGCAAAAACAATCCCCCGGGCTTTAGTACTCTGCGAATTTCCCTGCAGGCTAGTTCCATGTTTTCAACATGGTCTAATGAATTGAAGGAGGATATGGTATCGAAATAATGGTCTGGGAAGGGGATGTCTTCAACATAGGCTTTCACATAAGTCATTTTATGTCCTTTTGCACCCATTTTGAGGTACTGATCGGCAAGAGGATCCATTCCGATGCGTTCTTTTGCCATATCTGCCCATTCCAGAGAGCCTCTTGGTCCACAACCGATGTCCAGGATGATTTTATCCCGGTAATATTCTTCAGAGATGGAAAAGTTATCAGTATAAAAATATTTATAATGTGAGTTTTTAGTCAGGTCTTTAGAAAGCAGTTTCACTATTTTCCAGTATCCCAACTCAAAGAATTCTTTAAATGAAAATAACCCAGGTCTTCCTGCTTGCTTTGAACTCATGTTTTAAGAAGTATAGAGGCGAAGGTATTAAAAGGATTTGTTTAAGTTATCCATGATATCAATTCAAGTGCATCCTAATTAAAATCTTCTGATGACGATGACTCCTGCAATTACAAGCAAAACTCCAATTATTTTCATAAAACTGATTGGATTTTGTTGAGCAACAAGTATGTTGAAATGTTCCAATAAAATTGAAATGAACATTTGTCCAGCCACAACCAGTCCGAATGTTAATCCAGGGCCTAATTTTGGGAAAGCCAATATTATTACAGTTACATAAAATGCACCTAGCAAACCTCCGAACCAAACCTGGGTAGGTTCCTCTTTGACACCTGCCCATGATATGGATTGCTTCGTTATTAAGATATAAGAAATAAGTGCCACTGTGCCAATAGCAAATGATAGCATCGAAGCATAAACCGGACTTCCGGCTGCTTTTCCCAATTTGGCATTTAATCCGGCTTGAATGGGTAAAAATGCTCCAGAAAGGAATGCCAAAGCAATCCACATTATTTTATTCATGATGGTTAAATACAGATTTTTATAAAAGTACTGTTGTTAAATTGTTTTTTATAAATCCTCTGCTTTTAATTTAACGGATCATAGGCAAATATTTCCCCCTGTTTTCATAAATAACCCAAAGATTGATTGCCATTAATACAATAGCCATGACTAAACCGGCAGGCATAATGATGATATGTGTTAACAATATTCCAAGCACTACCGGGAAAATTACTAAAGCCCCTAAAGCCCTGGTTTTTGGAATAATGAACAGAATTCCACCAAGTATTTCTGCTGCACCTATCAGCGGCAGGAGCCAGCCAATTTCCATGAATGCATCGTTAACCCTTCTCATATTTTCGGGCAAGTCCTCAGGCACAGGAATATAGTTCAGGAATTTATTTAGGCCTGCGTTTATTAGCATAAGTCCGCTTAGCAGACTTAGTACAAAAATTATTTTCTGCTTCATGTTTTTATTTAGTTATAGTTAAGAATAAATCGTCTAATCTTTCCATTGCAGAAGCCAATCCTTGCTGCATGCTCATTTTTAATACGGTTCCCAAATCTTCCAGAGATTTGTAAGTTACAATAGTTTCAACGATTGTATTTGTTCCAAAATCCAAAAAGCTTACTACCCGGTTTGTCCTTGGTAGCTTAGGATTTATCTCACCATTTTCATCACAAAATGCATCATTTGCGGTATTTCATAATTTAAATACACATTTAACTCTTCAGTATTTGCTTTAAATATTCAAGTTAACAAACACTTAAAATATTATGAAACCATTTGGTTGCAAATATATATGCAACTATTCGGTTTCGCAAATTTATTTGATTTTTAGCCTCAGTATTAATTCAGGTAGACATCCCTGTGGTGAAAGCCAATTTTCTGGTTCATTATATCACTCAGATAAAATTCTTTAGTTCATAATCCTTAGATATTGAATAAAGGGGCCAATATCCTCTCTGTAGTGTTTGGCCATAACTCTGGAGATCTGGGCAATATGACTCAGGTCGTGTGCCACCCAGGTTGCCAGTAATTGTTTTAAGCTTACAGCGCCAAAAGCCGGATGATTTCCGGTTTTTTTGAGATCACTTTCATTGATTTGGAGGGTTTTTAATTCTTCAAGATTGGTTTCTCTTAAACGGGCAAATTCGATAATTAAATCATTTATTGATTTTCCCCGATTGGTTTTGAATTGGGCAAAGCGATCAAAGGCTTCAAAGCTTTTATCTGTTTTGTCGGAAAGAATAATTTTAGTCCTGCGCATCCAGTCGGTCTTTTCACCATGAATTAGATGACCAATTACATCAAATGCCGACCAGGTTTCAGGACCTTCATTGCAACTGACCCAGTCATTGGGGATGTTTTTGAGCATACTTGAAAGTACATTCGGAGTCCTTTCGAGAATAGCGATAGATTTGGTAATAGAAAATGACATCTGTTGGAATATTTAAAAGTTCAATTATTCTGATTTTCAGTTCCGGTTCCGTTTTTCAGAATCCTGTAAAAACTCTTCCGTGAAATGTTCCTGGTGTTTATCCAGAGAAAATTTAGCGGCATTAAATGTTTTTGAATTTCCTTTGGCAATAGAAAGGGTATTCCAGTTATCGGCACACATTTTACCAATAAATACAATCTGGCCAATATGGTAGGGGTAATGAGCCATTTGCCTGTTAATAGCTTCCATCACAGAATGCCCATGGTTACGGATGTAAATCGTTTTATCAAGATCCTCTTCTTTCAGGGATTTCAGACTGTCTAAAAATACATTCCAGCCTTCATCCCATTTTTTTAATACTTCCTTCTTTGAG
>CAZTRY010000208.1:0-3666 GCA_964616525.1 uncultured Sphingobacterium sp. | reverse complement strand
AATACTACTCATATGACAGTCAGGATTAATTCCAGGTAACAGACAACTGGTAACAGATTACTCTTCGAGTATCAAGAACCAGGAGGAATACTACTCATTTGAAAGTCAGGATTAATTCCAGATGACAGACAACTGGTAACAGAAAACAGGTAATTACATCTAATCAGATTTAGTCCGGTCCTTGCTCTTTCCACTGCTTACTGAATGATTTTTCAGCAACTTTTGGTAGTTCACGGTGCTTACCCCAGCTTTTCTTAAAGAAAGTCTGGAGCATTAAATTTTTGAATTTACCGCCGAACATATCCATCGTTTTTCTTTTTAGCATACCCGTTTTCCAGCCTTTCCATCCCATATTTTCTGAAAATGGACTTAGTCCCTGCTGAACTGAATCTCTTCTGTTCAATAATAGCATTTTATGGATTTCGATCTTCACAGGGCATACTTCGGTACATTTTCCACAGAGGCTTGAAGCATAACTTAAATGCTTGAATTCTTTCATGCCGGACATATGCGGAGTTATGATTGAGCCAATCGGACCGCTGTAAGTAGTCTCATAGGTATGGCCGCCTATATTTTTATAAACAGGGCAAGCATTAAGACATGCACCACAGCGTATGCAGTAAAGTGCCTGTCGCTGCTCTTTTTGGGCAAGTAGCTTGCTGCGGCCATTATCCAATAGGATCACATACATTTCCTCCGGTCCGTCGCTTTCATTCCCTTGTCGCGGACCACCCAGAATGGTATTGTAAACAGTAAGGTTTTGTCCGGTACCATGGCTTGATAAAATTGGCCAAAACAAATCCAGATCATTTAATGTAGGAATGACCTTCTCTATTCCCACTATTGCGATATGGATTTTAGGGAATGTGGTTGTTAATCTGGCATTTCCTTCATTCTCTGTCAGTGCGATGCTGCCGCTATCTGCAATCAGGAAATTTCCGCCGGTAATACCAATATCATAGGAAGTGTATTTTTCCCTTAATAGCTCCCGGGCTTTCATGGTAAGCTGTTCCGGTGTGGAATCTATTGCTGTGCCGAACTTTTCATTGAATAATTTTGCAATATCCTCCTTGCTGAGGTGCATAGCCGGAGTAACAATATGGTAAGGCTTTTGCCCCAAAAGTTGAACAATATACTCGCCGAGATCACTTTCCAATGCTTCAATATGATTTTTTTCAAGGAACTCATTTAAGTGAATTTCCTCGGTAGCCATTGATTTGGATTTAATGACTGTTTTTGCCCCTGCTTTATTAATGATCTGAAGGATTTCGTTCTGAGCCTCCTCGATGTCATTCGCCCAGATCACTTTGCCTCCTTTCCTCTGGAAATTTGACTCAAACTCCGGAAGAAGTTTATCAAGATTTTCCATCACCTTCCATTTTATGGTATGGGCTTTACGTTTGGAATTCTCAAGATTGGCAAGTTTTGACAATCCCCGATTAACAGCTACATGATATTTACCAATATTATAATTTATGATACGGCGATGATCCAGATCAAAGGCCTTTGTATCAGAGGTACGTAGGAAATCGGTGGCTAGCTTGCTCATTAGGCGAATTTAGGTATTTTGAATTTAAACTCGGTTTAATGTCCGGATTTTTGCTCAAAATGGAGTACTTGAGGATATTTTTAACTTGTTTGTAACGAAAGGCGATTTCGTTACGTCTATATAATTGTGACAATCAGACTAAGTTTGCCCTTGCTGATAAACCTGTTCAATATTCCGGAATGTTCAACATGCTGAGTTTAGGAAGTTTAGGGCATATTTATTATTTTTTTAGGATGAATCCGGCATGATTAAAATACATAATAAACACACATGGCAATGTTTATTTATTCCCGATTTTCAGTTTCCATATTTGTGGTCATGAGCCCTTCGGGGTTTAATCATCAAGGTTCCATCTGGCAAAAGAAAACAACAAAGTGATGCAGATGAAATACTTTATTAAATTATTAATACCAGGCCTTTTACTATTGGCTTCCTGTAGTTCAAAGGTCTATAAAGACAAAGCCTTTTTTTCTAAGCCTGATCCTGGTACCCAGATTTTGGCTGTACTTCCTGCTGAAGTATTCTTTACGGGCAATCTACCAAAGAATTGGGGGCCTGATCGGATTTCAAAAATGGAGATTGAGCAGAGTGGCAAAATTCAGGAATCTATTTATGATGATCTTTTATTCCATGCTACAAGTGGTGGACTGCGAAATAAATGGAGCGTTAAGCTGATGGACTTTCGCCTTGTCAACAGCAAACTTGAAGAGAATGGAATTTCGATAAAAGATTCCTGGAATCGGTCATCTGCCGAATTAGCAAAGATTCTTGGTGCAAATATGCTCATCCGTACGAGGGTACAGAATAAGCGTATTATGTCAGAAGCGGCTGCAGCCGGAATTAATGTCGGTACTTCTGTATTGCGTGGGGTATTAAATAACGGCTCTTCAACAGCTTATGTGCCCGGGGCCCGTGCAAGTGAGAATGAAATGAGTCTTTCTTTGTATCATACCTCAAAACCGGAGGCAGTTGCCAGAATAAGCACAAAAAGTAAATTGAGGGCAAAAAGATTGCCTGTTTATGTGAAGAACTAAAAGCAATCAGGATCGGCCCTGCCGGAATGTTTTAAATCCGGCCTCAATAAACAAATTTTATATTTTTTAACGAACACCATTCAGGTGCAGGAATCATATTGCCTGAAAAGTCCCTGAATCTTATAATATCAACCAGATGAAATCAATAAATTTTAATTTTTTTTACCTCTTTATCCTTCTAATAGGCTTAAGTTCATGCACAAAGGAGGAAAGTAGCCTGTCGTTACCAGTTCCACTTGAGATGAATACATTCAGAATTATGCTCGATTCACTACCGGATGGATCTGCTTACGATACTTCAGATTTGTTCGGAATCGTAACGATAAAGAATGATAAGAATGAAGAAGTGCTGAAAAATAAAAAGCTGGGCATTAGCTTTAACGGAAAGTACATCACAGAAAAGATCAGACTTGATGCTGGGAACTATTATGTAAGCAGTTTTATAATAAGTAATGGAGATAGTCTCACCCGATTTGCGGCACCCCGGGCTAACTCCATAAAAGCTTCGGTGGTGAAAGTACCTCTGAACATCAGCATTAAACTTGCGAATACTGATATTTTTGACCTTCCTGTTGAAGTTGTAAAAGTTCTGAATGAAGATAAGGCGGAGAATTTTGGATATCAGACAGCTGATTTCAAGGTTCAGACCATTGATGAAGATAAATTTATTAAGGTCAGGGTTCAGGCAGTAATCACTGTGGGAGATATTAACTATGATAACATACCCGCTTCATTCAAGTTTAGCAGCTGGGATTCGAATGGGATTGTGACGGAGAAAGATACATTACTTTCAGGAGGAATAAATGAAGTGTTACTTCCAAAATCTGGTGTAAAATATCAGTTTAAACTCAGTAAATGGGGCCTAACGGATGAGATCAGCCTCAATAAAGATCAGCTAAATGAATCTGTTGTTTATACTTTGGGAGGCGCCAAGTCTCCAAAAAGATTACGTCTTGAGGAGCAATTTACTTACACCCAGGCAGGATATATGCCATCCGGTAAAACAATATACAGCTATGATCCAAACGGCAATCTTAAGCAAATTGATTTTTATGATAAACTGCCACAGTATAGCGACTTACG
>CAZTRY010000207.1:0-3683 GCA_964616525.1 uncultured Sphingobacterium sp. | reverse complement strand
TTTGTTTCAATATAATCTATAAGTGAGTGTATCACCTTAATATGAATTTCCTGCGCCCTGTCGGCATATTCTGAACGGGGAGCCCGGATTTCAACATCACATAAACCTGCCATTTTACCACCATCCTTACCTGTCAAACCAATCACTTTCATTCCCTTCTTTCGGGCAGCTTCGATCGCCTTCAAAATATTTTCAGAATTTCCACTGGTGCTGATTGCAAATAGGACATCTCCCTCAGAGCCAATGGCTTCAACCATCCGCGAAAAAACAAATGCATAACCATAGTCATTGGCTACACATGACAAGTGGCCTGGATCAGAAATAGCAATGGCAGCATAAGCAGGCCGGTCGTTGCGGTACCTTCCCGAAAGCTCCTCAGCAAAATGCATGGCATCACTCATCGATCCTCCATTTCCGCAGGAAATCACTTTGCCACCACCTTTAATGGCGTCTACAATAATTTTCCCGGCTCCTTCAATATTCAGAAAATTCCGGGGGTCTGAAATAAAGCTGTCCAGAACTTCCCTGGCTTCAATAAAATGATTCCTTATATTTTCCATCAGGGATTTATCAGTTTATAAACGGCTCCTTTAATATCTTTCGGACCAACCTCCTGGTTCGTTAGAACATAAAGTTCTGCATTATTATCCTGGGCAAAACTCAGAATTTTCAAATCGCCGGATGGTTTAGCTGCAAGACTGACCGTTCCACGAATCCAGGATTCGCCCTTCTTTTCAAGATAAAACACCGGACCTGTCCAGTCGGCAAAAATATATTTATCGGTGAGTCCGGTCAGTTCTTTGCCATGATACACAAATCCACCGGTTATACTAATCCCTTCTTCATGTTCATACTCTGCTATTGGTAAGATCAATCCTTCAGTCTTACAGTTCTCTTCCGGATCAAAACAATGACTCGCTTCCATGATCTTCCAGCCATAGTTTCCACCTTTTTCTATAATATTTACCTCCTCGAATTTATTCTGACCTACATCCGCAACAAAAAGCTGCCCTGAATTTTTGTCGAATGAAAACCGCCATGGATTACGTAAACCATAGGCCCAGATCTCCGGCTTTGCCTCCTTGCCTGCAAATGGATTGTCATTTGGAATGCCATAATTTTGATTGGTATTCACATTAATTCTTAGAATTTTACCCAAAAGAGTATTCAGATTTTGGCCATTGCCTTTTTCACCATGCCGGTCTCCGGCGCCACCACCATCCCCAACTCCAATGTATAAATAACCATCGGGTCCAAACTTCAGATCACCGCCATTGTGATTGCTTTCGGGCTGCTGAATTGTCAATAATATTCTTTCGCTAGCCGCATCGGCAAGCATTGGATCTGTTGAAACTTTGTATTCAGCAATTACAGATTGATGATCAAGCCCTTTTTCAGTAGAAGGGGCACTGTAATACACATAGAATTTTTTATTGCTCGCATAGTCAGGATGAAGGGCTATTCCGAGTAAACCCCGTTCATCATAGGCGCCACTTATTTTGACAAGCTTGCTCTCCAGATTCAAAAAGGGTTTATCAATCAGTTTATTATTCTCAAGTACCCTGATTTGTCCGGTTTGCTCGCATACCAGCATTAAACCTTCGGGACTAAAAGCCGCGGCAACAGGAGAGTGTAATCCTTCAGCTATTTTTTCAAGTTTTAGGGAAATGTCTGCTGCTAAATTCTTTTCACTATTGTTTTTTTTTGCCGGTTCGCCACAGGCTGCCAGCAAAACGATCAATGCACCGAAGATAAAACCTGAATTTTTCATATCAAACCAGCTTATTTTTACAGTGAGAGGATTTCAACGATTTTTAAAAGCTCAGGATTCACTTCCGGGTTATGCTTTATAGCATTACCAAATGGTGTGAAATGTATTTTACCATTTACAATTCCGATCATTTCCCTGTTTCTGCCTTCCATTAATGATTCAACGGCCGCCACACCCAGCCTGCTTGCTAATACCCGGTCCATACAGGATGGAGGACCACCCCGCTGAATATGGCCAAGTATTGACACTCTGGTATCAATACCCGGAAACTTGTCCTTTACCGATTTAGCAATTTCAAACGCACCACCCGCATCATCACCCTCGGCTACAATAATGATCTTTGAAGATTTATCTTTACGGCTGTGCTCTAAACGTGACAGAAGGGCATTGATATCCGTTTTGGTTTCGGGAATAAGTATTGCCTCGGCACCAGAGCCAATACCACTTCTCAGGGCAATTAATCCTGAGTCGCGGCCCATCACCTCAACAATGAACAATCGGTCATGTGATTCGGCAGTATCCCGTATCTTATCCACTGCATCAATTACAGTATTGATTGCAGTATCATAACCAATGGTAAAATCTGTTCCTATAAGGTCATTATCGATGGTTCCTGGAAGCCCGATTACAGGTACTTTATATTCATCATAAAATATATTGGCACCGGTAAAGGTACCATCGCCTCCAATCGCTACAATAGCATCAACATTATGCTTCTTTAATTGCTCATAAGCTTTCTTTCTGCCTTCTGCCGTCCGAAATTCTTCACTTCTGGCCGTTTTCAGTATTGTCCCGCCACGCTGAATAATATTCGCTACCGATTTACGATCCATCAGATGAAAGTCACCACTTATCATCCCATCATAACCCCGGTAAATTCCTGTTACTTTAAGATCATAATATAAGCCGGTACGCACTACAGCACGAATTGCGGCATTCATCCCGGGCGAATCACCTCCGGATGTAAAAACTCCAATATTTTTTATGTTCGCTTTATTCATTTCAATCATTTTTGCCCGAAAGCAATTTTACCCTTGTCTAAGAAATTAACGTAATTACTGATGTCCAGATTATAAGCCTGTGGTGGAACCAGTACCTTGCCTTCATGATCTGCTATAACATAATAAGGCTGAGAATTGGTTCCAAATCTGGATGCCTGAAAATCGCTCCACTTTTGTCCGATCGTATTTACTTTTTTACCACTGAAGCCCGAAACATACTTTTCAGCTTCCGAAAGTTCTGTTTTATCATCCACGTACAAAGATATTAAAACATAGTCCTCTCTGAGCCGGCGCAGGACTTCCTTGTCCGGCCATACACTGGCCTCCATTTTACGACAGTTAGTACAACTCCATCCCGTAAAATCTATCAGGATAGGTTTATTCACAGTTTTTGCATAGGCAAGTCCCTCTTCATAATCATAAAATGCATCCAGACCGTGAGGAGCATGAAACAGTCCGGAATATTTTTTTCCGGATGTTCCGGCTGCTATTGCCTGACTGCTAGTCCTGTTTGAGTACAGATCAAACTCCTGGGTCACCTGTGGCGGAAGCCAGGCACTGATCGCCTTGAGAGGTGCCCCCCATAATCCCGGAACCATGTACAGTGTAAATCCAAGAATCAGCATGGAGAAAAACAATCTTGGCAATGAAAGGAAATTAATCTCATTATCATGCGACAAGCGGATCTTGCCTAGAAGATACAATGCCCATAATCCAAAAACAACGATCCAGATGATCAGAAAAACATCACGGTTTAAAATACCCCAGTGATAGGCCAGATCTACATTGGACAAAAACTTAAATGCAAGTGCTATCTCAAGAAAGCCCAGTGAAACCTTAACTGTATTGAGCCAGCCGCCAGATTTTGGCATTTCTTTAAGCCAGGATGGAAATATTGCAAAAAGTGTAAA
>CAZTRY010000206.1:0-3690 GCA_964616525.1 uncultured Sphingobacterium sp. | reverse complement strand
TTATAAAAAATGCAACTCGGTAAAATCTGGCTTAGGTAGGTTGAGCAACAGCCACCTTCGCCGGAATCTGAGTGGTATCATTACAGGTGCTTTTTGGGGTCACACGATTCTGACGGAAGTCAGGATCTCCCTAATACTAAAAAAATGCATTGTCATCCGATAGCTATCGGATCTGGCGAAGACCACAACTTCCTGCCCCTTATCTTAATGACATTGACCTAAGACTGGAACCCCATTTTGCTTACCCTATAATTTTGATAAAACATGGGGTATGAAAAAATTTACGTCATAGATTTTAACTGATTTAAACTATATTCAATATTAATTTACCCGGTTTAAGGGATCCATTTTAAAATAACCCGAGTTCGAAACATAACTATCTAAAATGAATTTTGCAGCTTTAAAATGCTATGTCTCTATGTGGTTTTTGAAAGCGTTACGTCGGCTTGACCTTAAATTTATTTATTTGAGTAGAATATGTACCAAATACTAACATGAAGCAGAAGATTCTATGCTATGGTGAGATGTTATGGGATGTTTTTCCTGACGGTGCAGTCCCGGGTGGAGCGCCCATGAATGTGGCTATTGGATTAAAGAAACTGGGATCTGATGCTTTCATCTTTAGCAGTTGCGGAAATGATAAATTGGGAGAAAGTCTGCTGGAATACCTGTGTGAAAATGGTCTCTCCACCGAATTTATCCAGCAAAGCAATTATCCGACAGGGGCAGTCAATGTGCATCTTTCAGAAACTAAAGATGCCCAATATGAAATTGTTTTCCCTTCGGCATGGGACTATATCCATCAAACTAATAAACTGCCGGAATTTGATGTTCTGGTTTATGGGAGTCTTTCATGCCGCAATAAAACCTCCTTCGAAACCCTGCTTTCATTATTAAACACTGCTGCAATCAAGGTTTTCGATGTCAATTTCCGACCTCCTTTTGTTGATCAGGCTATTGTTGAACAATTACTTAGAAGATCAGATTTGGTTAAAATGAATCATGAGGAACTTTTTCAAATTTCAGCATGGAGTGGATTGGACTCTGAGGATTTGGAAGTGGCAGCAGATCTCGTTTTTAAAAAATATGCACTCAAAATGCTTTGTATTACCCGGGGTGCTGAGGGTGCGTTTTTGAAAATGGTAGATGAAGAATTATATCAGAGTGGATTTAAAGTAAAAACCATAGATACAGTTGGAGCAGGCGATGCATTTCTTTCCGGATTCATTCATTATTACACTGGAAATAAGCCATTGAAGGAGGCTCTTGAATTTGCCTGCCGCCTGGGAGCCTGGGTAGCTTCTCAGAAAGGGGCGAATCCTCCATTTATTTTTGAAAATATTGAGAACTTAAAGCAGGAATTTTAATCGGATATCAGGTATGGGCAAACATTTCTTTTTGTATAAAAGTGCTGTCGTAGCATCGCTTGCAGGCTTTCTTTTTGGCTTCGATACGGTGGTGATTTCAGGAGTGGAACAAACTATACAGAAACTTTGGGGACTGGACAGTATGTTGCATGGACTGGTAATCAGCATGGCGCTTTGGGGCACAGTGCTGGGTTCATTGGTTGGTGGCTGGCCTACCGAATATTTTGGGCGGAAAAAAACCTTAATCTGGATCGGAGTGCTTTACCTGATCTCGGCAGCAGGCTCAGCATTGACTACTGAGGTATATTCATTTATGTTTTTCAGATTCCTGGGAGGGCTTGGGGTAGGTATATCTACAATTGCTGCTCCGATGTTTATTTCTGAAATCGCTCCTCCAAAGTATAGAGGTCGTCTTACCGGGATGTTTCAGTTTAATATTGTCTTCGGTATTCTGATTGCTTTTTTGTCCAATTCCCTGCTTGGAGATATTGGTGAAAATTCATGGCGATGGATGCTGGGTGTTTTAGCATTTCCATCCTTGCTATTTACCATTTTATGTTTCGGTCTGCCCGAAAGTCCACGCTGGCTAATTGTTCGCAAAAATGATTTGGGAGGTGGTTTAGCTGTACTGAAAAAGACAGGGTCCGGTTCAACAGAGGAGGAAATTAAGCATTTATATAATCAAATTATTAATACAGCAGATGAAAAACAGCAAGGAGGTGCACTATTCACCCGGCGCTTACTAAAACCCGTTCTGCTTGCTTTTTTCATTGCTTTTTTTAATCAGCTTTCAGGAATCAATGCCATCCTATATTTTGCCCCAAGAATTTTTGAAATGGCCGGACTTGAATTGTAAGCTGCTCTTTTACAATCTGTTGGATTAGGCGTCATAAATTTGATTTTCACCTTTGTTGGATTATGGCTCATCGATAAACTTGGGCGCAGGAACTTGCTTTACATTGGTTCCTTCGGATATATTGCCTCGCTGGGTCTGACCAGCTGGGCTTTCGCCTCGGGTAATGTGGGTATGGTCCCCTATTACATCTTTGCATTCATTGCAGCGCATGCCATGGGGCAAGGTGCTGTCATATGGGTGGTTATCAGCGAGATATTTCCAAACAGGCAGAGGGCATTTGGTCAATCGCTGGGCAGTTTCACGCATTGGTTTTTTGCGGCCTTGTTAACCCTGGTATTTCCTTTAATGACTGAGATGTTAATCCCTGAAGTCATCTTTGGGATTTTTTGCGGAATGATGATTTTGCAATTAATTTGGGTCTTCCTTTTTGTTCCTGAAACAAAAGGCGTTCCGCTGGAGGAAATGGAAGAGCGGATGAATTCGTAGAAGTACATAATTTTTCTGGATAATTAGAAGCCTTTGCTCTACATGGCTGTTAGGATATTAGTGTGATTGCTTCGCTGCGCTGTCCTTGACGTTTAATGTATCTGGCATTGCGAGGAGGCACGACCACTGTCATTGCGAGGAGGCACGACTATTGTCATTGCGAGGAGGTAGGACGAAGCAATCTCATGTTAAGAATCCGATTGAAGTGGAGATTGCTTCGCTGCGCTCGCAATGACAAGACGCTGGGCTCGCAATGACAAGACGCTGGGCTCGCAATGACAAAACACTACTCGCGCGATGACAAAACTCTGCACTCCCAATGGAAAAAACCAATAACTAATCCATTGACTGACCATTTTATGATCTATAAATTCAAATATTATATGAAGAAATATCATTATCAGTAAACCAATCCTTACTGAGGTCAGCCCAACCAGGATTCATAGAATTTATAAGATTCAATTTTCTTGAACGTGATCCACTTTTAATTTGTTTTTCTCGTGCAATTGCTTCTTTAATCCACCGGAATTCTTCGAAATAGACCAATTTATTGCAATTGTATTTTGCCGAAAAGCCGGAATTATGTTTTGATTTATGTTCTAACATCCTCCTCTCAAGATTATTGGTTACTCCTGTATAAATCACGGTATTAAGTGTATTACTTAACATGTAAACGAAGTAATTATGATCTTTCATAGATAATATTGTTAATTATCAATTCCATAGTTTGAATGTGATTGCTTTGCTTTCCTACCATTGACGTTTTTTTAGGAGAATGTATATATCATTGCGAGACACGACTACTGTCATTGCGAGGAGGTACAACCCCTGTCATTGCGAGGAGGCACGACGAAGCAATCTCAGTAAGTTAGAGTGTTAGCATAGAGATTGCTTCGCTGCGCTCGCAATGACAAAACGCTGCGCTGGCAATGACAAAACGCTGCGCTCGCAATGACAAAGAGCAACGGCAGTTAAATTAAA
>CAZTRY010000205.1:0-3721 GCA_964616525.1 uncultured Sphingobacterium sp. | reverse complement strand
GATGCATTTGCCCTGATTTACAGAGCCCATTTTGCATTGAGTAAAAATCCGAGGTTCACCTCCGGTGGTTTGAACACATCCGCCATAATGGGATTCACAAATACTTTGCTGGAGGTCCTTAAGAAAGAAAACCCCAGTCATATGGCCGTGGTATTTGACACCGATGCACCTACTGAAAGGCATACTGATTTTACGGCATATAAAGCTCACCGCCAGGCAATGCCCGAGGACCTTTCAGCTGCCATTCCATATATCATCCGCCTGATCGAAGGATTTAACATTCCGGTTATCTTTTCTGATGGATACGAGGCAGATGACCTGATAGGCACTTTGGCCAAAAAAGCCGAAATCGAAGGATTTACAGTTTACTGCATGACTCCCGATAAAGATTTCGGACAGCTCGTTTCTGAGAACATTTTTATTTACAAGCCTGCCCGGATGGGTAATGGAATGGAAATTCAGGGTGTTAAAGAGATCCTTGAAAAATGGGAAATTGATCATGTTGAACAGGTAATCGATATTCTGGGTTTATGGGGCGATGCCGTGGATAATATCCCGGGTATTCCGGGAATAGGCGAAAAAACCGCAAAACAACTGATCAAACAATACGGTTCAATTGAAAATATCATCAGTAATAGTCATGAGCTGAAGGGAAAACTTCGGGAAAATGTAGAAAATTTCGCAGAACAGGGTCTGATTTCAAAAAAACTTGCTACCATCATGCTGAATGCACCGGTAGATCTTGATGTTGATGCTTTGCACGTTGACGAACCAAACCGGGATGTTTTGGAACCCCTATTCGCAGAACTGGAGTTTCGTACCCTTGGAAAAAGAGTTTTTGGTGATGAATTCAGCATTGCAGAAATAAAATCCAGCCCTACATCAGGGCAAATGGATCTGTTTGGAAATCATGAAGTAAAGGAGCCGGTCGATTCAAATAAAGGGGAAGAAGCGAGCCTTCCGCAAATGCCACTGGGTTTCAAAAACATCAGTAATACTGATCATAATTATCAGTTAGTCGATACGGAAGAGAAAAGAAACAGTCTGATTCATTTGCTTAAAGACCACAGTTTTTTCTGTTTTGACACTGAAACTACCGGACTAGATGCGAACAATTGCGAGCTAGTCGGGCTTTCCTTCAGTGTGAAACAAGGTGAAGCATGGTATGTCCCCCTTCCTGCCGACCAGAATGAATGCCGAACTATTGTGGCAGCTTTTAAATCAGTTTTGGAGAATCCGCTTATTTCTAAGATTGGCCAAAATATAAAATATGATATCCTGGTCCTGAAATGGTATGATATCAATATGCAGGGTGAACTTTTCGACACCATGCTTGCACATTATCTGATTGATCCTGATTCGCGTCATAACATGGATCTGCTGGCTGAAAATTACCTGAATTATAGTCCGGTAAGTATCAGCACACTGATTGGAGACAAAGGTAAGAATCAGGGAAATATGAGGGATGCTGATATAGAAATGGTAAAAGAATATGCGGGAGAAGATGCTGATATAACCCTTCAGTTGAAGACTGTATTCGAACCCATCCTAAAATCTGTCAATGCATGGAAGCTGGCTGAGGAAATGGAAAATCCTCTGATCTATGTCCTTGCAGATATTGAACATGAAGGTGTAAAAATCGATCAGGAGGCACTGCTTGAATTCTCAAAGACACTTGAAACTGATATCCGGGCCTTCGAAAAAACAATTTATGAAAAAGCGGGTGTTAAATTCAATATCGCTTCGCCAAAACAGCTTGGAGAGGTTCTGTTTGATAAACTTCATCTTGATCCTCAGGCAAAAAAAACCAAAACCGGACAATATCAGACCGGTGAAGATGTTCTGTTGAGGCTGGCTAATAAAAGTGATATTGTTGCTGATATTCTCGATTTCAGACAATTACAAAAATTGAAATCCACCTATGTTGATGCATTGCCTCAAATGATCAATCCCAAAACTGGCAGGATTCATACTTCTTACAATCAGTCAGTTGCATCTACAGGTCGTTTGAGTTCAAATAACCCCAATCTTCAGAATATTCCAATCCGCACAGAGCGTGGCAGGGAGGTTAGAAAAGCCTTTATTCCCAGAGATCAGGAACATATTATACTATCAGCAGATTATTCCCAGATCGAGCTGAGGATAATTGCCGAGATCAGTAAAGATGAAAACATGATGGAAGCTTTTATAAACGGTATGGATATTCATACTGCAACCGCCGCAAAAGTATATGGAATTGGGCCTGAAGAAGTAAATTCAACTCAACGAAGGAATGCAAAAGCTGTAAACTTTGGGATCATCTATGGTCAGTCGGCATTTGGCTTATCACAAAACCTCGGTATCCCCAGAAAGGAGGCGGCGGAAATTATTGAGAACTATTTCAATACCTACCCCAATATCCGAAAGTATATGAATGATACCATGAACTTTGCACGTGAAAATGGGTATGTTGAAACTATTATGGGCAGAAGACGATATCTGAGAGATATTAATTCGGCCAATCAGACCGTCCGTGGCTTTGCAGAGCGAAATGCGATTAATGCACCGATTCAGGGATCTGCTGCAGACATGATCAAAATCGCAATGATCAGAATTCATCAGGATATAAAAGATCACAAACTGGGTTCGAAAATGACGATGCAGGTACATGATGAATTGGTATTTGATGTACTGATCCATGAAACCGAGATCATGAAGAAGATTATTACCGAACGCATGAAAAATGCAATTAAAATGGAGGTTCCAATACTGGTTGAGGTTGGTGAAGGCCGGAACTGGTTGGAGGCTCATTAATTAAATCTCAAATATTCAGAATTTGAATATCGGCTGATATTTTGTTATCTTATTCGAATAAGATTAACATATTAAGTTTTGTAGTTTACATTTCTTAAATTCAGTTTTCAATATTCTATGAATGTCATGCACCTCAGCGCAGAATGCTACCCGGTTGCCAAAGTCGGCGGACTTGGGGATGTAGTTGGTGCGCTGCCGAAATACCTTTGTGAAGCCGGAATAAATGCCTCTGTGGTATTGCCCTATTACGACAGGAAATTCGTGAGGGAAAATACTTTTGATCTTATATTCAAATCAACAGGGATGTTGGGATCAAAAACTTTTGAATACCATATTCTCAAAGAAAGAAACAGAACACTGGGTTTTGATCTGTATCTGATTCAAATTGCCGGTCTCCTTGATCGCCCGGAAATATATTGCTATCCTGATGAAATAGAGCAGTTTATCAGTTTTCAACTTTCATTTCTGGATTGGATTAGCAAATCTGATATAAAGCCTGATATTATTCATTGTCACGATCATCATACCGGTCTCATTCCTTTTCTGATTTCCCATACCATTACCTACAGCAAGCTGGCATCTATTCCAACGGTATGCACAATACATAACGGACAATATCAGGGCTGGTTTGGCTGGGATAAAATTTCTTACTTACCTGCCTTCGACCTGAATAAAGCCGGTCTTCTTGACTGGGGGAACTGTATTAATTCCCTCGCTGCATCAGTGAAGTGCTGTTGGAAATTTACCACAGTTTCGCCAAGCTACCTGAAAGAACTATCGATCAATTCAAATGGTCTTGAAAAGTTGTTTCAGATGGAAGAAGCCAAAGGCTCCGGAATAATTAATGGAATAGACACTTTGGTTTGGAATCCGGAGACTGATCCAATGATCTACAAAACCTATTCGCCCAAAAGCGTTAATGCAGGAA
>CAZTRY010000204.1:0-3728 GCA_964616525.1 uncultured Sphingobacterium sp. | reverse complement strand
TAGATAAAATGCTTGCAATGTCTGATGTTGTAATGCTTGAAACCAATGATGGAAGGCCTCACCTGGAGCAGTTATTGCCAGTTTTTATAGCAGGGAAACCGGTATTTATCGATAAGCCAATCGGAGCGAATTTAAAGGAAGTTGTGCAAATATTGAACGCTGCAAAAAAGTATAAAGTGCCAGTTTTTTCTTCTTCATCCCTGCGATATGTGAGTGGAGCTCAGGAAATCCGAAACGGGAAAGTCGGTAAGGTTCTTGGTGCGGAGGCTTATAGTCCTGCATCATTACAGGCATCCCATACAGATATGTACTGGTATGGGATACATGGTGTTGAATCACTTTATACAATCATTGGAGGTGTAGGCTGTCAGCAGGTCACCCGTACACATACACCGGATACTGATGTGATTGTTGGCACCTGGGAAGGTGGTCGGATTGGAGTATTCAGAGGTTTAAGGGCTGGTACCAGAGGTTATGGAGGTACTGCTTTTGGAGAGAAGGGAATTGCGAATGTTGGGACATTTGAGGGTTACAGGCGATTGCTTGTCCCGGTTGCAGAATTCTTTCGTACCCTGAAATCTCCGGTTGATCTCGCTGAAACACTTGAGATCTATGCGTTCATGGAAGCCGCTGATGAAAGCAAAAGGCTTGGAGGGGTTCCTGTAACTTTAGCAAGTGTGCTGGCAAAAGCGAATTAATTAAAATCTATTTATCATTATAATATTCACATTAAATAAAATAACAATTTCTAATTTTTTAAACATTAAGCATTTATGAAAAAGTATAATGTAGGTATAATTGGGTACAGCTGGGTTGCTACTGCACACATCACAGCTATCAATAAAAGTCCGAATGCTCAGGTTACAGCAATTTATTCATCGCGCCCTCATGATGATGCAGCTGAAAGTGCAAGATGGGGTTCTCCGATCAAGACCTATACCGATTTAAACGCAATGCTATCTGATAAAAGTATTGACGCAGTTTCAATCACCAGTTATTCTGATCAGCATGCTGCACAGGCGGTTGCCGCTGCCAGAGCCGGTAAGCATATTATTCTCGAAAAGCCTATGGCACTTTCTTGGGAAGACTGTATGCTGATTGATGCTGAAGTAAAAAAGGCTGGCGTAAAGGTTTGTATCTGTTTTGAGTGTCGTTATTCCAACCAGTTTATGGTTACCAAAGCACTTGTAGATACCGGTTTGATTGGTGATATACATTATGCTGAGGTTGATTACCTCCATGGTCTTGGTCCATGGTATGGCCAGTACCACTGGAATATTAAAAAGGCAAAAGGTGGCAGTTCTATTCTGACAGCCGGTTGTCATGCCTTGGATGCAATGCTTTTGTTCATGGGAACTGATGTTGAGGAAGTTACCAGCTATGAAACCAAGTCTAAAAATCCAATTTTCCAGGCTTATGAGTATACTACAAGCAGGGTAAGTATTTTCAAATTTAAAGATGGCAGGGTTGGTAAATCTTCAGCCATAATTGATTGTATTCAACCCTACTATTTCCATACCCATCTTTTCGGCAGTGAAGGAAGTCTGCTTGACGATAAATTTCACTCTGAGAAACTCGGGACAGACCATCATTTATGGAGTTCACTTGCAATGAAAATGCTCGATACCGGAGATGTTGCTGATCACCCTTATCAGGCACAATTTGATAAATTTTTCGAATGTCTGCTTGAAGGAGTTGATATGCCACTTACCAGCCTGAGCGACGGAATAAAAACTCATGAGATCATTTTTGCTGCCGACAGATCAGCGGCGACAGGAAAACCGGTGAGATTATAAAATTATTTGATTAGGGTTAGATGAAGAAGACAGCACTGGCAGTAGCCGCACATCCTGATGATATAGAATTCATGATGGCCGGAACCTTGGTCTTATTGAAAAATCAAGGCTATGAGATCCATTATATGAATCTTTCAACCGGTAATTGTGGGAGTATAGAATACGATTCGTTAACTACTACTGAAATCAGGTTGAAGGAAGCCCAGAATGCAGCAGATATTTTGGGAGCCCAATTCCATGGTCCGATATGCAACGATTTTGAGATTTTCTATGAGCTTGAATTACTCAGAAAGTTAACAGGAGTCATCCGAATGGTTAAACCTTCAGTGATCTTAACTCATTCGCCATCTGATTATATGGAAGATCATATGAATACCAGTCGTTTGGCAGTGACAGCTGCCTTTATTCGTGGCGTTCCTAATTTCCCAGCTGATCATGCTGCTGTAAATAATTACGACTGTGCAGTTTACCATGCCCTGCCTCATTCACTTTTAGACCCTTTGAGACGGAAGGTAATTCCTGAGATTTTCATAGATACAACTGCTGTCCACGCCACGAAGCGGGAAGCATTGGAAGCTCATAAAAGTCAGCAGAATTGGTTGGAAGACAGTCAGAAAATGAATTCCTATATCCAGGCAATGGAAAATTTCTCTTTAACAGTTGGAAGCATGTCAAATCAATTTAAACATGCTGAAGGATGGAGGAGACACCTGCATTTTGGCTTCTCTGAAGGTGGATTTGACCCTTTGAAAGAACTGGGAGCATGTTACTTAACAAATCAAGATTACAAATTCGAATAAAAAACATTAAACAACAAAATACTATAACAATTTTAAAAAAATATTATGCGTAAGAAAAGTTCTATTGCTCCGGGTTGGTGGGATTATACCACTTTGGATTTAGGTCAGAAAGTAACAGATAAAATTGCAGCCCTGACACCTGAGGAAATGATTGCTATGTCAAGACCAGGTTTCAAAGTAGTCTTTTATGATACAATCGAGGAGTTTTATTTAGCTGAAGCTCTGGAATTTATCACTACTTGGAAATCAGCTACGGCTTCGAATCCTGTAGGTATTTGCGGACCAATCGGTCCGACAGAGCAATTGCCTCTGGTTGCCATGCTGGTTAATGAATTGGGCTTATCGCTTAAACACGCACACTTCTGGTGCATGGATGAGTGGGTCATTGATGGTAAAGAAGTGCCAGAGAGTCATCCCCTATCTTTCAAAAGAGCATTTAAATCATTATGTCTTAACAGAATACGTAAAGATTTAGTGATGCCTGATGAGAACGTGCATTTCGCTAAAGCAGATACTGCTGAGTATATTGAAAGCTGGACAAAAGCTAAATGTGCGATTATGCAGGGTGGACAGGGAGATGTGAAACACTGGGCATTTAATGAACCACCTATGCGTGAGGGGAAATATATCGATAACCCGCCTACAGTTGAAGAATATAAGCAACTAACAACACGTGTTCTTGATCTGCACCCTATCACAATTGCACAGAACTCAAGATTACACTGCGGAGGAAATGCACCAACAATCCCAACTCAGGCAGTTTCAGTAGGTCCTAAGGAAACCTGGCAGGCTGAGAAAGTTTCAATATGGCATGCAGGCGCCCATGATAATCCTTTTGGACAAAGGTTAACAACCTATATGATTTCAAACAATATTCCTGATGTATCTGTTCCAATGTCGGTCCTTGCAGATCATCCAAATGTTCAGTTTAACTTTTTGAGATCAGGTCTGGGTACATGTTCAGTAGAAATGCACTAATAAAAGGCAGGTTTCTGCTTTAGAAATAACTAATAATAAAAAGATGAATCAACTCAAAGAACTAAGAAAATTAATGGTGCGACCTTTTTTTCTTAATGGCAGTAATTTTTTAAAACTGGTTGCGCCAGTTCTCTTAATCCCTTTGATAATTTTT
>CAZTRY010000203.1:0-3746 GCA_964616525.1 uncultured Sphingobacterium sp. | reverse complement strand
TAAATAACACTTATGGCGGTTTTTTAATCGTAGCAGGTATTTATTTACTCGGGGCAGTAATTTTGAATTCCATCAAAGAGAAATATTTGGAAAAACGGATCATCAATTTAGTGATTGAAAAATTTTTCAGGGATAGAAATGTAGAAAAACATGAGAACAAGGATTCAAAATAGTGACGATCTGCGGGCTGAAATCCTTCGTTTAAGAACTGAACGTTCTGAGATAGAGGGTGAATTGAAATATGAAACTGATAAAATTGTCAGCAGGTTCCGGGTGCCTCTTATGCTATTCAGTAAAATTAACGATTGGGTTAGCCCGATGTTTAAACCCAAGAGAAATGAACCCGGGAATTTAAACCAGGACTGGGTAACCAGCATTTTTCAGATTGGTTTGCCGGTAATAATGAATAAATTTATTTTTCCAAAATCAGGGTTTCTACTAAAATCAATGGTAGAATTACTTTCCCAGAATACTGCAAAATCAGTAAATAAAGATGTTGTAAGCAATCTGATTAATAAATTATCTGAATGGATAAAATCATCTAATCGAAAGCAAAAACGGGTGCATGAAGATGATGATTACGGAATTCCACCGGATAGTGAAACCTATTAAAAGGAACCTCCCAGTTATATTTGGGAGGTTTTTTTATGCGTAATTCTTTTTAAAATCATCGTAAACTATCCTGATACCCTGTTCAAGATCAATTTCATGCCTCCAGCCTTTGCTGTGTAGCTTGGAAACATCTAAAAGTTTGCGGGGAGTGCCGTCAGGTCCTGAAGGATCAAAAACCAAACTTCCTTCAAAACCAATTATCTTTTGGATTAACAAAGCCAGCTCTTTGATTCTAATATCTTCACCGGTTCCAACATTGATCATACCCGGCTCATTGTAATTTTGCATCAGATAGTAACAGGCATTTGCCAGGTCATCCGAAAACAGAAATTCCCGTCTTGGGCTTCCGGTTCCCAGAATTGTGACATGATTTGCAGAGTTTAGTTTTGCCTCATGAAATTTTCGAATCAATGCCGGCAAAACATGTGAGTTTTGCGGATGATAGTTATCATTATAACCATATAAATTGGTGGGCATAACCGATATAAAATTACAGGCATACTGTGAACGGTAAGCTTCACACATCTTAATGCCTGCGATTTTAGCTATAGCATATGGCTCATTTGTTGTTTCGAGTAATCCGGTCAATAAATACTCTTCCTTTAGCGGTTGTGCTGCGTGTTTGGGGTATATACAGCTTGATCCCAGAAACATTAACTTCTTTACCCCATTCAGATAAGACTGATGGATTACATTATTCTGAATAGACAGGTTCTCAAATAAGAAATCGGCCCTGAAGGTATTATTAGCAATTATTCCCCCAACCTTTGCCGCAGCAAGAAATACATAATCCGGCTTTTCTTTTTGAAAAAAATCAGTCACAGCCTTCTGGTCCCTCAAATCCAGTTCAGAGGAAGTACGCGTTAAAAGATTAGAAAAACCTTCCCTTTGGAGTTTTCTGAAGATGGCAGAACCCACCATTCCACGATGACCGGCAATATAAATTTTAGCTGCTTTTTCCATTATTATAGAGTATTCAAAGATAAAACTATTTTTACTGGCATTTTAAATTAGAAATGGGTAAAGATAAACTTCGTCGCTTTGCAGAAATCACAGCTTTTGAAAATGTCATAGAGCTTGAGGATGGAAAAGTATTAAAAGGCCATTGGGCCGAACAACATTTTAAAAATAATAATCCCTTGATCCTCGAACTGGGATGTGGTAAAGGTGAGTATACCGTCAACCTCGCCAAACTATTTCCTGAAATTAACTTTATAGGAATAGATTATAAGGGAAACCGAATCTGGAGGGGTGCAAAAACAGCTATTGAAGAGAATATTTCAAACGTTGCCTTTCTCAGGATTCAGATTGAAAATCTGCTGGATTACTTCTCTGAAACTGAAGTTTCCGAGATTTGGATCACTTTTCCGGATCCACAACCGCAGATTAGCCGGGAAAAAAAGCGCCTGACTTCAACCCGGTTTCTAGATATGTACAAAAAGGTTCTTAAAACCGAGGGTCCTATTCATTTAAAAACAGATAGTGACCTTTTATATATCTTTACACTTGCAAAAATAAAGGAACTCGGCCTTGTTACTCATATTAGTACTGCCGACCTTTATAAATCCCCTTTTGCGGATGAGATACTTTCAATCAAAACCTATTATGAGAAAAAGTATCTTGCAAATGACAAGAATATAAATTACCTGAAGTTTAGTTTTGAGTAAATGGACAAGCTTAGTTTCTATGATCAGGTTTACCAGGTTGTAAGACTCATACCCAAAGGAAGGGTAAGTTCTTATGGTGCAATAGCCGCTTATCTTGGAACCAGAGGCTCATCAAGAATGGTCGGGTATGCAATGAATGCTGCTCATACAACTTTCCCGCCGGTACCTGCCCAAAGGGTAGTGAACAGAAATGGTTTGCTCACCGGTAAATTTCATTTCGGATCAGAAGATATGATGCAACAATTACTTGAAAATGAGGGTGTTAAAATTGAAAATGACAAAGTTATAGATTTTAAAAAAATATTCTGGGATCCGGCTATTGAACTGGAACTCTAACCAGCGGCAAGGCCTACAAAATATAATTGCATAAAAATATGGGAAAAATGATCGATGAATTCAACAGCTACCGTACCCGGATGAATGAACGGATTATGGATACTGCTGATACTAATATCAAGCGCTTTATGGCACTTGATACTACTACTTATGCAGACGGTGCACTGAATGTTAAAACAAAAGAAATGCTTGGTCTGGTAGCTTCAATGGTTTTACGCTGTGATGATTGTATCAAATACCATCTCGAAAAATGCTATGATGAAGGTGTAAGCCATGCCGAAATGAATGAGATCTTTATGATTGCAAATTTGGTAGGAGGTTCCATTGTTATTCCTCATTACCGGAGAGCCCTTGAGTATTGGGAAGAGCTCAACAGTAATTAATACTGAGCCATTCCATGTATTGAACTGAATTAAAAGAGGCATTAAATTTATAAATAAACCAAACATTGACCCAAGATCAAAATATCTTCAGATGCGCCTGGTGTGGCACCGACCCTCTATATGTCAAATATCATGATGAAGAATGGGGAAAACCCGTTTATGATGATCAGACTTTGTTTGAATTTTTAATTCTTGAAAGTGCACAGGCTGGACTAAGCTGGATTACTATCCTTCGGAAGCGCGAAAATTACCGGAAAGCATTTGCAAATTTTGATGTACTAAAGGTTGCCGCTTTCAGCGAGGAAGATGTTGAACGCTTATTACAGGATGAAGGAATTATTCGAAACCGGCTGAAGGTTAATGCTGCGATAAGCAATGCCAAATTATTTCTGAAAATTCAGGAAGAATTCGGTTCTTTTTCCGATTATATCTGGGGATTTTTACCAGATAAAAAACCAATTATTAATGAACTAAGCAGTCACAGGGACTTGCAGCCAAGAACTGAGCTTTCAGACCGCATCAGTGCAGACATGAAAAAACGGGGCTTCAAATTCTTTGGAACAACTATTTGTTACGCACATATGCAGGCTACGGGAATGGTAAATGACCATATTGAAGGCTGCATAGCCAGATAAATTTTATTGGGAATATTCCCGAAATTCAATACTGATAATGAAAAAATTATTTCTCCTGGATGCATTTGCCCTGATTTACAGAGCCCATTTTGCATTGAGTAAAAATCCGAGGT
>CAZTRY010000202.1:0-3785 GCA_964616525.1 uncultured Sphingobacterium sp. | reverse complement strand
TGTATAGTTCGAAATAATTCAATTAGGATTATAGGATTAATGGATTATTAGGATTAAGAAATTTAATCAAACTTTCAATTCTCAACCCGATAGCTATCGAGTGTCAATTCTTCACTATTAATTGTTAAGTTCCCTCCTGCGTCGGGATGACATCCGTTTTTATTAAAAAAACAGTAATTTTAATACGCAACTCTCAATTCTCAACTCTCAACTCTCAACTCTCAACTCTCAACTCTCAACTCTCAACTCTCAATTCTCAATTCTCAACTCTCAATTCTCAATTCTCAATTCTCAATTCTCAATTCTCAATTCTCAATTAATTATATGCTTAAAGATGTCGTTCCCAAAAACAAAGACCATCAAGGTTATTAATATCACAAAACCTACCATTTGAGCACGCTCCATGAATTTATCGCCAAGAGGTTTGCCTTTCACCATTTCAAT
The DNA here is from genome assembly GCA_964616525.1 of uncultured Sphingobacterium sp. Taxonomy (GTDB): domain Bacteria; phylum Bacteroidota; class Bacteroidia; order Sphingobacteriales; family Sphingobacteriaceae; genus Daejeonella. The sequence goes on along the minus strand of CAZTRY010000202.1, from coordinate 3,341 downwards.
CAGCAGGAAAATGGCATGACCACCATCCAGAGCAGGGATAGGCAATAAGTTCATTAATGCCAATGCCATCGACAATAATCCAACCAGGCTCCAGAATTTCACCCAATCTACAGTACCGCCAAACATGGTTGCGATACCTATCGGTCCGGTGAAGGCTTTGTTCGCTTTCACTTGTCCGGAGGCCACTTTACCTAGTCCCTTGGCATTATCCATGAAAGAGCCCCATGCTTTGGAGGCTCCAACCGGCAATGCGGCCAACAGACCATAGTCTACACTCTCGAGTGGAATATTGAAATATTGTGAGATATAAATACCAATTGTTCCATCCTCAGAAACCTGAGTTGGAATTTCCATAGCCTGCTGATCCCGGATGACCGAGATAGCAACTGTTTTATTTTTAGACGACTGTACTTCCGATTTAAATTCATCATAAAAAGTAACCGGCTTGGCATTAACTGCTAAAATACTGTCGCCAACCTTCAGGCCCGCTTTTGCTGCATTCCCTCCCGGAGCGATCTGTACGACGCCCGACATCCTGACCCTTGGCTCAACAAACTGTCCGATTCCCAGATCTGAAACCATTTCCAGGACATCACCCGGAACCTGTACAGGAATGGTTTTACCCTCTCTCTGCACACTAAGTTCAGTATTACCCAACAGTACTTTTGAGCTTGTTAATTCTTCAAATCGCTTAACAGGAATACCATTCACCGCCGTAATGCGATCACCGGCCTGAAGACCGATTTCCTTTCCTATAATTCCCGGCGCAATCCCATCAGGTAGTTTATCATTTGGTATGAAAGTCTCTCCATTTTTTAGCGTTAGCATCCAGAAAATAAAGATACCCAGCACAATATTCACAGTAACTCCACCCAGCATGACAATAAGTCGTTGCCAGGCCGGTTTTGAGCGGAACTCCCAGGGTTGCGGCGGACCGGCAAGCTGATCGGTATCCATTGATTCATCGATCATTCCTGAAATCTTTACATAACCACCCAATGGCAGCCATCCTATACCGTACTCACAACCTTTATAGTTAAAACTGAACAACTTAAAGCCCCATGCATCAAAGAACAGATAGAACTTCTCTACCCTGATTCCGAATGCTCTTGCCGCAAAAAAGTGTCCTGCTTCGTGTAATATGATTAAAATTGATAATCCCAATAACAGTTGACCCGTCATTACTAATCCATCCATGCCTTTTCTCTTATTTTATATTTAAACTCTATAATTTACTATTTGTTACTAATTCCTGTGCCAAGACCCTTGTAATCCTGTCTGATTCCAGATAATCATCAAGAGATGGTTCGGCTATAAATGCAATTTCAGACATACACTGTTCAATGATATCACTCATCTTCAGAAATCCTATTCTGTCTTTCAAAAATTCTGCCACAACTACTTCATTCGCTGCATTGATCACACATGGCATGTTACCACCCGCATTTAAGGCATCAAAAGCAAGTGCCAGGTTCCTGAACGTCGTTTTGTCAGCCTGTTCAAAGCTTAAATTCGGAAAATCAGCAAAATTGAATCGGGGGTAAGTATTTTCTATACGTTCGGGATAGGCCATCGCATATTGAATCGGTAGTTTCATATCGGGCAAACCCATTTGTGCTTTCATTGAGCCATCCCTGAACTGAACAAGAGAATGTACTATTGACTGTGGGTGAACGATCACGTCAATTTGAGAAACATCCAGATCAAAAAGCCATTTTGCTTCAATCACCTCCAGTCCCTTGTTCATTAAACTTGCCGAATCGATCGTAATCTTCTCTCCCATTACCCAATTAGGGTGTTTAAGGGCCTCTTTACGACTGATTGTTGCCAGAAAATCCCTGTCCTTCCCTCTGAATGGGCCACCCGAAGCCGTCAGGTAGATCTTTTCAATCGGATTTTGTTCTTCACCCACCAGGCATTGAAAGATTGCCGAATGCTCTGAATCGACCGGCAATATTTTAACCCCATGTTCCTTCGCCAGACTGGTAACCAGCTCCCCGGCTACTACTAAGGTCTCTTTATTTGCGAGAGCAATATCCTTTCCTGCCCTGATTGCAGCGAGCGTCGGGATCAATCCGGCAAATCCAACCATAGCGGTAAGCACCAGGCTGATTTCTGGCTGTTCCAAAATCTCACAAAGCTCATCCTGACCGCATAAAACCTTGATTTCGGTGTTTTTTAAGGCATTTTTTACTTCATCCAGTTTTGATTGCTCAGCGATAACAACATAGTCGGGCTTGAATTCCAGAGCCTGATTGATTAAAAGTCCGGCATTGCTGTTTGCCGTCAGCACAAAGGCACGAAAACGATCCGGATTCTGCCGGATAACTTCAAGCGCCTGAGTACCAATACTACCTGTTGAACCCAGAATAGCAATATTCCTTAATGTAAAATCCTTATTAAACTCTTTTCCCATCAAACCTAACCCGATTTATTAATTCAAAACTGAAATCGCCTAAACTTATTAATTTTTTTGAGATTCCTGATCTATCTGCTGATCCATTCATTCAATTCTTCAGCAATATGCCTGTCATTTGACAAACGTGGTACTTTATTCTGCCCGCCAAGCTTTCCCTTTGATTTCATATAGTTTCTGAAGGCATCCTTTTCAAGCTTATGCATAAGCAGCGGACGCAATACTTTTCCTTCTACCAGATCGAAATAATAGGAATTTTTCTTCTGTAAAGCGAGATCTACTTTAAGACTGAAACTATCCATATCTTCAGGAGCTTTTGCAAACTCCACATACCATTCATGATAGGGTAATGAGCCATCTTCAGGACTAACCTGCGGGGCGACAGTGAATTCAGTAATCTCAATACCCTCCTCACCAGCTACAGATAAAATTGAACTTTCTACCTCTTCCCCAATTACGTGTTCGCCAAAAGCTGAAATAAAGTGCTTAATCCTTCCGCTAACCAAAATCCGATAAGGATTTTTGGAAACAAACTTTACCGTGTCTCCAATGCTGTAGCCCCATAATCCCGCATTGGTATTTAAAATTATTGCGTAATTTTTATCCAGCTCCACGTCCTCCAGAGATATTCTGCTGGGATTTTCATTATAATATTCATCCGCAGGGATAAATTCATAGAATATACCTGAGTCGACCAATAGAAGCAGACCCCTTTCCCATTGAGAATCCTGAAAAGCTATGAAGCCCTCAGAAGCCGGATAAGTCTCGATTGAATCTACTCTTCGCCCGATACTTTCTTCCAGACGGGCCCGGTAAGGTTCAAAATTTACCCCTCCATACACAAAAAGCGAGAAGTTCTTAAAAATATCCCCTATTTTCTTTCCGTCTGTGCGGGCTCTGAGCCGGTCGAAATACATCTGAACCC
>CAZTRY010000201.1:0-3792 GCA_964616525.1 uncultured Sphingobacterium sp. | reverse complement strand
CCATAACAGGAATCTGTATTCAATTGGTTGATCTGATGGCTTCCTCCCAATACCAGGCATTTCCCGGTAAATATTCTGGCGTCGGGCCGGTTATCGCAGTACATCGAAAGGAGGTCTTTGCCGCCTTTAAAATGGCATTCTTCAAGTGATTCTTCGCTTACAGGGATGAACTTGCTCCGGTCATTTGTAGTGCCTGATGATTTGGCGAACCACTTGATCTCAGATGGCCAGAGCACGTTCTGCTCACCACTCATCATTTTTTCGATATATGGTTTCAGTGATTCATAATTCTGAATCGGAACCCGTTCCTTAAACTGATCCTGATTATAGATGGATGAGTAGCCGTACTTTTTACCCCATTCGGTATGCTGAGCTGTGGAGATTAGTGTCTGAAACCATTCATCCTGAACATCATAGGGGTATTTTATGAAAAGCTCGATCTGATGCATCCGCTTTTTCATGATCCAGGTAAAGATGGAGTTTACAATCGTCATTCTGATTTATAGCTTATTTGGGGCTCAGACTTTCTTTTTTCGCAGTTCAAAATTCTGACCAAGATAGAATTTTTTGGCCATTTCATTGTTTGCAATCTCCTGAGGGGTACCTGTGAGCATGATCTTACCTTCGGCAAGTAAATAAGCTCTGTCGGTTATGGAGAGGGTCTCCTGAACATTATGATCGGTAATCAGAATTCCTATATTTCGTAGTTTAAGTTTTGCGACAATACTTTGAATTTCTTCAACTGCGATGGGGTCAACACCGGCAAATGGTTCGTCCAGAAGGATGAATTTTGGATCGGCAGCAAGTGCTCTTGAAATTTCAGTTCTTCTTCTTTCTCCTCCCGAAAGCAGGTCGCCCCGGTTCTTCCTTACTTTGTGCAGGCTGAATTCATCGATCAGTTGTTCAAGCTTGTCTCTTTGTTCTTCCTTACTGAGTTTGGTCATCTCAAGAACTGCCTTGATATTATCCTCAACGGATAATTTTCTAAAAACTGAAGCCTCCTGCGCAAGGTAACCAATGCCTTTCTGAGCCCTGCGATACATGGCATCCTCCGTGATATCTACGTCATCCAGAAATACATGACCTTCATTTGGCCTGATGAGCCCTACTATCATATAGAAGGAGGTAGTTTTTCCTGCGCCATTTGGCCCCAGCAATCCCACGATTTCTCCCTGCGAAACATGAAAGGATACATTATTAACAACAGTACGCTGCTTATATTTTTTTACCAGATTCTCGGCTCTTAAAATCATTGTTCCCGGTTTGGAAGAGCTGCCCGTATCCCCTTGATATTCAGCTGTATCGATTTTTTCTCTTTCCATGTGTTCTCTTCAATGGTATAACAAATGTCAAATGCTGTTCCGGAATTGATTTGATCAAGGTACTCCCCCAAACCAAAACCTATACAATTATAATAGGTCATATTATCCTGATGCACACACATTTTCAAATGCTTGTTGCCAACAATTGTTGCAGCACCGTAAGTATAAACATTTCTGCTAACAAATACAGGGGCCATATTTTGCGGACCAAATGGTTCAAACTGTTTCAGGATGCGGAAGAATTTCGGATCAATCTGTTTCAGTTCAATTTCTGCATCGATATTTATTGCCTGTACGAGCAATTCTTCTGGAATGCTGGCTGCAACAACTTCCTCAAAGCGCTGCTGAAATGCAGGGATGTTCTCTGTTTTCATCGTCAGTCCTGCTGCATATTTATGGCCACCGAACTGAATCAGCAAATCACTGCATTCACATAATGCTTCATAAAGATCGAAGCCTGCTACTGATCTTGCCGAACCCGCCGCATAACCGTTTGAATTGGTCATAACGATGGTCGGACGATAATATTTTTCGGTAAGCCTTGAAGCCACAATTCCGATTACGCCTTTATGCCAGTCTGCATTATAAACAACGGTTGTTTTGCGACTGATCAGAACCGGATCACCATCAATCATTGCTAGTGCCTGCTCGGTAATATTGCTGTCGTGCTCCTTACGTTCCGTATTTTTTGTGTTGATGATCTGACTTTTTTCAAGAGCTATGGCTTCGTCATCAGCGATCAGCAGATTTACCGAATGCTTCGCATCATCAATCCTTCCTGCAGCATTGATCCTTGGCCCGATCGTGAATACCACATCCATGATGCTCAGGTTTTCTTTTCTTCCTGAAATATTCATAAGAGCCAATAAGCCTTTGCATGGCTCTGTATTCAATTTGATAAGACCATGCCATGCCAGGATTCGGTTCTCTCCCGTAATTGGTACGATGTCGGATGCAATACTCACAGCTACCAGATCCAGATAGGAACTTACCTGCTCAAAAGGAATGTCATATTTGAGCGCATATGCCTGAATCAGCTTAAACCCGATACCACAGCCTGATAGTTCTTTGTAGGGATAAGTACAATCGCTGCGTTTAGGATCAAGTACAGCTATTGCTGCAGGCAGCTGATCTCCGGGAAGGTGATGGTCGCAGATAATAAAATCTATCCCCCTTTCATTTGCATAATCGATTTTATCGACCGATTTGATGCCACAATCCAATGCGATAATCAGTGAGAAACCATTTTCAAACGCATAATCTATTCCCTGCGTAGAAATACCATAACCCTCACGGTAACGATCGGGGATATAGAAATCAATTTCTGAATGAAGTTTTTTAAAGAAGCTGAAAGTGAGGGCGACTGATGTGGTTCCATCTACATCATAATCACCATAAATAAGAATCTTTTCGCCTGATGTAATTGCCTGATTGATACGGGATACTGCTATTGCCATATCCTTCATCAGGTAAGGGTCGTGAAGTCTGTTGAGTTCAGGTCTGAAAAAAATTCTGGCCTCTTCAAAATCAGTGATTCCTCTTTTAACCAGAAGGCAGGCAAGAACCCTGTCAATATTTAGTGATTCCTGCAATTCCGTTATTGCTGCAAGGTTTTCAAGCTCCCGTTCCACCCACCTTTTTTGCATATCTTTGCCTTAATAAACCGTAAAAATAGAATTTAACATCCTAATAAACAAAGAACATTGAAAGCTTTCGCCTTATATGAAGGATCTTATTCTGTAGATAATTCAAAGACATTTATTCCATTTGATCCTGCAATTCATAATCCCAAGGACCGGCCTGCCTCACTGTTTATTTATGTGCAGCCTTTTCTGGTTGAAACCGGAAATGATTTGATTATTCTGGATACCGGACTGGGCTTTCAAAATGAGCAGGGTGGACTAATTATTCATGAGAATATCAGGAAAGCGGGCTATGATCCTGCTGATGTCAGTCTTGTTCTGATGTCGCATCTGCACTTTGATCATGCAGGGGGAATGGTTAATAATTCAGATGGTAAGGTGTCATTAAGTTTTCCGAATGCCGAGTATGTGATTCAAAGAGGAGAATGGGAGGCTGCCTACAGTAAGCCTTCAAGATCTTACAAAACGGAGATCTTTGATTTTGTTCAACGCAGCGGCTCAGTGCACTTTATTGAAGGAAGCGGACAATTTAACCGGGAGATAGCCTTTGAATTGACAGGAGGTCATTGTGAATATCATCAGGTATTCCTGATCAGGGAGGATGAAGAAACCATATTCTTTGGCGCAGATATTCTTCCTGAGCCTGAGCAACTGTTAAGAAAATTTATTGCCAAGTATGATTTTGATGGCAGAAAATCTATGGAATTAAGACAGGAATACGGGAAACGGGCCGCTGAAGAGCATTGGGATTGTTTATTCTATCATGCTAAAAGCAAGGCTATTGCAAAAGTAGCATATGAGAATGATGCGTTTAGAATAGTTTAGAA
>CAZTRY010000200.1:0-3824 GCA_964616525.1 uncultured Sphingobacterium sp. | reverse complement strand
GTTAATTGGGACTTGGTGAACAGGAATAAAGGGTTAGCTATCGCATAACCATTGGGGTTATCATTCAATTTTGCAAGATCCTTTGTACAGGAAATTGTTATGGTAGCAAGTAGGAAAGCCACACATATATATTTAAAGTTCTTCGTTTTCATTTTTTAAATTTTAGGTGTGGAAATTAAAATTTAACAATTAAATTAAGACCAATCTCACGCAGTCTTGGAGTTGTGTTCGAAGACTGTCCTTGATTATTATCAATTGTATAATTTGATTCAGGGTCAAAATCTTTGATCTTGGTATATAGGATAGCAAGGTTTCTGGATACCAAAGAAATATCAGCAGACTGCAATTTCACAAACTGTAATTTATTAACCGGAAGTCTGTAGCTTAAAATAGCGCTACGAAGTTTTACGAAACTTCCATCAAAAACTGAAGTCTCAAGCGGACTTAAACTTGCCTGATTATTATAGTATGTATCCATCTGATCAACCGGCCATGTTTTAGTAAATGGCAACCCGGCCTGATCAACTCCAGTCACTGTCAATCCGTTTTCACGGCCAGGAAGAGTTTCTTTCTTTAATCCGAATCTGTACATGTAACGGCTAAGTCCGGATTGAACTGTGTTTCCGAACTTTCCATCGATAAGTACATTCAAAGAAAAGTTTTTATACCTGAATGTATTTGTTAATCCCATAGTAGTTGGTGGCACACCAACACCATATGGTTGTACCGGACCTGAAACTTCATAACCACTAAGTCTGTTGTAAACTCTTACTCCGGCAGCATTTGTCAGATATGTTACACCCTGAATGGTATTGAATGGATCTCCAACCCTTGAACCATTAACTGAAGCAACACCCGGAGCTAATTTTAACACCTCACTTTTATTGTAAGCATAGTTATAGCTAACTTCCCAGTTAAATCCTTTTCCTTTAATCGGAACACCGGTTAATAATATCTCCACTCCTTTATTACTCAGGGCACCTACGTTAAGAAGGGCAGAAGTATAACCTGAACTGGCTGCAGTTGGAACGGCGATAATATCATCTGTTGTTTGACGACTGTAATAGGTAAAGTCTAAGCCTAAGCGATTATTCAGAAACTGCAAGTCAACACCTCCTTCATAAGTAGTTGAGGTAAGTGGTTGCAAATCATAATTTGCTAAAGCGGAGCTTGTATTTTGAACCGGTCTGCCAATGTGTCCACCCTGCTCAAATGTATATAGCTGGTTAATCTGATAAGGATTCACCGTAGCCTGTCCTACCTGAGCATAAGATGCACGTAGTTTAGCAAAACTGATTAAGTTAGGCATTCTTATTGCATCTGATAAAATGAAACTGGTACCCACTGAAGGATAGAAAATGGAATTCTTTCCGGGTCTTAATTGTGAAAACCAGTCTTGTCTTCCTGTAAATGTTAAGTAAAGTAGATTTTTGAAGCTAAAATCCGCAGAACCAAAAACAGAGTTTTGACCGTACTGAGAAAATTGCACATCAGCTTTCTGAAGCGCAAGATTTGAATAACTTATAAAGTTTGGAACAATAAACTCACTACCGTTATTTGTAGTTCCTTCAATTAAATTTCTCTCTATTGATCCTCCTCCAAGTACATTGACTGTTAAGTCCTTTATTATGGAAGTATTATAATTCATGAGAATCTGCCCGGTAGTCCTATGAGAAAAAGATGCCGAAGAATTATATAGTCCCAAAGGTCTTTTAAGCGTACCAACCGGCATATAATCCATCGATTCAAACCGGTCAATATCTCTCATTCCACTTGCTTTAATGAATAGATTATCCAGGATATTATATTGTACACTGGCCTGGCCCATAAACCTGTTCTTGGTATCACCATTTCCCATTCGGTTAATAACGAAGTAAGCGTTTTGAGCCTCAGGAACCTGCTGCCATGGAATTTCCTGGAAAGTTACAGGATCATAACCCGGAGCCAGACTTCTGATATCTACCGTGTTTGCAAGAAGATTGGCTGTCCATGAAGTGTTTCCATCCGCATAACCGTTACCCGGTCTGTTTTTACCAGTTTCCAGATTATATTGCATAGTTGCTTCAACGATTAGCTTTTTGCCCAGAACAGAGCGTAAATTTAAATTTGCAGTTTGTCTGTTATAACTGGATCCCGGATCAAGAGCTTGAGATTCCAGATCTGATAATGATAAACGATAAGTCAGAGCTTCGGAGCTTCCGCCTGAAAATGCTGCTGTATTCGTTAAATTGGTAGCTGGTCTGTAGAAATTTTTCCAGTTATCTTTTACGTTCACTGGAGAATAGGGACGCATTACCCCATCAAACTGCACATAAGGCTGACCATCCATCTTAGCTCCAAATGACAAACGACCGGAACTTATGGATAGTGTCTTTGTTGCTGGCTTGATACCATCCTGACCCTGACCGTACTCATACTGAAACTCAGGATACATTGAAGGACTTCCAACAGAATAACTACTGTTAATGTCTACTCCTACACCCTTTTGTAATTTACCCTTTTTGGTTGTGATCAGGATTACACCATTTGATGCCTGGCTACCGTAAAGTGCTGCTGCAGGGCCACCTTTCAAAACGTTGATCGTTTCGATATCATCCGGGTTAATAGCAGCGATACCATCACCTCTGTCAACAATCGTAGCCTGTTCACCTAATCTTATTTCCCGGTGATTGTTACTCATCGGCATACCGTTAATTACGTACAAAGGCTGGTTATTTCCACTTAAGGAACCATTACCCCTGATAATTACACGGCTAGATCCACCCGGGCCTGTTGCCATACCTGTAGCATTCACACCAGCAATCTTACCGGTTAAGGCATTTGCAATGTTATTCTCGCGGGCTTGGATAAACTCATCCCCTTTAACTTCGGTTACTGAATATGCCAGGGCCTTCTTCTCTCTCGAAATACCCAATGCTGTAACTACTACTTCAGTAAGCGCTGTATTGGCTGCCACCAGTTTTACATTCAGGGTAGTTCTGCTACCCACTGTAACTTCCTGAGTCTGGTAACCGATATAGGTAAAAACAAGTACGCTATTAACATCCGGTACATTGATGGTGAACCGACCTTCAACATCGGTAGTCGCACCAACAGTTGTACCTTTTAATTTGATACTTACCCCAGGTAGAGTCTCACCCTGAGCATCGGTAATTTGCCCCTTAACTACAATGTCCTTTTCTTCTAACAAGTTTGAAATGTCAATCAGATTACTTTCAGGAATCATAACTGATACTGTCTTTTTTAATACAAGAATTGTTTTATTCTTAATACTGAACTCCAGAGGCTGATCTTTAAATAAGGTTAACAATACATTAGAAAGATCCTCATTAACTGCGTTAATGGTAACTGGCTTTGCTAAACTGATCAGTTCCTTCTGAAAGAAAAATCCATAACCTGTCTGTTTCTTAATTGTGGAGAACACCTTTTCAATGGGAACATTTTCGCCACTATAGGTAACCTTTTGAGAGTATCCTTCAGCGCGAACATTTAAGATTAAGGCTAATAATAAAATGAATGTCAGCTTCATGACAAGGAGAATTGAATTAAATGAAATCAACTGGCTCTTACTATGCGTAATTCCGCCAGCGTTTGTCGGCTTGAAGTCTAAAGTGGTGACAAGACCCGTATAGCCATCTGTTTTAGTAAATAAATTCATAAATTTGCTTGGTTTGGTGGTCAATAATCTATCTCAATATTTTTTATTCGAAGGCCAGACTTTAGCCAGGAGCGCGTCAACGCTTCTGGTTTTTTTCTGCCTTCTACATTTCAGTTTAAGGCATAACAACAACCTCCTTCCCTTCAAGTCTAAAGTGAATATTACT
>CAZTRY010000199.1:0-3854 GCA_964616525.1 uncultured Sphingobacterium sp. | reverse complement strand
ACCGGCGCACCAACTTTCATCAATTCTTTACACTGTGCGATCATATGCTCAATACCTACCTCCCTAACCTCTTTTTCCGACTTACATTTTTGAACGGCTTCACTAAGTTCCTCTGGCAAATCGATATGGAAAATTTTCGGCAGACTGATTAATTGTTTGGATGAGGTGATGGGTTTTAATCCCGGTATGATTGGAACGTTTATTCCATTTTCGCGGCATAGAGCCACAAACTCCACGTATTTGGAATTATCGAAAAACATCTGTGTCACAATGAATTCGGCACCCATCTCGACTTTCTTTTTCAGGAAGCCGAAGTCTGTTTTCATGTTTGGAGCTTCGAAGTGCTTCTCAGGATATCCGGCTACACCGATACAGAACTTAGTCTTGTATGCAGTATCATAATCCTCATGAAGATAAACCCCATTATTCATATTAGCCACCTGTTCCAATAGTTCAGTTGCATAAGCATGTCCGCCTGGTGTAGGTATAAATCCTGAATCTGCATGGCGGGCATCACCTCGTAAAACCAGAACATTATCTATGCCTAAAAACTGCAGGTCTATCAGGGTGTTTTCTGTTTCTTCTTTAGTAAACCCACCACATATCAAGTGAGGTACCGCATCTACATTATACCTGTTCATGATCGATGCGCAAATGGCCACAGTTCCGGGGCGTTTGCGATAGGAAACCTTTTCCAGCAGACCACTTTCATGCTGCTTATAGATATAATCTTCCCGGTGATAAGTTACATCAATGAATGGAGGCTTAAACTCCATCAGCGGATCTATTGCATCATAAATACTCTGTATGCTCTGCCCTTTTAACGGAGGTAGAAGTTCGAAAGAGAAAAGTGTTTTGCCCTTGGCATTTTTTATGTGATCTGTGATTTTCATGCTAATAGTTATCAGTTATCAGTTATCAGTTGCCTGTTATCTGTTGAATAATTGTTGTATCTATTTTATTTGCTGATAATATTTTATAAAACCGCTTAGTAATTTTGTTGTAGTTTCAGTTAATATTAAAAGTTGATTTAATTTTACTGCCTCTATATATTCTAAGTCAAAACTAAGATACAGCTGAGTTTCTAATTCATAAATAGAGCCTCTTGCGATATAAAAGAATTGAATACTATCTTTCGGATAATTTCTTCCACAGCCTTCAGCAATATTTGAAGGAATTGAAATCGCTGACCTTCGCATTTGACTAATTAACCCAAACTGTTCTTCTTTTGGGAATTCAGCCATTACCGAATAAATATCTTTAGAAAGTCTTCTTGCTTCTAACCATACATTTAAGTCATTATAGCGTTTCCCTGAATTTAACATCTTCCTTGAAATTGAAATATTCAGAATAATATACACCTAAAACTCAATTTCCTGTCATTTATGCCATTAAATCAATAGTTTATGCCAGTTACTAGCTTTTGCAGATAACAGATAACAGACAACAGATAACAATTTAGTACCCCAAATTCGGGCTTAACCAACGCTCCGTTTCCTCAACAGTTAAGCCTTTTCTAACCGCATAATCTTCCACCTGATCCTTGCTGATTTTTCCTAATCCGAAATACCGTGATTGCGGATGAGCAAAATAGTAACCGCTTACTGCAGCAGTAGGATACATGGCAAAGCTCTCAGTCAGATGAATTCCGGCTGCATTTTCTGCATCGAGGATTTCGAATAATGTAGCTTTTTCAGTATGATCCGGGCAGGCAGGATATCCGGGTGCCGGGCGAATACCTCTGTATTTTTCCTTAATCAGGTCTTCAGAGCTAAGCGATTCGTCATTAGAATAAGCCCAGAATTCTTTCCTTACCCGCTCATGCATTCGTTCTGCAAATGCTTCCGCAAGACGATCTGCCAGGGCTTTTACCATAATACTATTATAGTCATCATAGTTTTTTTCAAACTCTGCTACCAGTTCATCACAGCCAATACCCGTTGTAACTGCAAATCCACCCCAGTAATCAGCAATTCCTGAGTCTTTGGGTGCAATAAAGTCCGATAGGGCATAATATGGCTCACCTGCAGCTTTCTCTGCCTGTTGCCTTAGTGTATGAATTGTTCTGTAAACCTGAGTTCTGCTTTCATCAGTGTAGAGTTCGATATCATCGCCAACAGAATTGGCCGGCCAGAAACCGATCACCCCTTTTGCTTTCAGCGATTTATCGGAAATAATCTTGTCTAACAAAACTCTGGCTTCATCGTAGAGTTTCTTTGCTTCCTTGCCAACTAATTCATCTTCAAATATTCGTGGATAGCTTCCTCTTAATTCCCAGGTATGGAAAAATGGTGTCCAGTCGATGTATGGAACGAGCTCTTCCAGAGAAAAATCACCAAATACCCTGGTTCCAAGAAAGCTTGGTTTTGGTGCAACAGCCATATTCAGATCAATCTGAAACTTTTCTGACCTTGCTTCTTCAATAGTTTTAAAACGCTTATCCGATTTTTTATTTAAATGAGCTTCTCTTGCTTTTGAATATTCATTATGAATATTTTCAATGTATTCCTCTTTATTTTCATCGCTCATGAGAGTACTGCACACTGTAACACTTCGCGAAGCATCAAGAACATGGACCGTTGGACCTGAATAATTTGGGGCCACTTTCACAGCAGCATGTATTCTTGAAGTTGTTGCTCCACCAATAATCAATGGGATAGTAAATCCTTCCCTTTCCATTTCTTTTGCGAAATGCACCATCTCGTCCAAAGATGGCGTAATCAGTCCGCTGAGGCCAATTATATCTACATTCTCAGCTTTTGCTGTTTCAATAATCTTCTGTGCAGGAACCATGACTCCAAGATCAATCACCTCGAAATTATTACAGGCCAATACAACTCCCACAATGTTCTTACCAATGTCATGAACGTCACCTTTTACTGTGGCCAGCAAAACTTTTCCTGCATTTTTACGCTGATTGCTGTCGGCATTAGTAAGTTTTTCTTCCTCAATGAATGGCAATAAGTAGGCCACTGCTTTCTTCATCACCCTGGCTGATTTTACTACTTGTGGAAGAAACATTTTGCCCTGACCAAACAGATCTCCAACAATACCCATACCGTCCATTAGGGGGCCTTCAATAACTTCAAGGGGCTTGGCGTATTTTTGACGTGCCTCCTCAACATCATCATCCAGATAGTCGATGATGCCTTTTACCAGCGAGTGAGATAGGCGCTCTTCCACATTGCCTTTACGCCATGCTTCATCCTTTACAATTACTTTACCTTTAGTTTTGATGGTTTCAGCAAAATCTACCAGGCGTTCTGTGGCATCAGGACGGCGGTTAAGTAACACGTCTTCAACCAATTCCAGCAGATCCTTAGGAATTTCTTCATAAACTTCCAGCATACCGGCATTGACTATACCCATATCCAGTCCGGCTTTAATTGCATGGAAAAGGAAGGCCGAGTGCATGGCCTCACGGACAGTATTATTTCCCCTGAAAGAGAATGAAATATTACTTACCCCGCCGCTTACCTTTGCAAGCGGAAGGTTCTGTTTAATCCAGCGGGTAGCTTCAATGAAGTCTACAGCGTAATTATTATGCTCTTCCAGCCCGGTAGCTACCGTCAGGATATTCGGGTCAAAAATGATATCCTGCGGAGGGAAATTAACCTCATTGACCAGAATATCATAAGATCTTTTACAAATTTCTTTACGTCTTTCGAGTGAATCAGCCTGTCCGGCTTCATCAAATGCCATTACCACTACTGCAGCCCCATATTGACGGATCTTTCCGGCATAAGCTTTAAATGCATCTTCTCCTTCTTTCAGGGAGATTGAATTTACGATTCCCTTACCCTGAAGACATTTTAATCCGGCTTCAATTACCGTCCATTTGGAAGAATCAACCA
>CAZTRY010000198.1:0-3854 GCA_964616525.1 uncultured Sphingobacterium sp. | reverse complement strand
GTTACAGATCAGCTTAGTAAGGTAATTGATAAAACCAGCAGGTTAATAGATCTTTGTGCTGCTTTACAGGAAGAGAATGATTTATTGAAACTTGAAAATGATTCTTTAAAACTGTCGGTCGAAAGCCGGGACATCAAAAATACTGAACTGGAGGAAAAGCTTCGTGTAATGGCACTGGCACGTTCTTTGGAGGGTATTCAGCCAACGGAATTAGGCTTGAGTGAAAAAACTCTTGACATAAAGCAAAAAATTACCGAATTTGTACGCGAAATAGATAAGTGTATTGTATTGCTAAAAAAGTAATACTTAGTGAAATAAGCTCAAATGGGAGAAATCTCCATAAAAATAAATATTGCTGACAGAGTTTACCCCTTAAAGGTAAATATTGAAGAAGAGGAAATAATTAGAAGGGCAGCCAAAGTAATAAATGACCGCATAAAGGAATATCAGGATAATTATGCGGTTCGGGATAAACAGGATTTGTTATCGATGTGCGTATTGCATTACGCTACAACTACGCTGAAGGCGGAACGGAAAGTAATGCATGAAGATACTGATGTGACAGAAAAAGTTCATCAACTGGATCAGCTGCTGACAGATTTTTTTTCTAAGTAATATCGTTCTTTTAACATAGAGCAATAAAGATTTAACCGCAGTTAAATTTTTGAGTTTCACTATTTTAAGCTTAACAATTCAGTATTAGAAGAGTTAAAAGGTAGATCATTTGCTTGCACCTGATTATGACCAAAACTCTAAACCTAATGAATGAAGCTTTTACAGTACATGAGGCTTAAGATTTAGTTGCGGTTTTTTTATTTAAACAGAAATTATGAACATACTACAAATAGTGCTCTACGTTTTACTTGGGCTGGGTGCAGGAATAGTGATTGGGCGCTTTCTTTTAAGAAAGTTATTCAGGAATCAGGAAATAGGTGCCCAGAATAAGGCAAAAAAGATTTTAAAGGACGCCGAAACCAATGCTGAAATCCTGAAAAAGGATAAGCTTCTGGAAGCAAGGGAGAAATTTTTGCAAATGAAGGCAGAGCATGAGCAGGAAATCAATAACAAGAACAATTCGATCAATCAGAGGGAGAATTCTATCAAGCAGAAAGAACAGTCTGTAAATCAAAAACTGGATAATCTGACCAAGAAAGAGGATGAACTTGCAGCAGTAAAAGCAAATCTGGAAAAGCAGATTGAACTTGCCAAAAAGAAGCAGGAGGATGTTGATGCCTTAAAAAATCAACATATTCAGCAAATGGAAGCCATTGCAGGCTTATCAGCAGAGGATGCAAAAAATCAACTGATTGACTCCCTTCGCGAAGAGGCCCGTACTCAGGCAATGATTCAGATTAAAGATATTGTTGATGAGGCTAAACTGACTGCCAACAAGGAAGCAAAGAAGGTAGTTATTCAGACTATTCAGCGTACAGCCACAGAAAGTGCAATAGAGAACACAGTTTCGATTTTCAATATTGAGAATGATGAGATTAAAGGCCGGGTTATCGGTCGTGAAGGCCGTAACATTCGTGCACTTGAAGCTGCAACAGGAATCGAAATCATCGTTGACGATACTCCGGAGGCAATCATTCTTTCCGGATTCGATCCGGTTAGACGTGAAATAGCCCGCCTTGCCCTGCATCGTTTGGTTACTGATGGCCGTATCCATCCGGCCCGGATCGAAGAGGTAGTTGCCAAGACCAAAAAGCAGATCGAAGATGAAATTGTGGAAATAGGTGAGCGTACAGTAATTGACCTCGGTATCCATGGATTGCATCCCGAACTGATCAGGATGGTAGGCAGAATGCGCTACAGGTCATCCTATGGACAAAATTTATTACAACACTCGCGAGAAGTTGCAAACTTCTGTGCGACCATGGCTGCAGAACTTGGTCTGAATGTGAAAATGGCTAAACGTGCCGGACTGCTCCATGATATTGGTAAGGTTCCGGATGATAACCCTGAATTACCACATGCTATTTTAGGAATGCAGCTGGCCGAAAAATATAAGGAACATCCTGAGGTTTGCAATGCAATAGGTGCCCACCACGATGAAATTGAAATGACTTCGATGATCTCGCCTATAATCCAGGCTTGTGATGCGATTTCAGGTGCAAGGCCTGGAGCAAGAAGGGAAGTGGTTGAAAGTTATATCAGACGTCTGAAAGAACTTGAGTCGCTTGCATTATCTTATCCTGGTGTTGAAAAAACATTTGCGATCCAGGCAGGAAGGGAATTACGTGTAGTGGTTGAAAGTGAACGAATCAGTGATGCGGCTGCAGAGATTTTAGCTGCTGATATTTCAAACCGGATCCAGACAGAAATGACTTATCCCGGACAGATTAAGGTGACTGTTATCCGTGAAACACGGTCGGTTTCTTATGCGAAATAGTTGTAAGTAATAAGTTGTAAGTAATAAGTTGTAAGTAATAAGTTGTAGGTTATAAGTGCTAAATGATAGGTTGTAATTAGAAGTTAAATTTATAAATAATTGAATTTAAATTTTAAGCGATATTTATACTTATAAATTAAACTTACAACCTATAACTCCTTGTTTATGCATAAACAAACTCAGCCCCGTAAGGTAGATGTCTACTTTGATAAGTACTCAGAGAGCCATCAGAATCATACCAATGAAATCATTCACTGGATTTGTGTGCCACTGATCGTATTCAGTCTCTTTGGTTTAATTTGGGCTATTCCGTTTCCGCATCTGGAGTTTCTGGGCAGATACAATGGCTATGTGAACTTTGCGTCTTTTTTGATTGCCTTCTCTATCTATTTTTATTACAGGCTCTCTCCGGTGCTGTCCTATGCGATGCTGCTCATTATCATGATCTTTTCTGCGGGGATAGTTAGTCTTGAGAAGCTGCAAAAGAATTCAGGCTGGCCTGAAATGTGGCAGGTATGCCTCGCCTTATTTGTGCTTGCCTGGATCGGACAATTCATCGGACATAAGATTGAAGGTAAGAAGCCTTCTTTTTTTGATGATGTAAAATTTCTGCTCATCGGACCAATATGGCTGCTTCACTTTATTTTTAAGAAGGCTGGCATACCATATTGATCCCCCCTGGTGAAAAATAGGCCTCATTCCCTATTTCCCACCCGAAAGCTATCGGGTATTTTACCCAAAAATCAGCAACATCCACCACCTGGCGTGCAGCATGATGTCTTCGTATTCTCTTTCAACTGTTCAGCCGGAATGCCGCATTTGTCCTGTGCCAGACAATTGGTTTGCTTTGACAAAAGCACAAAATTGTTGCCTTTAAATCCAAGTTCATATTTTCCGATGGTCTCACTCTGATATTCAACCTCGATCTCCAGATCCTCAATTCCCAATACTTTTTCAGAAAGCCCAATAATATTCAATAATTTCTGCGGCTTTAACCGGTGGTCAAAATCATTGGCATCCCATAATTGAAAATTAGCCACCTTTTCATTCCTGACCGTGCCTCCGCAATCAATAAAATTTTTGCTTACAATTCCAACTTCGGTAACATGAAAGTGTTCCGGCACAAAGCCCCCGTTTTCAAGTTCAAAAGTTACAGTTTCAACTTTACTTAAATGCGCTTTAATTTCTGATAGTTTCATAGCTGCTGTGTTAAATGATAGATTAAATATTAATCGCAATATTACGATTAATATTTAATATTTGAAAGTTTAATGTGGAAAATCAATCTGATGAAAGGATGAACAGGGTTTAGGCTTTGGGTGTTAACATTCAATTAACATACTTAACATAAAGTTGATTTATTGGTAAATCAGGCTTAATGTTAATGCAATCATGAGTTAATACTGTGGTAATACTTTTGTAGAAATTAAAACGCAACAAAGTGAAACACAACGTTATTGTT
>CAZTRY010000197.1:0-3888 GCA_964616525.1 uncultured Sphingobacterium sp. | reverse complement strand
CCAGCCGATGTTATTGCCCATTACAATAAATGGCAGGTTCCATTTGCAGTTGTAATTGCGTTTATTTCAGCATTTTCACAATTCCTGAAATATAAGAAGACAGATCCTAAAAAATTCTTTGTCAGCATTTCAATATCGCTACTTGTTTCAGTATTCATTACCGCAGCAGCTGTGTATTTGATGAATATCTATACTAATGTGATGTATATCATCCTGACTTATGCCTCTGTGTTTTCCATACTGGCTAATGCCAAGATTCTGGGTGAGGCATTTAAAGGGAAGTGGCGCCTTGCGGGATCAGCAGTTGCACATATTGGCTTTGCCTTATTGCTTGTAGGAGCACTTGTTGCAGCTGCAACAAATAAGATTATTTCAATCAATAATACCGGGATTGGTTTTGGAGATGAGTTCGCTAAAAGTAATAATCCACGCGAAAATATAATTCTATACAAGGATGAACCTACAAAGATGGACCGTTACACGGTCACTTATTTAGGGGACTCAACTCAGGGTGTAAATACCTATTACAGAATCAATTATAAGGTGATTGATGAGAAGAGCGGAGACGTTAAAGAGAACTTTACACTCTATCCAAATGCTCAGCAAAATGCCAAAATGAGGCAGATTATCGCTTCCCCGGATACCCGTCATTACCTCTTCCATGATGTTTATACCCATGTGAGCAGCGTACCTCTGAAAGAAGAGGACCATGAAGATCATGAGGGCCATTCTGAGGATGAGAAATATGAAAAACCAGTTACTTATGAAGTGAATGTTGGTGATACAGTTCGTTTCAGGGAAGGTTATATACTGGTTAAAGGAATTAACCGTGAGGCAAAGATTCAGAATATTCCTGTTGGTGAACGTGATATTGCCATTGGTTTGCAATTGGATATTGTTTCTGATGGTAAAGTATATCCATCTGAGCCAATCTATTTATTAAAAGATGGTTCCAAATTTGATTTTGGAAAGACAGTTGATGAAAAGGGATTAAAATTACGCTTTTCGAATGTTTATCCTGATAAGGACAAACTGGAGCTGATGGTTTATCAGAAGCCAAAAGCAGAAAAGGATTGGGTGGTATTAAAGGCTATTGAATTTCCATATATAAATTTATTCTGGGGTGGAACCATTATCATGGTGATCGGATTTATTCTGTCTATTTTCAGAAGAAATAAGGAAATCAAACAAGCCTGATGAATATTGTCATTTTAGGCAGTGGTAATATTGCCACTCATTTAGGTCGTGCATTTAAAATGGCAGGGCAGCATATCGCGCAGGTTTGGAGTCGCGATCTGAGTCATGCAAGCGCATTAGCAGATACCCTCGCAGCAGAGCCGATAGACAATATGTTTGATCTGGATCGTTCTGCAGACCTGTATATTATCGCTGTAAAGGATGAAGCAATCAGGGATATTGCTCTTGAGCTAAAGCTCAATGATCAATTGCTTGTACATACCTCAGGTTCAACCGGACTTACTGCTCTGGAAGGAGCATCCTCGAAAATTGGAGTGTTTTACCCTTTGCAAACTTTTTCAAAGATCAAAACGGTCGACTTCAGGCAGATCCCCATTATCATTGAAGCTAATGTTCCCGAAGTACTGACAAGTATTCGGGCAATTGCAGACCGTTTATCAGAAAAAGTAGTTGAGTTAAACTCGGAACAGCGAAAGGCGCTACATGTCGCCGCAGTGTTTGCATGTAATTTCACTAATCACCTGTTTGGACTCGCACAGGAATTATTGGAAGAAAAGGGACTGGATTACGAGCTATTGAAGCCATTGATTAAAGAAACTCTGAGTAAAATAGAAATGAATGATCCCGTTTCTGTTCAAACCGGTCCGGCGATCAGAGAAGATCAGTCCACTATTCAGGCACACCTCGAACTTCTAAGGGATAATCCTGCCTTATCAGAACTTTATTCTAAACTTAGTCAAAGCATAGTCAATTTGCACAAGCGCTCACAGGGCTGAGTTTAAAATGCTATTTTTGCACTAATGAACATTTTTAAATTAAAAGTCAATTTTGAAGAGGCTTCAAAGTCAACAGTAGAGCTTCCAATAGCAGAGGGCGAATCAGTTCTGGATGTTTGTCTGGATAACGGGATTGAATTACAACATAATTGCGGTGGCGTTTGCGGATGCAGTACCTGTCAGGTTTATGTTAATTTCGGGATGGATAATATTCAGGAAATTTCAGACAAAGAAGAAGATTTTATTGACCGTGCGGTCAATCCAAGGATAAACTCCCGTTTGGGTTGTCAGTGTGTGTTAATAAATGGTGATCTTGAAGTAACGCTTCCGGATCAAAATCAGTTTTTGGGGCATTAATAAAAATATACAAGAGTAATGGCGAAAGAAAATTTTGAATTACCAATTTACTGGAATGACTACGAAGATATAGCTATGGGTCTTTATGAGAAATTCGGCGATGATTTTGGGGAATCTCAGATCTACAGAATACGATTCACCGAACTTCTCGACTGGATTTTAAGTCTTCCGAATTTTGCTGGGACCCGAGAACAATCAAATGAGGGACATCTGGAACAAATCCAGACCGCCTGGGTTTATGAGTGGCGTGATAATCAATAGGAGGTTGGAAGACTGAAGTCTGATTTCCGACATCCGACATCATGCCTCAATTCTACTACCATGTTCTTAGAAAAACTAAAGCATATTAAAGCATTTATTCTTGATGTTGATGGCGTAATGACCAATGGTATGCTATTAGTTACCGAGTCGGGTGAGTTTTTGAGGCAATTTAATATTAAAGACGAGTATGCCCTGCAATTAGCAGTGAAGCGGGGTTTTAAAATTGCAGTTGTTTCTGGTGCAAGATCAAAAGGAGTAGAGCATTGCTTAAAAGGTCTTGGTATTTATGATATTTACCTCGGTTTGGATTCGAAAGTTTCTGCTTATAACGAGTTCATAGAGAAAAGTGGGCTTTTGCCGGAACAAGTACTCTTCATGGGTGATGATATTCCCGATCTGGAACTTATGAAGATGGCAGGTCTTGCCGTTTGCCCGGCTGATGCAGTTGAAGAGATAAAAGCAGTTTCCCATTATATTTCTCCTAAAAATGGCGGTGATTCCTGCGTCAGGGATGTCATCGAAAAAGTATTGAAGA
This sequence comes from uncultured Sphingobacterium sp., assembly GCA_964616525.1. Classification (GTDB taxonomy): domain Bacteria; phylum Bacteroidota; class Bacteroidia; order Sphingobacteriales; family Sphingobacteriaceae; genus Daejeonella. The sequence goes on along the minus strand of CAZTRY010000197.1, from coordinate 762 downwards.
TCCAGGATCTTTGGGTCAGTGCAGATCCTTCTGCCGCCGATGGAAGCAAATTCTGATTATTCCCTTAAGTATTAAACCTTTTGCTATATTATCAATCAAAAGGGAAAACCAGCAAATATGAAAAGATTAATTATTGCCATGGGATTGATTCTCAGCATGGCAACATTCGCCAATGCACAGGGTGGCCGTCAAATGGGTACCCCAGAAGAAAGAGCCGATCGTCAGATTGCTCAATTAGAAACTTTAAAGCTTTCAGCGGAGCAAAAAGCTAAATTAAAACAAGTATTTGTATGGTCGGCAAAACGGGTTGACAGTGTAAGGACCACATTAACGGATGGGGGTGACTTCCAGGCTCTGCGTGCTAAAATGGCACCTTTGCAGGAAGAAACTACTACTAAAGTAAATGCTTTACTAAACGATGAACAAAAGAGAGCCTATGAGGCTATTCTGGAGGAGCGTCGTGCCAGAATGAGGAATAACTAATAAACCCATTTTGATTGAGTAGGGGATAGTCCAGGGTTTAATAGTACTGTCTGATGTTTTGAAACCCGATTGCAGCGGATACCGGCCTGTGCGTAATGCCTGTGGGGTATGAGCGAAAAGCGGGAATACCTTTGTAAGGAACACAATGGCATATTTCCAAATAATTAAAAAATAATACATCCAAAGAAGCACCTTAATAGTGTTTAAAGCGGCCACCGAATTTCTTATTTTTGGCAAAGCCCAATCAGATGATCAAACAATTTCCGCCAATTATTCTGG
>CAZTRY010000196.1:0-3903 GCA_964616525.1 uncultured Sphingobacterium sp. | reverse complement strand
AATGTCCTCAATCATCATCAAATCTGCAACAATTGTAAACGAAGGCCGGACATTTATCGGGGATGTTTTTATTAAAAACGGACTTATTGAACAGATTGGTTCAAGCCTGAATATAGCTGCCAATAAGGTGATTAATGCCGAGGGTCTGCACCTTTTTCCGGGATGTATTGACGATCAGGTTCATTTCAGGGAACCAGGTTTAACACATAAGGCAGATATTTTTACAGAAAGCAGGGCGGCAATTGCCGGAGGGATTACCTCTTTCATGGAAATGCCTAATACGGTACCCAATACCCTGACTCAGGAATTACTTGAAGATAAATATCAGATCGCAGGCAGGACATCGGCTGCCAACTATTCTTTCTTCATGGGAGCTGGGAATGATAATCTTGATCAGGTACTAAAAACAGACCCGAAAAATGTTTGTGGTATCAAGGTATTTATGGGATCTTCTACAGGTAATATGCTGGTGGATAACGAAAAGACCCTGGAGGGGATATTTAGCCGGACACCCATGCTGGTAGCTACACATTGTGAGGATGAGTCTACCATCAGGGCAAATGCGGAACAATTCAGACTTAAGTATGGAGATAATTTAACACCCGAAATGCATCCGCTGATCCGAAATGCTGAAGCCTGCTTTATTTCGAGCTCTTTAGCAGTTGGATTGGCAAAAAAGTATGATACCCGCTTGCATATCCTGCATATTTCTACCGGGATAGAGACCTCTCTGTTTGACAATACTATCCCTCTCGAAAAAAAGAGAATCACCTCTGAAGCCTGTATCCATCATTTATGGTTTTCGGATGCCGATTATGCTAAAAAGGGGAACTGGATCAAATGGAATCCGGCAATAAAAACTGCAGCCGACAGGGATGAGATATTTAAAGCGGTTCTGGATGATCGGATTGATGTTATTGCTACAGATCATGCTCCGCATACAATCGAAGAAAAATCACAGCCCTATTCCAAAGCACCCTCAGGCGGACCATTGGTGCAACATGCCCTGCCAGCAATGCTGGAGTTTTATAAACAGGGCAAAATATCTCTGGAGAAGATCGTTGAAAAAATGGCTCATAGCCCGGCGATCTGTTTTCAGATTGAAAATCGCGGATTCATCCGTGAAGGCTATTGGGCTGATCTGGTCCTGGTTGATCTTAATAAGCGTTCGACAGTTAGCAGAGAAAATGTACTTTATAAATGTGGCTGGAGCCCATTCGAGGGACAAACATTTACATCTGCCGTAGTGAGCACAATTGTTTCTGGTAACCTGGTATACGAAAACGGTAAAATTACTGAAGGGGTATTTGGGAAGAGATTGGTGTTTAACAGTTAGTTTAAGGCTGACAGGGTTCAAAACCCTGTCAGCCTTTTCAAAACCCTGTCAGCCTTTTCAGAACTCTGTCAGCCTTATGATTAGCCTTTTTCTCTCAAAAACATAATAAAATCACTTGCCGATTGGTCGGTATAACCCACATGCCTGAGCATACACATTACTTGCCCGCGGTGAAAAGTAGAGTGATTCATGCAGTGAAGGATAATTTCTGAATTGTTCTGGCTGAAGGTCTTTCCCTTCAAATTGATATATTCTGTACTGGAAAGGAAGAATTCATCTTCTTGTGCGGATATCAAATCGATAAAATCCGCTGAATTATTTCTGATGATTTTGCAAATCTCAGCAAAGCCTTTGCCGGCATCCAAATTATGCATATGGGCAATATTCTTTCCATTCAGCCGGGCGAGCCAGGTTTGCTCAGCATCTGCAATATGAAGTATGACTTTTTTGATAGTCTGATATTCAGCTTGTTTATTCGCAACGATCTCGGCCTCCTCAACCCCCGACAGATATTTACACATTTTCTCGTTCGCCCAATGGTTGTATTGCAGGAAATTTAACAGAAGTGATTTCATAATAAGGCAGATAGCTTATTTTAAAAATACAATAATTTGGATAAAAAACTACGCTATACTTTCTTAAAAACTAATCAGATTGTAATAAAATTTCAAATTGAAAGGAATAGTTCCGTATTGTGGCTAAACTGCATACCTTTGCGCCTTGTTGATAAGCAATTATGGCTAAAGTTTCTATTAATATTGCAACCGGTTCTGTACAGAAGGAGGAAATAATTGTTGGGATTGACCTGGGTACAACCAATAGCCTGGTCGCCTTTATTAATCCCGAGGGCCAGCCACAGGTAATAAATGATACCGGTAAAGGTGTTCTTGTACCTTCAGTAGTTCATTTTCAACCTGATGGTGGACTTATTGTAGGAAATGAAGCAAAAGAATTTTTAATATCAGATCCTCAAAATACGATCTTTTCTGTAAAGCGACTCTTAGGCAGATCCTTTAAAGATATTCAGGAGCATAGTAATTTATTCTCCTATAAAATTATTGACGATGATAGTGAAAGTCTGGTTAAGATCAAGGCCGGAGATAAATATTTTACACCGATTGAGCTTTCGGGGATGATTCTGAAAGAACTGAAGGAGAGGGCTGAACATGCCCTGAAAACTTCAGTCAACCGCGCCGTAATCACCGTGCCGGCCTATTTTAATGATAGTCAGCGTCAGGCTACACGTGATGCCGGTAAACTTGCCGGACTTGATGTGTTACGCATTGTTAATGAACCGACTGCCGCAAGTCTCGCATATGGTATTGGTCTTGATCCTGAAGAAGAAAAAATTATCGCAGTTTATGATCTTGGTGGCGGAACTTTCGACGTTTCTATCCTGAAAATACAAAATGGAATTTTTGAAGTCCTTTCAACAAATGGAGATACATTTTTGGGTGGAGATGATTTCGACAGGGCAATTGTGAATTACTGGATTGAAGAAAATCACCTGGAAGAAAGAGCAAAAGATTCTGCCCTTAATCAGGCTTTGCGTTTGAAAGCCGAAGAGGCAAAAAAAGCACTGACTACCCAGAATATCTTCAGTGGTTTTGTTGATGACATTCCCTGTGCAATAACTAAACAGAAATTTGAAGAACTGATTCTTTCCCGTGTTGCACAAACCATAAATTGCTGTAAAAATGCTTTGAAAGATGCAGGTTTGAATACAACTGATATCCAGGAAGTTGTTATGGTTGGTGGTTCAACCCGGACTCCATTGGTTAAGCAGATGGTTGCCGAATTTTTTGAGAAGGAAGTTCATGATCAGATCAATCCGGATGAGGTGGTGGCATTAGGTGCTGCGATTCAATCGGATATTCTGGCCGGGAATAGAAAGGATATTTTGCTGCTGGATGTTACGCCACTTTCATTGGGAATTGAAACAATGGGCGGACTCATGGACGTAATCATCCCAAGGAACGCAAAAGTACCTGCCAAGGCAGGAAGGCAATATACTACCTCCATAGACGGACAGATCAATATGAAAATCTCTGTTTTCCAGGGTGAGCGTGATCTTGTGTCTGAGAACCGGAAGCTGGCCGAATTTGATCTGAAGGGAATTCCGGCAATGCCTGCTGGTTTTCCGAAAGTGGATATTAATTTCAGGTTGAATGCCGACGGAATTCTAACTGTTGAGGCCGTTGAATTGCGCTCAGGAGTAAAACAGGAAGTTGAAGTGAAACCAACCTATGGCCTTACTGACGAGCAGGTAGAAAAAATGCTGATCGACAGTATTGAAAATGCTAAGGATGATGTAAGCAGGAGAATGCTGATAGAAGCCCGTACAGAGGGAGAACAAATGGTCTATACTGTGGAGCGCTTCTTGGAAAAGAACAGCGAACAGGTTTCTGAACAGGAGGCAAAGGATACTCAAAAGTTAATTGACAAACTTAAATCTGCCTTAGGCTCTGGCGATAAAGATCTGATCCATAAAAGTATTGATGAGCTAAACGAATTTACCCGGCCATTTGCTGAGAGGCTGATGAACACTGCCATTTCTTCTGCAATGA
>CAZTRY010000195.1:0-3969 GCA_964616525.1 uncultured Sphingobacterium sp. | reverse complement strand
AGATCACCATACAGCGCCTTTGCCATCAGTTAATTGAAAATCACAATCTTTTTGAGAACTCTGTCATACTCGGTATTCAGCCGCGTGGAATTTTTCTTGCGAAACGTATTGTTGAGGAATTAAAAATCAGTCTTCCTAAAGTTAAGATTGAAAGCGGAAACCTTGACATCACATTTTTCAGGGATGATTTTCGTCGCAAGGATGGATTATTGATACCCAGCAGTACAGAAATCGATTTTATTATAGAAGGCAAAAAGGTCATTCTTGTGGATGATGTATTATGGACCGGCAGAACAATCAGGGCTGCGATGGATGCATTACAATCCTTTGGAAGGCCAGAAAAAGTTGAACTTCTGACTCTTGTCGACAGACGTTTTTCAAGGCACCTGCCAATTGAAGCCGATTATATCGGAATTAAGGTTGACACCATTGCCTCACAGAAAGTTATCGTAAGCTGGAAGGAAACTGATCAAGAGGACAAAGTTATCTTACTATCGGAAAAATAATGGCAGAAACAATTCAAACACTAAGCACAAAACACCTGCTGGGAATAAAAGATCTCACCTTAAGAGATATTGAATTGATATTTGAAACTGCCGATACATTTAAGGATGTTCTGAACAGACCCATAAAAAAGGTTCCCTCTCTGCGTGATATTACCATTGCCAATATTTTCTTTGAAAACTCGACCCGAACACGGCTTTCCTTTGAACTTGCTCAGAAAAGGCTTTCGGCCGACATAGTAAATTTCGCCGCTTCCTCCTCCTCTGTCAGTAAAGGAGAGACCCTGATCGATACTGTGAACAATATACTGTCAATGAAGGTTGACATGGTGGTTATGAGACATCCCTACCCTGGTGCAGGAGTATTTTTAAGTAAACATGTTGATGCGCAGATCGTGAATGCCGGAGATGGTGCGCATGAACATCCAACGCAGGCACTTCTGGATGCTTTTTCTATCAGAGAACGATATGGAGAGGTAAGAGGAAAGAAAATAGCGATTATTGGTGATGTGCTCCATTCGAGAGTTGCCCTTTCAAATATTCTTTGCCTTCACAAATTAGGTGCTGAGGTAATGGTCTGCGGTCCGAGTACCCTAATCCCCAGATATATTGAAACATTGGGTGTAAAAGTTGAACATGACCTTATAAAAGCCCTAAACTGGTGTGATGTTGCCAATATGCTACGTATACAACTCGAACGGCAGGATATAAAATATTTCCCATCTCTAAGGGAATACTCAATGATGTATGGTTTAAATAAACAAATCCTTAATTCACTGGACAAGGAAATCACGGTAATGCATCCCGGACCGATTAACCGCGGAGTAGAAATCACCAGCGATGTTGCCGACAGTAAACAATCAATCATACTCGACCAGGTAGAAAATGGGGTAGCTGTGCGGATGGCTGTATTATATCTACTGGCAAACCAGCGAAACAAATAATTCTATTTTTCAATCTGATCTTTCGGATTTTTCGGTCTCTAATAACATCAGTTATTATTTTTCGTTATAACTCTGTTTTCAACACATGTTAATTACTAATGTGAATAGCCTAAAGGCCTTTCGAGTAAATTAGCGATAATTATTTTGGTTACTTATGCTCAGACAATACGCAATTTTCACTCTCCTGCTTACATTATTTGCTGCTCCTCTCCTTGCTCAAAATACTGCCTGGATTGAAATAAATCAGTATTATAAAGGAGGGATAGAATTATTGGATCAAGGGAAATACGCCGCAGCTTCGCAACAGTTCAGCCGCGTCGAACGATTTGAACAAACCAGCTCTGCCCGGCCAGAATCCAATCCGGATTTAAGTCTGCTGAAAGAAAATGCTCAATTCTATATTGCCTTATGCGCACTTGAATTAGATAACAGTGATGCAGAATCGTTATTTTCTGATTTTATAGATAAATACCCTTCAAGTAATTATACAAAACTGGCTTATTATCATCTTGGGAGATCTTATTTTACCAGGAAGAACTATCCTAAAGTTATCGAATGGTTAACAAAACTGGAGGGGAATAATATTTCAGGAAAAGAATCCTCTGAGTACAGGTACAAACTGGCTTACTCCTATTTCGAGATCAAAGACAACGATAAAGCAAAACCAATATTTGCTGAACTGAGAAATGAAAAAAGTACCTATAATGAGCTTTCTATTTATTATTATGCTTACATCAGCTATCTTCAGAAGGATTACAAAACTGCTTTAACTGAGTTTGAAAGGTTAAAAGGTTCAAAATCCTATGAAAGTAGCTATCCTTATTATATTTCTGCGATGTATTTTTTGGATCAGCGCTATGACGATGTCCTAAATTATGCCATACCCATATTAAAATCTACAAAACAACTCTATGAAACAGAAATGTTCAGGATAGTTGGGGCTTCATATTTTGCAAAGTCTGATTACACCAATGCTGGTGCCTACTACAGAAGCTTTCAGAAGAATGATCAGGGCAAAACTCAGAATAATCAGGATAATTATCAGATTGGTTATACCTGGTATAAACTAAAAGACTATAAGAATGCAATCATTGAGCTGGAAAAACTTGAAACGACAGATCAGTATTTTCAGAGTGGAATGATTGCTTTGGGCGAGTCTTTTATCAGGACAGGAAATAAACAGGGCGCCAGAAGTGCCTTCTTTAAAGCCTCCAGATTAAGCTTTGATAAAAAATTACAGGAAGAAGGCTTATTCAATTATGCTAAACTATCCTATGAGCTTGATTTTCACCAGGTTGCTTTAGATGCTACGCAGCAATTTATTAAAACATACTCCTATTCAGAGAAGCTTGATGAAGCTAAAATTCTTCTTGGAGAGATATTATTGACCACTAAAAATTACAAAGATGCAATCGATATTCTTGAGAGCATTCAGAACAGAAACAAGGAAGCCAATGCTGTTTATCAAAAAGTTACCTATTTCCGGGGACTTGAATATTATAATGAAAGGGCCTTTCAAAATGGGATTTCCATGTTTATGCGTTCAAATACAAATGTGATAGATAATGAGATTCATGCGCTTTCAACTTACTGGCTTGCAGAAGCAATGTACGAGGTTAGGAAGTTTGGAGAATCTGTTGACAATTTTGAGAAGTTCATGAATTTTCCGGCTGCAAAAAGAACTGATGTTTACAATTTTGCGCATTACGCTCTGGCTTATGCTGCATTTGAACATGAAAGCTATAGAAAAGCAGCTACCTATTTCAAACGCTTCCTGCAGGGAAATGAAAAGGATATCAACACGATCAATGATGCTGTACTCCGACTTGCAGACTCCTATTTTGTACTAAAAGATTATGGTGATGCTTTAGGTTATTATGACCGGATCATCTCCTACAAAACATCAAGTGAGGATTATGCAATGTTTCAGCGGGGCATGATTCAGGGTCTTCAAGGCCAGAATGATTTAAAAATTGCTACCCATCAATCATTACTCCAGCAATTTCCGAAATCCAATTATTCAGATGATGCCGGATTTGAAATCGCATACACCTATTTTATAAAAGGCGATTATGAAATTGCCAAAACTGATCTTAGTGCCTTAATAGAAAAATATCCGAGAAGCAGTTATGTACCCAGAGCTCTGTTTACCATTGGTCTGGTGGAGTTAAATCAGGATCAGGAAGAATCTGCCCTCGTTACCTTCAAGCGTGTGATTAGCGAATACTCAACTACTGATGAAGCCAAACTGGCACTTGAGTCTATAAAGAACATCTATCTGCAAAGATCAGATGCCGCAGGATTTCTGGATTACGCAAACAGCACCAGTATTGGAAACCTGAGTTCTTATGAACAGGACAACATCACCTTCCAGGCAGCAAACAACCGCTTTTTAAACGGCGATTATCAGGGTACTTTTGAGTCGGTCAACGCCTACTTCGATAAATTCCCAAAAGCTGTACATGATAAACACGCTAAATTCATCAGAGCCGAAAGTCTGGTACGGCTGAAACGTCCTGATG
>CAZTRY010000194.1:0-4003 GCA_964616525.1 uncultured Sphingobacterium sp. | reverse complement strand
TTTTTCAGGTTGATGATAGTCCGGCGACTGTTTATAACCTGATGTACCCATACCTGAGAGGGGGGCAAACAGCTGGTGGGTTTGTGAGTCCCGGGGTGAAATCTACCGATGGATGCGGAAATGATCTTTTCTGGAATATATCAGTTGCATGCTTTATCCACGATATCAATGGTGTTGATTTGCTGGCTCAGGGTGGGAATTATATTTCATGGTCTCAACTGGCCACGGTAACTGCGAATGGTCCTGGTTTGCAGCGGGGTTTTGACTTTATGAATCATGGTTTTGGTGGTTCAGTAGTTTTACAAAAAGACCGTTATAAGCAGATCTTTTTAAATAATAAGGCTGCCTTCGATAATCTGGGTTTTAGTCCAGAATCTTTGGTTGTCCCTGATACTCAGATTGGATACAGGTTCGGCGCCAATTCTATGGGTTTGGATGTAACCAGTCAGGCCGGTGTTGATCCTCTTAAGGACGGTGCAGTACCTTTAGCTCAGGATGCCTTTTCTGAAGATGTTTATACAGCAGTTCAGAACCCTTATTTTTTTCGAAGGAATTACTGGCAGGAAACTAACAATTCGGCGCTCGTTAACGAGCATAAGGCTTACATTTTGGCCGCCTATAATAAGAGCCTGATTAAACCGATGATGTATAATTGGTTTAGTCACGGACCCGGAGAAATCGGCACCAGTAATTTTGCCTACTACCGTCAGGTTATTGAATATATGCAGTCCCTCGCCGGGGATAATGTCATAGGTTTGAGTCTGGATCAATATCTGGGCTATCAGAAAACAAGGTATGCGGCTGAAAACGGGCCTGGTAAATCGGTCTCTTTAAGCCCTGATGGCTATCTGAATATCAGTTTTGATATGTCCGGACTTCAAAATACAGTAAGGCACCGATTGATAAGTTTGCTGATAGATTCGGATGCTCAGATTGATAGTATCACCTGGACTGAAAATATTCAGGCTGTTACTTTTAATCCTGCAACCGGACTGGTTAATATTCAATTAAATGAAATTACTCCGGTTGATCCTGCTTTGCTGCCGGTAAGGCCTACTATAATTGCAGGTTCAGTTAAAATATTAGCCGAAACTCCCGATAAGATACGTTTTGAACTTGACCGGCCAATTACTCAATCTATAGCCTCGGCTTATGAAGTAGAAGGAAATACTGTTTTATCGGTTTCTGTGGTCCCAGATTCAGGTGGGCTGATCTGGGAGATTAGCTGTCAGAATGATTTTCTTTCAACTGATGTTGTCGTACTCACTTATAAAGCAGAACTGGGAAATGCCTTAGATTCCGGGAATGGAAGCAGGATGCTTACCTACTCAAAACTTCCGGTAATTAATCTTTCAACAGAGACTATTCCTGAAGTTCAACCATTAGCCATATCAGTGAGAAGGGATTCTGATAATATCCAATTAGCAACATTTAATACGATTGCCGAAGTGAAAGCCTATCTGAGCACTTTCAACTTCAACACAGATATATCTATTATATTTAATCGCGACAGTACTTATGTGTTGGGTTCAAAGTGGACATTGAATTATGTTAATTCTAATAATACACTCACAATTAAAGGAAAGGATGGCCTGCCTGCAATGCCTGTAATTGATGCAGGGGGAGTAATTTCCGATATTTTCAGAATAGCAATGAGCCATGTTCGTATTGACCGGCTTAAATTAAGAAGCGGCAAGTACACAGCTGATGGAGCTGCTTCTGGCGATAATTATTCGGGTGCGCTGATCAGTCAGCAGGCTAATACATCAGATACCAGGTATACCAATTTAATTTTGCATCAGGGAATGAGGGGCATCAGGATTGGGGCTGCTAACGGTACTAACCAGCCTAATATATCAGATGTTTTAATTGACAGTGTTGTATGTACTGAATTGACAGGTATTGCGATTCAGGTAGGTGTCTTAAGTTCGGTTTCTGCCGAACCGGAAAGCAGAACCGATGCTTCTTACACCTTAAATAACGTGATTATCAGGAATGTAATTCTAAAGGATACCAGAAATCAGGAATTGATTGAAAATAGTGGACAACGGTATTCAGGGCAGATTCAATGTAGGGGAATCAATAATCTGACACTACAGGATATTGTTTCAGATCAGAATCAAAGGCAGCCATTTTTGGTTGTTTCCAGTAAAAATATACTCATAGACCGGTGCAAGGCTACCAATTTTTCATTGAATACCGGTACAGGATTTAAAGCTGCATTCCACATTGAAAGTTCAGAATTAATCACAATACAGAACTCATTTACTCAACATAGCTTCGAGAATGTCTATATTCAGGGTTCCACAGGTATCAAACTTTATCATAATACTTTTGATACCAAACAAGCTAATCTTCGTGCGGTATCCTTTTCGAATGTGCGAAGAATCCTGGATATTCAGGGGAATTTAATTGTATCAAAAGGAGATGCAATTGACAGGTCTGCAATAGGCGGATCATTCTACAGGGGGGCTGGTTATATTCCAAGTATTGCCAACGATTTTTTGTCGGAGAGCAACAATCTTTTTATTACCTCTTCTTACATTTTCTCTTTTTCTGGTTTAGATGCAGGCAATCTTCCATTAACAGTTAGAACAATTGCCGGCACTACTTTTGAAAACTACAGATCAACTTATTCGCGGGGGCAGGGTTCAGGCTTTGCCGCTTATGCATCATTGAGTTATGTAGAGATTAATGGAGTATCCGGTTACCTTTCAGATACGTCTGTAGGCAGAGATTTTGTATCAGCACAGATCAATACAATCAACACGGATCTGCAAAAAAATCCAAGGAAATATCCCACAGATGCAGGGGCATATGATGTTGATGCAAAAATATCTGCAGATTTAGCCAATTTAACTGTCAGCAAAGGTGTTTTAAGTCCGGTTTTTTCTTCAGACCATACTACTTACACCGTTTCTGTTCCATATTCAACAGATTCCATCGCATTGACTGCGGTTCATAGTGATGCCTTAGGAACTATCCTTTTAAACGGTACTACCATTCTTAGTGGAATTCCATCTCCAAATCTGCCATTAAATGTTGGAAGTAATTTGTTCAGCATTCTGGTTTCAGGAAGTGACGGACAGACAAGCAAAACCTATTCAGTAACTGTAGTACGATCTTCTGTTTTACCTTATTTCGAAAGCTTTAAATACACTGAATCTGCAGGCTTGATCTTAGGGGGAAGTCCAAATGGAGCTTTGTTAACCGGAGGAGGGATAGATGCCAACGGTCAGGGCTATCTTCGCCTGACAAGCAATATAAATAACCAAACCGGCTTTGCGCGAAATACAACTGCTTTCCCAACTGCAAACGGACTTTCAATCAGCTTTGATTACTTTACTTATGGTGGTTCCGGAGCAGATGGTCTTGCTTTTTACCTTTATGATGCATCTGTAAATCCTTTTACAATTGGGGGATTTGGAGGATCATTGGGTTATGCACAGAATAATACAAACCCCGGAATATCAAAAGCTTTTTTGGGTCTTGGAATAGATGAATTTGGAAATTTCAGTAACCCAACTGCAGGAAGACAGGGTGGACCTGGGCAAAGGGCGAGCTCAGTGGCTCTTCGTGGTGATGGAAATGGGAATGCAGCAATTTCAAGCAACTATGAGTATTTAAGCGGAATTCAAACTACTGATGCAGTTGCAATGACTAATGCAGGAGCAGGTAACATATTTCAGATTGCCGGTGGGATAGACGGGCGCTTATATGAAGCAAACAGTGCTTTAAGTCCGGGATATCGCCGGGCAAAAATCGATTTGGTTCCACATAGTTCAGGATCTGGCTTTAATGTGAATGTATGGATCACTGAGGGTAATTCCTCCGGAGTAATAGTTCACCATTTGATTAAAGATTATTTATATGTGCCAACGAATCCTGTTCCCGAATTTTTAAGTTATGGGTTTTCTGCAGGAACGGGGGGGAAGAATAACTTTCATGAGGTTCGTAATTTACAGATCAATTTACCCGGACAAATTGTTGAAATAGAACCAGT
>CAZTRY010000193.1:0-4006 GCA_964616525.1 uncultured Sphingobacterium sp. | reverse complement strand
CAGTAATTTTTTAAAACTGGTTGCGCCAGTTCTCTTAATCCCTTTGATAATTTTTCTGGTCAGCTGGAGACAAAGTCCAAAGTTCGATCTGAGACCAGGTGATAAAATTGCAGTAATCGGTAATGGACTTGCCGATCGTATGCAGCACGATGGCTGGCTGGAGACCTATGTACAATCCGTTTATCCAAATGGAAAATTAGTTTTCAGGGAACTGGGATATACAGGCGACCAGGTTCACTATCGCCCGCGTTCGCATGAAGGTTTTGGAGATAGCGATACTCATTTAACAAATGTTGGGGCTAACGTTATCTTCGCCTTTTTTGGCTATAATGAGTCGTTTGAAGACAAACCTGCAGAGTTTAAAAAGCAGTTAATTGCTTTTATTGACTATACCCGGAAACAAAAGTATGATAAGAAGGCTGCACCGCGCTTGGTTCTATTTTCACCAATAGCACATGAAAACCTGAACTCCAAAAATTTTCCGGATGGTAAAGAGAATAATCGCCGTTTGGCTGCCTATACACTTGCTATGTCGCAGGTAGCCAAAGAAAAGGGTGTTCCATTCCTTGACCTGTTCAGCGCTACACAAAAAATGTATGATAGCACAGCTGAGCCTTTGACCATTAATGGTGTTCACCTGAATAATGAAGGAAACAGAAGGTTAGGACTTTATATTACTGAAAATCTCTTTGGTAAGAAAGTTAGCATGGCCAAAGTCGGTCTCGATTCATTGAGAAGTTCTGTGGTAGATAAGAACTGGCATTGGTTCAATCGTTACCGTGCAACCAGCGGAAATGATGTATGGGGTACCCGTACAATTCAGGATGGTAATCATGTAACGCTACAGAATGAATTGAAAATGTTCGAAGCAATGACTGCGAACCGTGATAAGCGTGTTTGGGCCATAGCTCAGGGTAAAGATATCAAGGTTGATGACAGTAATGTTCCTGAGCCTTATGCTGTAGGTACTCATATTACGCGTGATATAAAATATATTAGTGCCGAAGAAGCGATCAATCGTATGACGGTACCTAAAGGTTTTAAAGTTACCGTATTTGCCGCTGAAGATAAGTTTCCGGAGATCGCCAATCCTGTAGCAGTACAGATTGATACAAAAGGTCAGATCTGGGTAGCTTCATGGGCTGATTATCCGAAATGGGAGCCAATGAAACCAATGAGGGACCGGATTGTTACCCTGAAAGACGAGAATGCAGATGGGGTAGCAGATAAAGCCGTAACCTTTGCCTATGTAACCAATCCTACAGGTTTTGAATTTTGGAATGGTGGTGTGATCGTAGTTTCTGCCCCTGATATTTTATTCCTCAAGGATACCAATGGAGATGGTGTCGCTGATGTTCGGTATCGTATGTTAGGCGGTTTGGGTTCTGATGATACCCATCATACTGCAAACAATCTCATTTATGGTCCGGATGGCAATATTTACTATCAGAGGGGAATTTTCATCCTTGAGAATATTGAAACTCCTTGGCGTAAGAGTGCAGAATCAGGTGAGTCTGGATTGTATCGCTTTAACCCGCGTACCTTTGATTTTTCGCTGGTGGTGGATAATAGCCCGAATCCGCATGGAATCAGTTTTGATAAATGGGGTAACCAGTTTATCTCCGATGGTACCAGCGGCAGGTCATTCCAGGTTTATTTTAAGCGAAGTGTAACATCAACCACAGACAAGGGCGATTTTGAAAAGCGTCCTCTGTTTAAACAAACGATAAGGCCATATACATCAAGTCAGATTTTATCCAGTGGAAATTTCCCTGAAGAATATCAGAATAACTTTTTGGTTTACAATGTGATTGGATTTCAGGGGATTAAAAGATATAAACTGAATTATCTTGATGAAGGTGTGATAGAAGGTGAAGAAGCAGGTAATTTAATTTTTACCGGCAGTAATCCTGCATTTGCGCCGAGTTCAGAAGCAACACCAAGGGTAGTTTCCAAAGAATATACAGGAGATCCAAACTTCCGTCCTAGTGATGGTGTGGTAGGCTTTGATGGGGCACTGTATTTTGCAGACTGGCATCAGGCGGTTATTACTCACTCACCATATAATCTTAGAGATTTAAGTCGTGACCACGAGCATGGCCGTATCTATCGCATGGTCGCTGTTGATCGTCCATTGCAGGAGCCGGTTTCGATCTATGGTCAGCCAATTGAGAAACTTCTGGAACTGTTCAGACACCCTGTTGATGGAATACGTCATGCAGTACGTGTTGAGCTTAGCGCCCGGAATACCGATGAAGTGATTCAGAAAGCACAGGAATGGGTAGCTAAATTGGACCCAAAGAAGAAAGAAGATGCATTGCCTATGCTGGAAATTCTTTGGTTGCATCAGCAGCACAATGTAATAAACAGGCCATTGCTTGTTAAGGTTCTCAGCTCTCCTGAATATCAGGCCAGACTGGCAGCCCAAAAGGTGAACTTTTTCTGGAGTGGAAAGGATACATTTAAACCGGCTAAATCTGAATCAAGTGTTTCCGGAATGCAATTCAGAACCGGCTATGAGAAATTCTGGAAAGTTCCGGGGTATACTGATGCGGGGGCAAACCATCAGGGACATAAAACTGAAGCCCCTAAGCCGGCAGCTCCGGCAAGTGCTGCTGCTGCAAGCAGTAAAGGCCCAGAATTGCAAAATGACAAAGTTGCGATTCTGACTATCGAAGCTACTGATGAATTGCGGTTTAAACTGAAAGGTAAACTACTGTCCGAATTCACGGTAAAAATAGCTCAGCCAGTTGAAATTACGGTCGAGAACCTTGGTTTAATGCCTCATAACCTATTGATTACCAAACCAGGAACTGCTGATATTGTTTCTCAAAAAGCAATTGAGCTGGGTGAGAATGGTGCTGCAAAGAATTATGTCCCTGAAGGTGATATGGTGCTTCAGGCAACAAAGCTCTTAATGGGGGGAGGCAAGGAGACTATTAAATTTACTGCGCCTGCGGCTGCGGGAGATTATCCTTTCGTATGTACCTTCCCGGGCCACTCGTTTACTATGCGTGGAATTATGAAGGTGGTAAAATAATTGAGGGTTTAGATATTCAGAACCGACACGTAAAAATTTAATGATATTCTGAACCGATGAATTCGAATTCAAAAATGGGTAATATTAAACTACATAATCCTCTTAAGAAGTCCTTGGGAATAGGGGCAGGTATTGGAATCCATGCTTCAGCCTTTGCAGAGGCCTTTCCCCGGGAGGAGATTAAAGTTGGAGTTATCGGGCTTTCAGTTCATAGTGCTGCTTATACAGAAATCATTAATTCCGGTGCCTCGAATCCTGAGTTCAGTGGATGCAGAGTAGTTGCAATTTTTCATCCCAAGGGTAATCCTGATGTGGAATTCTCCGAAAAGCAGTTGCAGAGCTTTACAGAAACGATTAAGGGACAGGGTGTGGAGTTTGTGGATTCTATTAAGAAACTGGTAAAAATGGTTGATGCAGTGATGTTATTAACCAACGATGGACGACCTCATTTGAAGGAAATAATTCCTGTGCTGAAGGCCGGTAAACCGGTTTATGTAGATAAACCGCTTGCAGCAAGTCTATCACAGGTATTAGCCATCTTCAAAGTGGCGGCAAAATACAAAGTACCTATGTTCTCCTGTTCGCCACTCCGCTATGTCAAGGAAGCCCAGGATATCCGTGAAGGGAAAGTAGTTGGGAAGGTTTTGGGAGCAAATACCTATGGACCGGCACCTTTACAGAAATCACATACCGATCTCTTCTGGGATGGCATTCATGCGGTTGAATCACTCTATACCGTGTTGGGAGGAACCGGATGTAAAACCGTTAGCCGGACGACCACAACTGATGCCGACGTCGTAGTTGGACACTGGGAAGATGGCCGTATTGGCGTTTTTAGGGGAATACGTAAAGGAAGAGGCGGATTTGGAGGGACAGCTTTCGGAGATAAGGGTATAGCTTCTATCGGAGTTTTTAATGGCTACCGCCCATTGGTGGTAGCCATTGTATCGTTTTTTCGCTCAGGTA
>CAZTRY010000192.1:0-4014 GCA_964616525.1 uncultured Sphingobacterium sp. | reverse complement strand
AATACTATATTGGTTTAGTGTATTAAAGGTACGTATTCTTTTTAAAATAAAGATTTGCTTAAAAATAATTTGAGCTGTTTAAATCTCAGAATTGCCTAAGTGAGTTTTTCTAGAATCAGAATGATACTCTCAGATTGTAAATTGCTAAGTATTTGTCAATATTTAAGACTATCTAATTGATTTAAAGTCTTTTATCTTATTAGTAAAAAAATAAAATCAGAGTAAATTTAATTTATACATTGAACAACAGTCTTAGTTAATTAAAATGTCTACTTTCAAGAAGTAGTTAATTTATTCGAGAAGTAGTTAATTTAGTTAAATTTATATAAATGTATATTTTAGTTAAGCGAAATATGAAGGCTCTGATTTTTATTATTGTCATGATTATTATCAATTTATCAGCTAATGCACAAGTTACACAACAAAATAATCCTGCTAACATAAATATTTCTGCTTATAGTAATGAACAGATTTTGGCAATGCTCAAACTATATAATTTGAGTGAATTATCTGCCGAGGAGTTATCAATTAAAGCCGCAGAGGCAGGTTTTACGAAATCTCAGATAGAGGAGTTAAAAATCAGATTTGGATCAGAAACCAAGCAAAATGAAGCCAACAAAAATGAGCCTGGACAAAAGCGTAAAGACATAAAGTTGGATAAGAGTTCTGATTTGGAGAAATCAAAATTAGGTATGGTTTATGGATTTCAATTCTTCGAATCTGAGGATAATATATTTAAGCCTGATCTAAAGATGGCAACTCCTGGTTATTACAAGCTTGGACCAGGTGATAAGTTGATTTTGAATATTTTTGGTGATTCAGAGGTAAAATATGAACTTTTGGTATCGCCAGAAGGCTATGTTAATATTCCTTTTGTTGGACCTGTTTTAGTTAATGGGATTACTATTGACCAAGTCAGGCTATTACTCGCAAAGCAATTATCAACCGTATATCCTTCTATTAAATCAGGTAAGACTTCATTTCAGATTTTTTTAAAAGATATAAGGACAATTCGTGTTACGCTTATTGGAGAGGTGCTTAAACCAGCCATGTATAATTTATCTTCATTATCTACTATTGCTTCAGCTTTACATGAGACCGGAGGGCCGTCAAATTTAGGCTCTATGCGTTCAGTTGATTTAATAAGAGCTGGAAAGCTATTAATAACATTTGATTTTTATGATTTTCTCCAAAGAGGTGATCTTACTAAAAACCTGCTTTTAATGGATGGAGACGTGGTTAGAGTAAATCCATACCAAACAAAATTGTATTTGGGTGGTTCTGTTAAGCGTGCCGGGTATTATGAATTGAGCAAGGGAGAGGATTTGAATCATGCAATTATTTATGCTGGTGGTCTTTCAGATCATGCGAACCAAAATTTGTTAACGATTTATCGAATGGGTAAAACGGAACGGGCAATATTTAATCTTGATAGTTCAGAGATAAATCAGTTTGTCCCTAGATCATCTGACAGTGTGGTTGTAAACTCCATTTTGAACAGGTTCAGCAATCGGGTAATTATATCTGGCTCGGTTTATTATCCCGGTGATTATTCCTTAAATCAAACACCTACATTAGAAATGTTGCTTAACAAAGCAAAATTGCGTGAGAACACATCGTATAGTCGTGCTATAATTATTAGAAAGAAAGAAAATTTTACTGATTCAATTATCAATTTTAATGTATTAAAAATCATCAAAGGAATAGAAATTATTAATTTGATTAGAGAAGATCGGGTAATAATCTACGCTATAGATTCTTTAACTGAAAAGTATACTGTACAAATCACCGGTGAAGTAAATAAGCCTGGTAGTTATGATTATGTTTCCAATCTCAGATTGTCTGATTTGATTCTTATGGCAGGTGGATTGAAGGAAGGAGCATCAGGCAAAAGAGTTGAAATAGGCAGGAGAATTCGTTCAAATGGCGGAGCTGAAGTATCTGAAGACTCTTACGCAATAGTAAAAATCATAGACATTGATAAAAATTTAATAGAAAATCTAAAATTTGATTCAGGCCTTCTTGAACCTTTTGATATTGTATCTGTTAGAAAATTACCCGACTATAAAGAACAATTATCTATTTCTGTTACGGGTGAGGTACTCTTTCCAGGTAATTATGTTATCCGGAATCGAAATGAAAGATTGTCTGATATTGTTGACAGAGCTGGTGGACTTAAGCCCGGTGCTGCAATTTCTGGTGCAGTTTTAATGCGCTATCGAAAGCCGAATCCCGGGTAGGTTAAAGCTCAGGAAAACAAGTTGAGTTTGCTGGATTCGAAAATGGATTCATTGGGGGTTAAAACAATAATAGATTCCAAATCGAGTGCTGATTTCGGTCCAGTAGGAATAAAATTGGATCGGGCAATCGAAAATAAGGGTGGTGAATATGATATTTTTCTTGAACCAGGTGACAGCTTATTTATCCCAACTCCGGTACAGACAGTACAAGTATTTGGGGCAGTAAATAATAGTGTTAAAATTGTTTATTCTCCGCAAATGAAATTTAGGGATGTTGTTCAACAATCGGGTGGCTTTGATCAGAGTGCGCGCAGGTCGGGTTCTTACGTGATAAATATGAATGGGCAAACTTTTGGCACCCAAAAATTTCTGTTATTCAGAAAATATCCTTTTATTGAACCCGGTACTGATATTTATGTACCTATGCGCAAAGAGAATAAACTAAGACTAACAGATGTAATGGGAACAACAGTTTCTGGAATATTAACTTTATTATTTCTGATTAAATAGTATCTCAAAGTGAATAATAATTACGACAGAACTTTTGTTGCCGTTACAGCACTTTAGTATCCTTTGCTTTACTTTTCAGTATTTTTATCAGTAATGTGATGATGAAGATAATATTTCTTGTTTAGTAATAAATAAAATTAAAAGGGATGTTTAAATTTCTGTATCAACTTATGAGTAATTTTATGTTTCTTTTAAATTAATAATTAAAAAAAATGCAAAAGATTCATCATGATTCTGATACTTTGACAGAACAGAAACTACCAAAATATTCCGATTCTGTTCAGGTATCATTTAATAACCTCAATGTTGCAGCAAAAAGGTTTCAATCCGATTTAAACCTATATGTTACTTCAGATAGCGGCAAGCCTTTAAATAAGGCATTAATAAGTATTGATTTAGTTAGTATAACTGCTGTTTCTGATCAATCGGGCAGGGTATGCATCAAAGCTCTTCAGGCAGGAAAATATCATTTGGATATTATTTCACCGGGATTTATAGCCAAAAGTATCCTTGTTTCCATAGTTGAACCCGGATCGCAGGAAATATGTGTTCAATTGACAAGTAATATTGGATAGAATTAATATTGGCCTGATCCGGCAATAGGATTTTTTGTCTGTTTAGCCCTCAAGCAAAAATACATACAGCTCTTTTGGTCCGTGTGCTCCCAATACCAGGGTTTTTTCGATGTCAGCGGTTCGACTCGGACCGGTAATATTGGAGATCATACTTGGGAGATTTTCAGGATACTTCTCCTTTAAAAGCTTAAAACTATCTTTCAGGTCGAGAACCAGTTGAGAGGTATAGGCAATTACAATATGAACATGAGGGTAAATACTTAACCTTCTTCCTGCAGCATTTCCATTGGAAACCATAATACTTCCATTTCTGGCAATAAGTGACTCACATTCTGTAATCCCGACATCGGCATTTAAAAAATCTGTATCAGTACTGTAGAAGGGAAACTCGTATGTACTTAATAGTTTTTGTAATTTGGGTTCCCAGCAATAGATCTTTCGCCAGTTTTTTTCTTCTGCGAGGTGCAGAAGGTTTTCGAAAAGCTCGATTTCATCTTCGCAGAAAACAAAATTTCCCGAAACAGCGGTCAATTGCTCTGCAAAAAGAGCATCCAGATGACCGGTGTATTCTTCATAAAGAGCTGTCTCTTCTAAATTGGGATATGGGTTATCGCGTTTCTCGAGAAGAGCCCTTCGGATCTTCTTAAGCATCTTTTCTTTAGAAGTTGTCTCTTTCATGAACAACGTTT
>CAZTRY010000191.1:0-4084 GCA_964616525.1 uncultured Sphingobacterium sp. | reverse complement strand
TCTTTAAAGTACTTTTAAACCCAGTATACATGAACAAGAAAGCAAATTCTTGTTTAAATTAAAAAGAAATGCCGGATTTTTCATAAAATCCGACATTTCTCAAACAAAAATAAATCAGAAGCGGATTCCAAGGCATAAACCGGCTCTCAAACCAGCCCATGGACCTTTGATATCCAATCTGGCGCCATTTGCATCAACGGTTGTTGTTGTTTCAGCAAATGGAATATCAAGATCCTGCAGTTCGTTTCTTAATGCTGTTTGTTCCTGTGCATTGAGTGTTTTCTTTCCATCAAGTTTACCATCAGATGAACCATATTGTGGTCCAAGCATCCACCAGTCGAGATATACTTTACCTCCCAGCTTCCATTGTGCACCAAGTAATAGACCACCTGTAAACGTATTCAATTTCCCACTGAGAGGCATAGTTTGAGTCACACCATTGACATCAAACTCAAAGGGCATTTCTGCAGTATAACTACTGATGCGGGCGAATGGAGCAAGATAAAAACCTCGCATAGCCTGTTTTCCCATGTAGAACCTAATCTCTGGTGTAAATGCCACATTCCCGGTTTTTAAATTATCCAGTTGTCTGTCAGTATCCGGATCATCAATTGCATTGGAAATTGCATTACGCATTGGCAGGCCTCCTTTAGGCATAATACGCATTCCCAGGCCTGCAGTTACTTTCCGCCCAATTTTATACTCATAGGCCAAAGATAAATTTCGTAATGGTAATGAAAGAAGATTCACTTTCAAAAGACTGTTTCCGGAATCTGTGCTTACATTTCTGCTTTGCACTGAATCTTTATCCTGTGCAAAGGCAGATGAAGTACCAATTAGGAGTGCGAGCAAAAAAAATAACTTTTTCATAATTTGTTTTTTTGTGAGCGTTTTAGTTTTAAGTGTATAAAAATAAGGACATAAATTGAATTTGAAAACAGTTTGAAATCAGTCCCGAAAATATCAAATCAGCATTTGAAAGTAAATACCCGCAATTAGGTATTTTCATCATGATTTTGTAAACCTGTAAGATAAAGGGCTGTAGTATACCATGAATTCGTAATTTTACAGTATGAAAATTTCAGAAAATTCCAGGGTTTGGATATATCAGTCAGACCGTCCCTTCACAATTGAGGAAGAGCAGGCGATACAGAAGATATTGAACGATTTTACAACAGAATGGCAGGCACACGGACATGCGCTGGCTGCCCTGGCTGAGATCTATCATCATCAGTTTATCGTACTTTCAGTTGATGAGCAAATTGCAGGTGCTACAGGATGCAGTATTGATAAATCAGTTCACCTGATGAAAGAACTGGAATCTAAATTCAACATCAATCTGTTCGACCGTTTCAGAATGGCTTACAAATCAGGGGATGATATTATCAATTGCAGCAGGGAAGAGTTTGAAGAACGGATCAAGGAAGGGATCGTTAATGCTCAGACTCTGGTATTTAACAATATGATCAGTACAAGGAGAGAGCTGGAAAGTTCATGGAATATTCCATTAGTAGAGAGCTGGCATGCGAAGGTGTTTTCATTTTGATCAAGAGCCAAGAACCAAGAATCAAGACAATTTAAATCGAATTGATACCCCAATCCTGTTAAACTTATCTCATCAAAAAGGCAATTTCTTCAAAGCCCTCATATTCCTCAAAATCAAACCCTGCTTATAATAAACAAATCGGGTTGGCCGTGCAGGACTCCATCGCAAAGGATTAGGCAATACAGCAACCAGCAGTGCTGCCTGAGATTTGCTCATGCTGCTTGCTGATTTCCCCCAGTAATTCTGTACAGCGGCCTCTGCCCCATAAATACCATCACCCATTTCGATCACATTCAGATAAACTTCCAGTATACGCTCTTTACCCCATAATAATTCAATAAGGATAGTAAAATAAGCTTCAAAGGCTTTACGGATATAAGATCTTCCGGGCCAGAGAAAAACATTTTTAGCTGTCTGCTGACTGATTGTGCTACCTCCCCTGATTTTTTTACCCTTTTTATTTTTCTCAAATGCAGTCTCCATAGCCTTGAAATCAAAGCCTCTGTGATTCAGAAAATTAACATCCTCACCGGCAATGGCCGCTCTCTTCAAATTAGTTGAAACATCTTCTAAACTTATCCATGATTTATCAATTTTCAGGTCTTTACCATCGATTTTGCGTTCAACAGCACGCTGCAGCATCAGGAAAGTAAAGGGCGGGTTGATGAACCGGTAGATAAGTACCCATACTAATGAGATAGCAAGGAACCAAAAGATCGCTTTTTGAATTAGCCCGGTGATTATTTTGAAAGTGTTCAATTTTTACAATTCAGGAGATTATATTTCTAAATTATCTTAAAAAAAAAAATTGCCTTCTGAAAACTCAGAAGGCAATAAAAATATAATTTTTTTCCTGATTTTCTCCCGCGATAAAACGGGAAAAGGAAATTACTCTGCAATAACTTCAAAAGGAACTTTAACCTTTACTTCTTTGTGGAGGTTAAGGTTTGCAGTATACTCACCTACAAATTTAGGCTCAGTATCGAAAGTGATGCGACGACGGTCAACGTCAAAGCCTTCTTTCTTCAAAGCATCTGCTATCTGGATCGTGTTAACAGATCCGAAGATCTTACCACTTTCACCAGCTTTTGCACCAATAGAAAGTTTAACACCTTCTAATCTGGCAGCAATTGCATCTGCATCCTTTTTAATTTTATCCTGCTTAAAAGCAGCTTGCTTCAGGTTTTCAGCTAATACTTTCTTTGCTGATTCAGTCGCCAGTGTAGCATAACCCTTTGGAATAAGGTAGTTACGTCCAAAACCCGGCTTCACATTCACAACATCATCTTTCTCTCCGAGATTCTTGATGTCTTGTTTTAAAATTAGTTCCATTTCGCTTATCTCCCTCTTATTTTAATGAATCAGTAACATAAGGTAATAAACCGATATGACGCGCACGCTTAACAGCCTGAGCTACTTTACGCTGAAATTTCAATGAAGTTCCGGTCAAACGACGTGGTAAAACCTTACCCTGGTCATTGATGAACTTTAACAAAAAGTTTGCGTCTTTGTAATCGATGTATTTAATACCGTTCTTTCTGAAACGGCAATATTTTTTACGGCTCTCGTCAACTTTTGGAGCGGTAACATATTGGATTGTATCTTTTGCCATTATTTCGCTACCTCCTCAGTTTTAGTTTCCTTGTTTTTGTTGAAAGCTCCGCTACGCTTTTTCTCACTGAAAGCAAGTGCATGCTTATCCAGAGATACAGTCAGAAAACGCATGATGCGTTCGTCGCGCTTGTATTCAACTTCAAGTTTGTTAATAAACTCACCCGGAGCTTTGAATGTAGTTAGGTGATAGTATCCTGTTGTTTTCTTTTGAATCGGATACGCAAGTTTTTTCAAACCCCAATTGTCTTCATGGACAATTTCGGCTCCGTTATCAGTCATAAGCTTGTTGAATTTGGTTAATACCTCTTTCACTGCTTCTTCGGATAACAACGGGGTCAGAATGATCACTGTTTCGTACTGTTGCATTGTTGCTATTTGTTTTTTTTAATTTATTAAACTCCAAACCCTGTAAATCAGGCTTTAAAGCGGGATGCAAAAATAGACATAATTTTCTATTTATCAAATGGTTTTAAGAGATTCCGGACAGAAAACAGGGAATGTCTCTATCAGGAGTATTGAGAATTAAAATTTCCTTAGAAAATTTTTAAAAAAAATGGCTTGAGAAAGGCAAAAGAGGGTTAAAAGGCCCTGAGAATTATCTCGTATTACTTCGTATTACGTAAGCAATAAATCCAATCGTAAACTTTATAAAATTATTAAATGATTTCATATTTATATTCCGGCTCAAATATCCGACATAAGCAAATATGCTGCCATACCCAGTAACGGGTATTTTTTTTAAACGGAATCAGGCGGAAATAATAACAGGTGGCCTTAAGATCTATACACTCTGATTCAATATAATGAAGATCCTCAGTTCAGTTTTTTGGGGCCGGAAACTGTGAAGAAAAAACTTAATCTAAGTTTGGTTTAACCCATTCCTCTTTCTAATTTAGTCCCGATGGATAATTTCGTAGTATCAGC
>CAZTRY010000190.1:0-4094 GCA_964616525.1 uncultured Sphingobacterium sp. | reverse complement strand
AACCAATATAGTATTCAGTATAATTTCTTTTAATGAGCACTAATATCAAGTCTGTTATCATAGGAACAGGTAGTTTTGTACCTGCCAATGTAATACCAAACAAAGACTTCTCGGAACATCGCTTTTTCGAAAAAAACGGGGAACCCATTTTACGGGAAAATCAGGAAGTCATTCAAAAGTTTCAGGACATCACCGAAATCGAGGAACGACGTTATGCAGATAAAGAACATATGGCTTCCGATCTGGGGTGTTTTGCGGCTTCAAATGCTATCGAAAGTTCTGGAACAGATCCTGAAACATTGGATTACATAATCGTTGCACATAATTTTGGCGACATAGCTCCTGGCAGCACAAGAGTCGATGTATTGCCGACCCTGGCGTCCAGAATTAAACACAGGCTGGGCATCAAAAATCCCGACTGCGTTGCATATGACCTTCCTTTTGGTTGCCCGGGTTGGCTTCAGGGGATGATTCAGGCAGATTATTACATCCGGTCCGGAGATGCAAAGCGGGTTCTGATAATTGGTACAGAAACCCTTTCGAGAGTTACCGACCCGCATGCCCGCGACAGCATGATATATGCAGATGGTGCCGGAGCAACGATTTTAGAAGGAAAGACAGGCACACAAGAGGGTATTTTGGCACATAAAACTCAAACCCATACATCAGATGAGGCATACTATCTTTATTCAGGTAAATCCAGTAATCCCGATCTAATATCCGATGATCAGTTTATCAAAATGGATGGCAGAAAGATTTATGAGTATGCCCTGAAAAATGTACCCCTGGTGATTCAGCATACAATGGAAAAATCAGGAACGGGCATTGATGATGTAAAAAAAGTTCTGGTTCATCAGGCAAATGGTAAAATGGATGAAGCGATTCTTAAAAGACTCTTTAAGCTCTATGGAATCAGGGAAACTCCGATGGATGTTATGCCTATGACCATTGCTAAATTTGGGAATAGCTCTGTAGCAACAGTACCAACCCTGCTTGATATGATACTAAAAAATAAACTTGAAGGACATCAGATCAAAAAAGGTGACCGGGTTGTATTTGCATCTGTAGGATCTGGAATGAATATTAACGCCATGGTCTATAATTTTTAATCTCCCATTTTTCGATCAGAGCGAATTATCATAAGAAAAGATCAAAATTTAAGACATAAAAAAAGCGAGCAGTATTGACTGTTCGCTTTTTTTTATTTTTCAGAAATTTAAGCTACCGGATTTTCTTCCAGTGCAAAACCTTCATCTACAAGGATACGTCCACAATGCTCGCAAACAATAATGCGCTTACGCTGACGGATATCCAGTTGTCTTTGTGGTGGGATCTGATTGAAACAGCCTGAACATGAATCACGTTGGATGGTTACAACTGCAAGACCATTCTTAGCATTACTTCTTAGCCGGTTATATGCAATCAATAAACGCTCATCAATATGTTTTTCAGCTTCCTGAGCCTTTACCATAATACCTGCTTCGTCCTTTTCAGTTTCAGCAGTAATGGTATCCAATTCAGCTTTTTTAAGTTCCAGATCTTTTTTGCGCTCAGTGATGTTTGCTAAGGCATTCTCATAAACTTCAGTTTTATTCTGAATCTCAAAAGAATATTCCTTGATCTTTTTCTCTGAAACCTGAATCTCTAATCCCTGAATTTCAATCTCTTTTGAGATCGCATCATATTCACGGTTGTTCTTAACATCGTTAAGCTGAGTTTCATATTTTTTAGTAGCTGCTAAAGCTTCTTTGATCAGATTCTTACGGGTTTCAATTGAATCTTCCAATTCATCAAGATCTGATTTGATTTTCTGTATACGGGTTTCTAAACCTGCAACCTCATCTTCGAGGTCGGCTACCTCCATTGGAAGTTCACCTCTTGTCTGGCGGATCTTATCAATCTGCGTATGCAAAGTCTGAAGTTCGAATAATGCCTTTAATTTCTCTTCTACTGATTGTTCCATTAAATCAAATAATTTATGGGGTTTGTGTTCTGTAATGTTAAACGGAGGGCAAAGTTACTAAATTTTTCTGTAATTAATTCCAACAATAATTCCTGTGTAAACTGCTCACTTTCAAAATGTCCAACATCCGCAATAATAAGTTTTCCCTCTGCATCAAAAAACTCATGGTACTTAAAGTCGCCGGTGATAAAAATATCGGCTCCGGCCTTTATCGCATGTGGCAATAGAAAGCTTCCGGAACCTCCACAAACAGCCACTCTGCGGATCTTTTTTGACCTTAATGCCGTATGTCTGATGACTTTGGTGCCCAGCCTTTCCTTCACTAAGTTTAAAAAGTCGAGTTCATCAGAATCGGTTTCCAGATTACCGATCATTCCTGATCCAACCTGATAATGGCTATTGTTTAAGGGATAAAGATCATATGCAACTTCCTCGTATGGATGCGTTTCGATAAGTGCCGAAAGAATTTTCTGCTCAAGATATACCGGATAAATAGTCTCTATTCTGATCTCGGATTCATGATGCTGCTTTCCAGGCAGTCCAACAAATGGGTTTGTACCTTCACTAGCATTAAAAGTGCCGGTACCGTTTACATTATAACTGCATTCTGAATAATTACCAATATTGCCGGCTCCAGCCCTGAATAAAGCCTCTCTTAGCTCTTCAGCATGGGCGTCCGGGCAAAAAGTAACCAACTTCCGGAGGGAATCCTCGCGGGGTTTCAAAATAACAGGATTCTTAATCCCAAGTTTATTGCAGATCATCTTGTTTACCCCGGAGGATACATGATCAAGATTGGTATGGATAGCATATAAAGCGATATCATGCTTAATGGCTTTCATCACTACACGCTCCACATAGGTTTTACCATTAAACTTTTTTAAGCCTTTAAAGACAATGGGATGATGCGAAATAATCAGGTTCAAACCTTGCTGGATTGCTTCATCAAGGACTGATTCAGTACAATCTAATGAAATTAGGGCACCGGATACTTCTTTATCCGGATGACCCACAATCAGACCCGAATTATCATAATCTTCCTGGTAGGCGAGCGGAGCAAGCGTTTCGAGATAAGATATAATTTCTCTTAGTTTCATAAACAAAGATACCCCATAGGTTTTGAGTACAGAAATAAGGAGAGGCTCATCAGAAAATCGCTCGAAATCCTTGTTTCAGGGATTGAACTGATCCGAAATTAAGCCCTTAACTTAACAGTAGAAATCTGTAATTATGAGGGGTTCTCAGTATCCTGATTACCCATTATTTTTATAAGCTGTGCACTTTCATAGGCTGCCTTCCTGTTAAACTCAAGGGTAATAGACTTATGATTAACGATATCAACAATAGTTCCTATGAAACATAAGCCAGCAGTCAGAAAATAAAGAATACCCATGCCCATCTGTCCGGTTATAAAGCGCTGAATTCCAGCTATACCCAGAAAACCAAGCAGTGTAAATAATAGAATTTCCTGGGGATCCTTCCGCCTGTCTGAATAGAACATGACAAAACTTTGAGCCTGGCGGGGATTCATACCGGCAATTACCTGTTTCAGATAAGAATACTCCTCAAGGCTCATGCCTTTAAGGTTAATAAGCGGATCGTTTTCCATAATTAGTACGGGTTAGTAATCTTAAATTTAACAGGAATATTTTTAATAATTGCAATATCCGGTAAAACAGAATCAGAAAAGCCGGAATTCCAAACCAGTGATGTTCAATCGATAAGCGAAATTCTCCATGTAATAAAAATCGGATAGAACGACCCAATCCGCATCCCGGACACCATTTAAAACCCAGATTGTCTAATGGGCATAAACTGGAATGTGCAGATCCGGAGGCCGTGAAAGCCAAAAATAAAATTGCACTAATCCAGGCTATTAACTCCAATGGCAGACTCCTTACTAACCGAAAAAACTGGTTCCTATTCATTAAGCTGCTGAAAAATGTCCTGGTAATTCTTTTTTGGGTTAAATAAATATAGTTTAAATTCTTTTTTCAACATACGAATTGCTCTGTTTTTACTGCCTTGATCGATTTTTACTGCACCAAAACGTATATTTGCAATGAAAATCAGTGCGTGAACATTCGGGATATTATAAATCAGTATAAATCGGACCCCCGGGTTGCCATTC
>CAZTRY010000189.1:0-4128 GCA_964616525.1 uncultured Sphingobacterium sp. | reverse complement strand
GAATTTGGCGGGTGAATTTGGCTCGAAACTTGGCTTTTAGAAGAAAAAAACTGGAGCCTTTTAGGATTATTAGATTGAGATGAACTGAATTTATTTCCATCAGAACCATTTCGGATCTCTGATTTGGGAACCGGCGATATTGACCGGGCTTTATCTCTTAGCCAGCCTGATCAGAATGATATTAGTTTAACCAGAAAATAAAAGGATGAGTAATGCTAAAGGATATGTAAATGTTGGATCATCGGAGGATTTCAGGGGCTGAATTGATCAGTTTAAAGGATGAAGGAATAATCCAGACAAAAATTTAAAACATAATTAGAAATAATGACCTAAACACATATATTTGCACTCCATTTCACTGTCTATTTACTGGAATCCGTCTGAGAAATCAGGATGAAATCAGGTCAAAATAAGGATAGAAAAGATTGCCCGGATGGCGAAATTGGTAAACGTTGCGGTCTCAGAAGCCGTTGGAGTTATATCCTTGAGAGTTCGAGTCTCTCTTCGGGCACGAGTAATGAGTTGTCTGTTAGCTGTTATCAGTTATCAGTAATTCCTAACTGAAAACTGATAACCGGTAACTGGCAACAGGCAACAGGTAACTGATAACAATAAAATGCCCAGGTGGCGAAATTGGTAGACGCACCACTTTGAGGGGGTGGCGCCTTAACGGGTGTGGCAGTTCGAATCTGCTCCTGGGCACCAATCGCAAAAAATCAGTTAAAATATACAGGTGTGGCAGCCTTCCAACCTGTCATCCTGAACGGAGTGAAGGAACTTCGTTCTCATCAGTCAAAATTTGAGCTAAAACCGCTAAGTTCCCTCCTGCCTCGGGATGACATCCTGCCCGGTTGCAAACTGCATTTTCAAAGTCAATTTTCTATCTGATAAAATGGGTCTCAAATCGCAATAAGAAGTTTTCTCAGCTGTTGTAGGGCAGTTTTAGAGATTGCAGTATTTTGGCACCTTATTTCTTCATCAGTAGCCTTAAAGCCTGTCATCCTGAACGGAGTGAAGGAACTTCGTTCTCATCAGTCAAAATTTGAGCTAAAACCGCTAAGTTCCCTCCTGCCTCGGGATGACATCCTGCCGGGTTGCAAACTGCATTTTCAAAGTCAATTTTCTATCCGATAAAATCGAGTCTTCACTATCCATTCTCAACTGTCAACTAATAGTTCAAGTCCATCATATGCCAGAAATACCCCTTCCGGCAGTTCTTTTGACACTTCCCGGTGCGTACCCATATTATGGCTAATATGCGTGATATAGGTTTTTTTCGCCCCAATTTCAGCGGCAAGTTCCAGGGCTTCATCCAGTGTAAAATGAGAAATATGCTTTGTTTTCTGTAGGGCATTGATTACCAGCAGTTCTGAACCCTTAATTTTGATTTTCTCCTCTTCTGAAATTGAATTCGCATCGGTAATATAGGTGAATCCACCTATTCTGAAACCAAGAACAGGTAATTTGAAGTGCAACACCGATATCGGAGTAACAGAAATTCCGGAAACATCAAAGTTCTGGTTCTCTTCAATTGTATTCAACCTCAATCGGGGTATACCGGGGTAATTATTGCCTGAGAAAATATAATGAAACTCTTTCCTGAGAGCCTCCTGAACTCTGATATTGGCATAAATATCTATTTCTGATTGCTGTTTATGATTAAAGGCGCGCACATCATCGAGTCCGGCAACATGATCTTTGTGTTCATGGGTAAACAGAATGGCGTCCAGATGCCTTACCCCTGCCCTAAGCATCTGGTAGCGAAAATCAGGCCCTGCATCGATCACCAGGGCTTTGCCCTGATATTCAATCAAAACAGATACCCTCAAACGCTTGTCATGCTTGCTGTTCGAAGTACAGACTTCGCAATCGCAGGCAATGACGGGTACGCCCTGGGATGTTCCTGTTCCTAAAAATGTGATCTTCAAAACTCTATTTTTGTTTGCTTTAAAACGTATAGGAATGCCTTTTGCTTTTCATCAAGCAGATTGTTGTCTGTGTCTGACCGCTGTACCAAATCAGCAAGAGCATTGATTTTACTCTCCAGGTTCGAAAATTTATTCACAATTACAATCCGGTCATTCTCCAGAACACAGGATCCGGTCTTAAAATTACCCTTTTCATAACGCAGCTTAAATCCGAGAGTTTTGATCAGGGCTTCGAGTTTATCGAGTGTATGTTGGGTATAACTTAGAGACATTGCATTTCAAAAATAACAAAAAAGGCTTCAAACATGGAGTGTTTGAAGCCTTTAAATTATTTTTTGAAATCCTATCTTAAATCCACTACTTCTACGCCGGGATAAAGCTTTGAATCAAAGGCAAAGGTAGACTCTGGTACCTTTATGTTTGGTGTAAAGGTCTTGATACTATAAGTATAGCGGTTACCATTTTTATCAAATATCACCGCATTGATAATTTGCTTTGTCAATTTATCAATCTGCAATTTTACTTTGAAAAAGCTTCGTTTGGTATCTGTCGGACTCAAATCAATATTATGCACCATTTTCCCGTTCACTTTGGTATCATTTGTATAAAGAGATTTAAAGCCTTTTTCGTAGATCGTAAATAATTTTGCCGGATTTAATGCATCTGCCGAATTATCTACCTCACTCACCTGAACCTCTTTATCAGCTTTGAGGTATGTCCACTGATTTTTACCATCACTAATCAGCTCCTGCCCTTTCAATATCACCTTATACTTGTTCACTTTCGACCTCACAAATAAAGTCCCACTTTGGGTTTCCTTGATTTTAGCCTCCGGATTTTCAAGGGTGTATGAAAATTCAGTCTTGATCACGTCATAACTGCGGTACTTTTTGGAAACTTCTGCCAAAATTTCCTTTGCTTTCACTTCACTCTGCGCCATCACACTTATTCCAGTACCTAAAACAAGAAACGCAGCTATAAATAACCTCTTCATTTAATTTTATCTTTAATTAATCATTGTTATCTAATGTATTCAAGAACTGTTCCAAAGAATATTCGTCAGGTATCAGAACTTCTCTGGCCTTGCTCCCTTCAAATGGACCTACGATATTTGCGGCCTCCAGTTGATCGATAATTCGGCCTGCCCTGTTATATCCTAATTTCAGCTTTCGCTGGATTAATGAAGTGGAACCCTGCTGATGCATCACAATCAGACGGGCAGCTTCTTCAAACATCGGATCCCGCTCGGAAGCGTCAAAATCTTTTGCCGAAGTGTCAGCATTTTCATCCAGATATTCTGGCAGCATCCAGGCAGATGGATATCCTCTCTGAGAACCGATAAATTCAGATACTTTTTCAACTTCCGGCGTATCCACAAAGGCGCATTGTATCCTGATAAGGTCGCTTCCTGTGGATAAAAGCATATCTCCACGACCAATCAACTGATCGGCACCTCCGCTGTCAAGGATAGTTCTTGAGTCAATTTTAGATAATACCCTAAACGCCAGACGCGCAGGGAAATTCGCTTTTATGGTACCGGTGATGATATTTACTGAAGGACGCTGGGTTGCAATTACCAGATGTATACCAACCGCACGGGCCAGTTGAGCAATTCTGGCAATCGGTGTTTCCACTTCCTTACCGGCTGTCATCATCAGATCTGCAAATTCATCAATAATCAATACAATGAAAGGCAAAAAACGATGACCTTCATTAGGATTAAGTTTTCTGCTGATAAACTTCTGATTGTATTCCTTCAGATTCCGGACGTGACCGTTTTTTAGAAGGTCATAACGAAGATCCATCTCGATACAAAGGGAATTTAATGTGGTGATGACCTTTTTTGTATCTGTTATTATGGCATCCGCTTCACCCGGTAATTTGGCCAGAAAATGTCTTTCAATCTTCCTGAAAAGCGTTAATTCCACTTTTTTGGGATACACCAGCACAAACTTTAACTGCGAAGGATGCATTTTGTACAATAATGAGATCAGAATCGCATTGATACCAACCGATTTGCCTTGTCCGGTAGCACCCGCGACCAGTAAATGCGGCATTTTTGACAGGTCGGCAATATAAACCTCATTTGAAATCGTTTTACCAAGAGCAATCGGAAGATCCATCGTGGTATTCTGAAACTTCTCAGTTGCAAGAACTGAACGCATCGATACCATTTCGGGATGCTGATTCGGAACTTCAA
>CAZTRY010000188.1:0-4284 GCA_964616525.1 uncultured Sphingobacterium sp. | reverse complement strand
GTTGAAACGGACAAAGACCTTGAATACATAATGAGTTTGATAAAACAAGCAATTATATAATGAAATAAAGTTCAATGGCAAAAGCAACGCAAAAAATAAAAATAATGGTCGGCTCTACCGTGTATGGCTTTGAAGACCAGCTTTCACAAATTGTGGCACAGTTGCAATTGCTGGATTACGATGTACTCAACTCCTACAACGGCAGCATAAAAGTTAACCCTACACTATCCAATTTAGACAATTGCCTCAATGCAGTAAAAGAATGTGATTTGTTTTTAGGCATCATCCGACCTTACTATGGCACGGGCAATATTGGCGAAAAGAACATCACTTTCGAGGAGATAAAACTGGCCATCAAACTCAAAAAGCCTTATTGGTTCTTAGTGCATCGGGATGTGGTTTTCTCCCGGTTGCTGTTTAGCAAAATGAAATTGAAGTCAGGTGATAAAATTGTGGTAGAACCCAACCGCTTTTTTGATGAACGTACCATTGAAATTTATGAGTATGTAATTAAGAACCACGAACCGGTTACGCTACGCAATGGCAATTGGGCACAAGAGTTTTACCGCCTCGATGAAATGATGACATACATCAACACACAGTTTACCGACATGGATTTTGTTCAAAATATACTAAACGAAAAAACGGCAAAAAATGGAAAATAGTTTTATCATAGAAAACCTGCTGGAACAACAGGAAGGCAACCGTTTAGAGTTTAAAGCAACTGTAAACAAAGAAGCTATTGCCAAAACCATTGCAGCCTTCATCAATACACAAGGTGGCGATTTGCTTATTGGTGTGGAGGACAATAAGAAAATTGTGGGTGTAGAAAATGCCGAAAAAGTTTGTGCATCCATTCAGAAAATGCTGGTAGAATACATACAGCCCATTGCTCCCATTTTTACACAGGTAGTTAATTACAAAAAGAAAGATTTAATTCTCATCAGTGTTTGGGAAGGTGCAAAAAAACCCTACCAGTTCAAAGGCAAAATATTTACCCGAGAAAACGATGCTACCAAACTATCCTCTGTAAGCAATTTAACTACACTCATTAAAGACCGTAAGGAAGCTGATTTTCATTGGGAACGCAGAACCGTGTTGGGTTCCTCCTTACTGGATTTAGATACCGAAGAAATCAACCAAACCATTGCCTTATACAAAGCCTACAAGCCCAATAGTGTAATTGAAGATGCAGAAGATTTTTTAATTCAGATGGGCTTAATCCAGAATGGTAATCTCACCAATGCCTGTATGGTTTTGTTTGGTAAAAAACCAACCCGTTTTATTCCGCAATCCAAAATCAGAATCACCATTTATCCTTCCACCATTTCAGGCGATAATTTTTTAAACGACAAAACATTTGATGGCAGCTTGTTTCAAAACATTACCGCCATCCTCAATTTCATAGAAATCTCCTTTGGTAAAAACATTGTGGTAGATGGCATCCTGCGGAAAGAGAAATACAATTACCCCTTAATGGCTGTTCGTGAAGGCTTGCTCAATGCAATGGTTCACCGGGATTACAACTCAGTAAACGGCTTCTTGCAGATTTCTATTTTTAGCGATAGAACCGAAATTTCCAATTACGGAGGCTTGCCTGCCGGCATCACCATCAAGGATTTAAAAAAGGAACACAACTCCATCCTCCGCAACCCCGATATTGCCCAGACATGCTTCATAAGAAAGTACATAGAAATGCTGGGCAGCGGCACATTGCGGATGATAAGCGATTGCAAAAAGAACGGCTTTAGAATACCCGTTTGGACGGATAAAGACAATGTAACCACGGTAACCTTCCCCGACCTTTCTATCAAAACCAAAGCCACTAAAGGTGTAAATGAAGGTGTAAATGAAGGTGTAAATGAAGGTGTAAAAAAGGTGCATTTTAAAGCCGAGAGTGAAGGTGTAAACGATGAGCTAAATGCCATCTACTCAGTAATTGAGAAAACGCCAGGATTAAAAGCCCCGGCCATTGCATCGGCATTGGGCGTAAGCCTTTCAACAGCCGAAAGATATATCAAGAAATTGAAAGACGGTAAGCATATAAAATTTGTAGGCGTACCCAAAACAGGGGGTTATTTTATCAAATAAACAATAGCCAATGCAGCAAGAATTACTCTTAAATATCATCCCGTTTAACCCGCCAACAGGGAAACAAACATTTGCCTTTTACAAGCAAAAGCAGGAAGGTTATTTTCCTGTGTTCAAAGATGATTTGCAAGGGCTTCTTGATGATAAGTTCACTCCATTAGAGTTATTGGAATTACAAAAGCTATACACCGATTTTCAACCGGCAAAAGAAGGTGCAATAGAATTGGATATTGACTTGTCGGTTTCTACAAGGTTTGCCAACCACTATTACCGCTACCTCATTAGAAATTACTTTGAAGGTATTGCAGACATCATGCACGAAAATTTCACGAGTGAAACAGAAGTCTGGTTTCACAACCCGGATAGAAGCACTGCCAAATACAAAGTGTACAACCAGTTTACAATAAAGGTGCAGTTTGGCAGGGTGAGTGATAAACCGGAATTAGTGCTTTCTTATGATGGTACTACCAAAGTATTTGCAAAGGCAGTTTCTGAGATTTACAACTTCAATACGAACCTGTACAATTGGATTGTTTGCAATGGTGTCATCTACAAATGGAAATACAGGCCAGACGGAGTAATCAACCAGCCGCAGAATTGTTATCCAATACTGAGTAATGAACTCAAGCCTCATTTGGAAATAGCCTTTGATGTACCGGACTTAAAAAATCGTTATCCGAAGTACCTCGGCTTTCTACAAGATTTTTACAGCAAGTATTTAAACAACGATGCTTTCCGCAGCATCATACCCATAACGGATGAAGGCTTTTATAAACCCCAAGCTAACCAGTTCAGGGTGATTAATTCAACATCAAACGATTTGCTGTATGCTGGCGGAAAAACAGGCAAAGAGCCAAAGAAAGATTTCAAATCCAAAGGCCCTTATCAGTTACCTAAAAAGCCCAGCAACTTTAAATTCTTCTTCATTTACCAATCTGCTGATAAGGCAACTGCCGTTACAGAATTATACCGCTACCTGCATAGTGGCTATAAAGATGATCGGTTCCCATTCCCCAAAATGCAGGACTACATCAAAGTTCCATTCGAGTTAGATATTTCAAAGAATGTTGAATTTGATACAGTAGAAAACGCAGTTGCCACAATTAAGAATGCCGTTAAAAATGCAGAGTGGCTTACAGATACACAGTACATGGCTTTGTTTGTAAACCCGGTTCCCAAGTTGGAGAAGGACGAAACAAGAAAGAACATCTACTACAAAATCAAAGAAATCCTGCTGTATGAAGGTGTGCTTTCGCAGGTGATTAAAAGTGAACACCTGTATAAGAACGGAAAGCCCAATTCATTTTTCAATACCTTTTTACCACACATAGAAATTGCCATGCTGGCAAAATTGGGTGGTGTGCCCTGGAGATTGAACAGGCCAACCAATAATGAATTGATTGTGGGTGTAGGAGCATTTTATTCTATTACCAGCAAATCAAGATTTGTCGGTTCAGCTTTCTGTTTCAATAACGAAGGTATTTTCAAAGGCTTTGACTGTTTTAAAGGACATGATACCATAAGTCTTGCAGGTTCTATCAGGGAGGCAGTGGCTAAGTTTATTGCAGTTAATTACACCGCTTCGAGGCTCATTATCCATTTCTATAAAGACATTGGCAAAAAGGAATTAGAACCCATACTGAAGACATTACATACACTGGGCTTGAACATCCCTGTAATTGTAGTTACCATCAATAAAACGGAAAGCAAGGAACTCATAGGGTTTGATTTAAAGGACAGTGAAAACCTGATGCCGTATAGTGGCACAATACTGAAAGTGGGCAAATCGGAATACCTGTTATTCAATAACACTCGTTACGATGCAGCAGCCAAGCCGGCACAAAAGGAATATCATTTCCCTGTGAAGATAGCCCTGTCATGCACGGTTGAAGGCATGTTGGATGATATGAATTTGGTAGAGCAATTAATAGATCAGGTTTACCAGTTCAGCAGAATGTATTGGAAAAGCACCAATCAACAGAGCTTACCGGTTACCATCAAATACCCTGAAATGGTGGCAGAAATCTACCCCTACTTTCAGCATGAAAAACTATCACCCTTCGGGCAGGAAAGCCTTTGGTTTTTATAAAACAGTAATAGAATGAAAATGAACAGAACAAAAAATACCCAGCATTTCAATAATATTTTCATCAATGCAGATACAGTGCACAGGTGTGTATTTACTTTGCTCCA
>CAZTRY010000187.1:0-4303 GCA_964616525.1 uncultured Sphingobacterium sp. | reverse complement strand
GTTTAAAGTTTGGGGTTTATCTGTCTCCCTGGGATAGAAATCATCCTGAATATGGCAAGCCTGCTTATCTGGATTATTACCGAAACCAACTTACCGAATTATTTAGCAATTATGGGCCTGTTTTCGAAATGTGGTTTGATGGAGCGAATGGTGGTGATGGATATTATGGCGGTTCTCGTGAAATCCGAAAAATAAATGCAGTGAGCTATTACGACTGGCCAAAAACACTTGATATAGTCCGTAATATACAGCCGAAAGTGATCTTTTTCAGTGATGCCGGACCGGGTGTGAGATGGGTGGGTAATGAACGTGGAATCGCAGGTGAAGCGAATTGGAATACCATCTCAACAGATACCCTGCATGCAGGTAAACCAGGAATATCAGACATCTTAAACTCAGGTTCAGCAGATGGGGATAAGTGGGTACCCGCAGAGGTGGATGTATCTATCCGTCCGGGATGGTTTTATCATGCCAATGAAGATGTGAAAGTAAAAACAGCAGAGCAGTTATTTGAGATCTATCTTAGCTCAGTTGGCCGGGGTTCAACGCTTTTGCTTAACATCCCACCCGATCAGCGCGGACTCTTTCATGAAAAGGATATTGAATCTCTGAAGGGATATAAAAAACTATTGGATACCGAGTTTGCCTTAAATCTAGCTAAGAAGGCAGGGGTAAAAACCAGCTCCATTCGATCAAACTCTCCTGTTTTTGCAGGTAAGATGATTACTGATGGAAAGAAAGACACTTACTGGACTACAGATAATGATTTGAAAACCGGTAATTTTGAAATAGATCTCGGTAAAACAGCAAGGGTTAAGTATATCGTATTGCAGGAATATATTCGTTTGGGGCAAAGAGTAAAGGCATTTACTGTAGAGATCTGGAAAGATGGTAGCTGGAAAAAAGTTGCCGCTGCAACAACTATAGGATATAAACGTATATTGAGGATAGACCCAGTCAATACCTCGAAAATCAGAGTAAATATCAATGATTCCAAGGCTTGCCCCTTAATCTCAAATGTTGAAATCTATTGATCAAACCTAAAATCTATTGAAATGAAAAACATAATATTTATTCTGCTTGCCTGCGGTACATTCAGTACAGCACTTGCCCAAAACAGTAAAACAGTTTATAAAGCCACAAAAGAAAGGGATATTCAAATTGTCGAAGCTTCCTGCGGACAATGTCAGTTTAAAATGGAAGGTAAGGACTGTGATCTTGCAGTTCGGATTAAAGGAAAATCTTATTTTGTGGATGGAACCGGGATTGATGATCACGGTGATGCTCACGCGAAAGATGGCTTTTGCGAAAAGATCAGAAAAGCTGAGATTAAGGGAAGTATTGTTAATAATCGTTTTCTGGCTACTTATTTTAAACTCTTACCCGAAGCGCCCAGAAAAAATTAATCGTCATCCTCACTGATAAATTTCTGATCAAGCTGCTTGCCAGTTCTGGCACCTAGTTTTTTAATCTTCTCAGCCGTAATACTCAGATTGCCCCTTCCGCTGGATAATTTATTGATGGCCTTGTCATATGCATCCTGACTTTGTCTGATGTTTTTGCCTATTCCTTCCATGTCGTACATAAAACCAATAAATTTATCATACATTTCACCGCTCAGGCGGGCTATCTCCATAACATTTCGATTTTGCCGTTCCTGTTTCCACATGCTTGCAATGGTACGCAATGTAGCAAGCAGTGTCGACGGACTTACGATGACTACATGCTTCTCCCAGGCAAAATTAAACAGCTCAGCATCATGCTGTACAGCAATACTGAAACTGGACTCAATCGGGATAAATAACATAACAAAATCCGGGGAGTTGATTTTATATAGTTCACTATAATTTTTGGAGGAAAGTTCGGTGATATGATTTCGGATAGAGCTAATATGTTGTTTGGTGAACAGGTTACGGTCCTCATCACTTTCACAGTTTACCAGCCGCTCATAGGCTGTCAGTGAAACCTTTGCATCGATAATCAGATGCTTATCGTCCGGAAGATCAATCACCACATCGGGCTGGAAGCGACTGCCATCAGCTGATTGATGGGATGCCTGGATACGGTATTCCTGATCTTTTACAAGTCCTGAACGTTCCAAAACCCTTTCCAAAATTAGTTCACCCCAGTTGCCCTGCTTTTTGCTATCACCCTTAAGAGCCCGGGTAAGATTTTTGGTTTCCTGATTCATCAGGTTGGATTGTTCGATGAGCTGATTGATATGTCCGCGGAGGATATTTCGTTCATCCGACTCGGCTTTATAAACTTTGTCTACTTTATCTTCGAAGGTTTTAAGATTTTCACGTAGCGGTTTGATGATCAGGTCAAGATTGGCGCGACTATGTTCAGTGAACTTGATGCTTTTTTCTTCCAGAATCCGCGAAGCAATCAGCTCAAAATCCTTGTTGAATTTTTCCTGAATATGTTGAATTTCTGCTTTTTGTTCCTCTATTTTTTCCTGTTGAGCCTGTAAATAAGCACGCGAACTTTCCAGGGCGCGCAGGGCATCAGATAGTTTTTCACGCTCTCCGTTTAACTCTTTTTTTAAATAATCCAGTTCTGTTCTAAGATTGTCAGCCCGTTCTTCAGCCCTTCCCAGATTGATTTTTAATTGTTCATTCTCAGATTTTAGACGTTCGATTTCCTCCGGATCAGCAATTGCAGACTTTGGTTTTGCACGTAAGAGTATGTATAGTATAAAAATAATTATGGCCGTTGCGGGCAGTATGTAGATTTCCATTTTTTTAATTTATCAAATTACAAATGAGGATAAGGCTCATAACTGGACAAGATCTGCGACCTGCTCAGCCAACAGACTCCCCATTGCGACGCCCATCCCATTACAGCGGACGGCGCAAAATAGTCCGGGTGAAATTTCCTTTACTATAGGTTTCAAATCCTTGCCAAATCCCATGACCCCACTCCAACGGTATTCAATTTTTGGTTTTTGTCCCGGTATTATGGTCTCATATAATAGCTTTTCGAGCTCTTCCTGAATTTTTGCTGAGACTCCGGGTTCGGTAGTTTCTTCGCCTTTAAAATCAAGGTTACGCCCGCCACCCAGAAGTATCTTTCCATCGATATTTCTGAAATAGAAAAATCCCTTATTGTAGTGAAATGTACCTTTAATTTTCAGTTGCTTTATTGGTTCAGTGATGAAAACCTGTCCCCTTCCAGGAATCACATCGAGCTCAGGAATCAGGTCTTTAATGAAAGCATTGGTAGCGAGAATAACGGATTTTGTATTAAATACACCCTGGTTAGTCACGATATTTTTATTGCCAGTGTCCATTTCAATTTTTTGAACCCGACAATTATTAAAAACGGCTACCCCCATTCCCTGAACCTTTGAAAGCAGGGCCATCATCATTTTGCCCGTATCAATTTGTCCCTCGTATTTGTTTTTAATGATATTCCTGATACCATTCATACCAAATTCTGCAATTTTATCAGAGGAAACTGCATAAATGTCATGTTTTCCAATTACCGGTTTCAGGAATTTGTTAAACCAGGGTATTCTGTCAATACAGAAATTAGCATAATCAGCTTCGCTATCTTTAAATATTTCATAACCCCCATTTTGTTCAAAACAAATCGCAGAATCTCCAAGATTTTTTCTGAGTTTTTCCAGACCTCTCCAGCGCATTTCAATCATTTCGAGAACCTCGCTTTCAGACTTTGATTTCAGTTCATTTACCAGCTCAGAAATGCTTCCAAAGCATGCAAAACCGGCATTTTTTGTGCTTGCACCGGCAGGCAGAAAACCCGATTCCAGGATTCCAATCTTTAGAGAAGGCTGCTTCAATTTTAGATACAGGGCTGCACTTAAGCCAACAATCCCACTGCCAATAATGATCACATCAAAGCCGGATAAGAATGATTTCTGTTCCCAGTAAGAAAAAAGATTGGACATATAATCTAAAGGTAAATTATTTGTGATTATTTTTATTCGGAATGGTTATTGAATATGTTTACAGAAAATACAAACTATGGGATTAATTTTAATGATTGTCATTGCGGTAGTTAGTTTTGCTGTGCAATGGCGTTTTAAAAGCAAATTTAAGCAGTACTCCGAAATGCCTCTTGGTTCAGCAATGAGTGGTAAAGATATAGCTGATAAAATGTTAAAGGATAACGGAATATATGATGTTCAGATTATTTCTGCTGAGGGTCAGTTATCAGATCACTATAATCCGGCAGACCGCACGGTAAATTTGAGTCCTGAAGTATATCATGGACGCAGCGTTGCAGCAGCAGCGGTTGCAGCACATGAATGTGGTCATGCCGTACAACACGCAAGGGC
>CAZTRY010000186.1:0-4303 GCA_964616525.1 uncultured Sphingobacterium sp. | reverse complement strand
CCCAGAGGGATTCGAACCCCCATCAGCAGAACCGGAATCTGCAATTCTATCCATTGAACTATGGGTACAATCTTTTAGACAAAAAGATTAGGCTGCAAATATACTTATTCCACTATTAGCGGCAAGGTCTAAACATTAAATCTGAAATGCATGATATCTCCATCCTGCACAATATAAGTTTTGCCTTCAACACCCAGCTTTCCGGCTTCCTTACAGGCAGCTTCAGAACCGAGGTTTACAAAATCATCATATTTAATAACCTCTGCACGGATAAATCCTTTTTCAAAATCTGAGTGAATAACTCCGGCAGCCTGAGGTGCTGTAAAACCCTGTGTAATGGTCCATGCTCTCACTTCCTGTACTCCTGCAGTGAAATAGGTTGCCAGCTTTAATAGTTTATAAGCAGCCCGTATTAGTTGGGTTACTCCCGACTCGCTCAGTCCCAGATCTTCAAGGAACATTTGCCGTTCTTCAAAACTTTCAAGGGAAGCTATTTCGGCCTCAATTTGAGCTGAAATAACCAAAACCTCTGCATTTTCTTCCTTTACTGCTTCACGAACCTTATCTACATATTGATTTCCGCTTACAACAGATTTCTCATCCACATTGCACACGTACATTACCGGTTTTTCTGTCAATAAAAACAGGTCGGCGATAAATTCTTTGTCTTCTTCACTAATAGGGGCAGTACGGACAGATTTGCCTGATTCAAGATGTGCCTTGACGATATTGCAAACCTCATAGGTCTTTTTTGCATCCTTATCATTCCCTGTTTTAGCCATTTTCTCAACCTTTTGAATGCGCTTTGAAACGGCATCCAGGTCCTTTAACTGCAATTCAGTATCAATAATTTCTTTATCCCTGATCGGATCAACAGAACCATCCACATGGATCACATTATCATCATCAAAACAACGCAGAACATGTATAATTGCATTAGTAGCACGTATATTTCCAAGAAACTGGTTTCCAAGTCCTTCACCTTTGCTGGCTCCTTTTACAAGCCCGGCAATATCCACGATTTCTATTGTATTTGGCTGAACCTTAACTGGTTTAACAAGCTCTGCTAGTTTTGTTAAACGCGGATCCGGTACGGTAATAACACCGATATTAGGTTCGATGGTACAGAATGGAAAATTCGCCGCCTGCGCCTTTGCATTCGATAAACAATTAAAAAGGGTAGATTTTCCAACATTTGGTAATCCGACTATACCGCATTGTAATGCCATTTGAGTTGTAAGTTATATGTTATTAGTTTTGGGCTTTGGGCTTTAGGCTTTAGGCTTTAGGCTTTAGGCTTAAAGTGGCGCAAAGATAGAATTTTTGTTCTGAGTTTTTCTGTCACTTGATGAACAGAATGATGAGGAATCGTTTTGGCTTAATTAGCCGTTCAAAAAATGCAGGTGTTGGGTTCTGTACCTCTTACTTCCATCTTTAGAAAGAATACATTCCCGCTTTCCGGATATTTTTTCAGTTCATCTTCATTCAAATCTCCTCTGGCAGTAGTGATCATGAGGTAATCAAGATTTTTACCGGCAAAGGCACATGAAGTTACATGCGGGACGGGTATTTCAATTTTCTGGAGTAAATTGCCATTTTCAGGGTTCCAGCGGTAAACACCAAAACCACCCCAGTGTGCTACCCAAATCATTCCTTCACTGTCAATGCACATGCCATCAGGTGTTCCTATTTCTTCAGGAATGTAAACTGCATTCTTCTCAAACTGGATATCTCCACTAATTGGATCGAATGAATAGGATTGGACGCATTGTGTAGGACTGTCAATAAAGTACATTCTTTCGTTCTTTGCAGTCCAGGCCATACCATTGGAAATGGTCAGATTGCTTAGCTTTTTTTGAACGCTTAAATTTTTATCAATACAGTATAAGGATGAAGCCCCCGGTTTAAAAGTCATGTCCATGGTGCCGAGCCATAATCTGCCCATAATGTCACATTTAGCATCATTGCAGCGGTTTCCTGTAATCTCTGACTCAATATCCAATAGCCATTCCAGTTTTTCAGTAATCAGATCAAAACGTGCAAGGCCGGCATTTAAGCCCAGAATCACACAATTCTCAGTGCTGAGGCATACCATAGTTAGCCTGCCATCAAATTTCCAGGGTTTAATATTTCTGCTGATCCAATGATATTCAAATAGAATACCCCGCTCTATGTCTACCCAAAAGCATGAATTCCTATTGGCATGCCAAAGCGGTCCTTCGCCCAGCAGGCATTGAGCAGGGTAAAGGATTTTCGCTTTCATTTTCGATTAGTACTCTTGAAAGTTAAAAAGGGGAGGGACTGATACATGACCATCCTCCATCAATTACCAGACACTGTCCCGTGATTTGTTTGGCTTTATCTGACACCAGGAAAAGGGCAGCATTGGCAACATCTGTAGTTGTTCCCGGCCGGCCCATGGGCGTTAATTTTGACCAAACGGTCTCATAATCTGGATCATTGGTAGTTCTTTCTGTTATGGTGGCTCCTGGGGCAATTGTATTTACATTGATTTTATATTCAGAAAGTTCGATCACCAGGTTTCTAGCGAGCATATCCAGGGCAGCCTTAGTCATTGCATAAGCAGCCAGATCTTTATGCGCCTGTCTTCCGGTAATTGATGAAGTGAACAGGATTGAACCTCCATCTGCCTGCTGCTTCATCTGCTTTGCTGCGGCCTGGGTCAGGAAGAATGTACCTCCCATATTTACATTAAGTACCCTGGTAAAAGCTTCCTGACTATAAGTTAAAAAGTCACCAAATAAAGTGATTCCGGCATTGGCAATCACTATATCCAGTTTTCCGAACTGTTTTACGGCAAGATCAACCATGCTTTGAATGAAGTTCAGGTCACTCGAATCACCTGAAAAGGCAATGCAATTACCATCTTCTTCCCTGATTGTCTTAGCTGCACTTTCCGAAAGATCTGGATCAAGGTCGTTTAATATAACCGCAGCTCCTTCTTTTGCCAATTGTCTGCAAATTTCGAAGCCAATTCCCTGACCAGCACCTGTAACGATAGCTACTTTTTTATCGAAAGACTTATTATACATATTCAGTTTCCTATTTTAATGAGAGTCTCTCGTTACTTCACTGCCGGAACCTCCTTTCAGGAATGCCAGGTCGGCACCTAAATGAGCTTGTTCTACATTGTTGATATACAGGCTGGTATAACCTCTGTCTGTGAGTGCAGGAGAGGGTTTCCAATTATCTTTTCTTCGCTGAAGTTCTTCCGCACTGAGGTCGACATTCAGAGTACGGGCATGTAGATCCAGAATAATCAGATCTCCGGTTTCAAGTACACTGAAATTTCCTC
This sequence comes from uncultured Sphingobacterium sp., assembly GCA_964616525.1. Classification (GTDB taxonomy): domain Bacteria; phylum Bacteroidota; class Bacteroidia; order Sphingobacteriales; family Sphingobacteriaceae; genus Daejeonella. Next base: position 987 of record CAZTRY010000186.1, on the reverse strand, counting down.
CTAAAGTTGCTTCAGGTGATATATGCAATACAACTGTCCCAAAACCTGTTCCACTCATACGGCCATCGGAGATTCTGACTATATCTTTAATTCCCTTTTCAAGCAGTTTCAAGGGTAGAGTCATATTTCCCACTTCGGGCATTCCTGGATAACCTTTTGGGCCAACATTCTTTAAGACAAGTACACTATTTTCATCTACGGGTAAGTCGGGATCATCAATCCTTGATTTGTAATCTTCTATATTTTCAAAAACTATTGCTTTTCCGCTGTGCTGGAAGAGATGCGGACTTGCGGCAGTTGGTTTGATTACAGCTCCATTTTCGCAAATGTTTCCATAGAGAACAGCCAGTGCAGTTGTATTATTAAATGGTTTATCAATGGAGGCAATTACCTCGCGGTTATAGCATTTTGCATTCTGGTAATTTTCCCGGATTGTTTTACCGTTCGCAGTGATGCAGCCCGTATTGAGGTAGGAATCGAGTTCTTTAAGGATTGCAGGAATCCCGCCGGCATAATAAAGATCTTCCATGAAGTACTTTCCGGAAGGTTGGAGGTTTGCCAGAAGCGGAATTGAGGCTGAAAGTCGGTCAAAGTCCCTGATCTCAAGTGGTACACCTATTCTGCCGGCAATTGCCAAAAGATGAATCACGAAATTGGTAGATCCACCGATCGCTGCATTTACTTTAATGGCATTTTCAAAGGCTTCTTTGGTCAGGATGTCTGATAATTTCTGGTCTTCTTTGACCATCTCAACGATTCTTTTGCCGGATAGCTGTGCCAGTACTTTTCGTCTGGAATCAGCAGCAGGGATAGCAGCATTCTGAGGGAGTGTTAGCCCAAGAGATTCAACCATGGTGGCCATTGTAGAAGCTGTACCCATAACTGCGCAATGCCCCTGACTGCGGCATAAACCGGCCTCGGCAATGTTAAGCTCTTCTTCCGACATGATGCCTGATTTAACATCATCCGTGAACCTCCAGACATCAC
>CAZTRY010000185.1:0-4310 GCA_964616525.1 uncultured Sphingobacterium sp. | reverse complement strand
AACAACATTTCCAATGCCTTGCATTACTTCAATAAGAGCCTTTATACCAGGAGCAGTAATCCCGTCGTCGTTCACGACAAGTATGGTTGGTTTAGATTTTTTCATTGAAGCGAAATTAAGAAAATTTTCTGTTCGATTTCCTGATTAGCGAATAGCCAGCCTGAACTATATACTGCCATATTTAACCGGTTGGCCAGTTTATACGACCGGTGCCACACCCCATTGGCCGACAATAAAAAACCAAAAGAAAGAAGCCCCACTGATTCACTCAGCAGGGCTTTCCTTTGGTTATTGTTTTCTTTGCTTGGAGAGAACACCAAACAGTGGGGGAAACTTACAAATTAGCAGCGCCGTTCTTGATTTCTTCCACAACAGAAGGATCAAGAAGGGTTGAAGTATCCCCAAGACTTGAGGTTTCACCTTCAGCAATTTTTCTGAGAATTCTGCGCATAATCTTACCGGATCTTGTTTTCGGCAAACCAGAAACAAACTGAACCTTATCAGGTTTAGCAATCGCACCAATGATACGGGCCACAGTTTGAAGAATATCCCTTCTGGTCAGGTCGTGATCGTGGGTGGAAGTCCCAAGGATAACATAAGCATAAATTCCCTGCCCTTTGATATCATGAGGATAACCCACAACAGCACTTTCCACAACATCTGCGTGCATATTAATGGCATTTTCAACTTCTGCAGTCCCAATCCTGTGACCGGAAACATTGATTACATCATCCACCCTACCGGTGATGCGATAGTATCCATCTTCATCTCTCAAACAGCCGTCGCCGGTGAAATACATATCCTTGTAAGTAGAGAAATAAGTCAGACGACAACGCTCATGATCTCCATAAGTTGTACGGATAATACCCGGCCATGGAAATTTGATACATAAATTACCACTTACATCATTTCCTGTTAATTCAGTACCCTGTTCATCAACAAGGCATGGCTGAACACCCGGTAGTGGAAGTGTGGCATACCCTGGTTTCGTTGGCGTGATGCCGGCGATTGGTGAAATCAGAATACCGCTGTTTTCGGTCTGCCACCAGGTATCAACAATCGGACATTTTCCTTTACCGATCTTATCATTATACCAGTGCCATGCTTCCTCATTGATCGGCTCTCCCACTGAACCAAGTTTGGTCAGTGAGCTCAGGTCTTTTCCTTTTAAAGGTTCATCTCCAAAGCTCATCAGAGAGCGGATTGCAGTTGGAGCAGTGTAAAGGATATTGACCTTGTATTTATCCACTACGTCCCAGAAACGACCTGCATCAGGCCAGGTTGGTACACCCTCAAACATCAGGGTTGTTGCCCCCTGTGATAATGGTCCGTAAACAATATAGGAATGACCGGTGATCCAGCCAATATCGGCAGTACAGAAATGAACTTCACCCGGCTGGTACTGGAATACCGTTCTGAACGTATATCCTGTATAAACCATATAACCACCGCAGGTATGAACGACACCTTTTGGTTTTCCTGTTGAACCCGAAGTATACAATATAAATAAAGGATCTTCCGCATCCATCGGCTCAGCCGGACAAGCAGGATTACCCTGGGTTTCTACTTTTTTAATCTCATCTTCCCACCATACATCGCGTCCTTTGATCATAGAAACCGGTGTACGGGTACGGGTTAAAACGATTATTCTCTGAACCGATGTACACTGTACGATGGCATCATCAATTATATTTTTTAGCGGAATATCTTTATTCCCTCTGAAACCACCATCAGCAGTTATAACCAGGTTACACTGGGCATCGTTAATCCGGTCAGCAATAGACTGAGCAGAAAAACCACCGAATACTACGGAGTGAATTGCTCCAATCCTTGCACAAGCCAAAACTGCAATTGCAAGTTCAGGAACCATAGGCATGTAAATACAAATACGGTCACCCTTCTTTGCTCCATTATTCTTCAGTGCATTTGCAAACTGAACAACTTTGAAATGCAGTTCCTTATAAGTAAAGGATCTGTAATGTTCTTCGGGATCATTCGGTTCCCAAAGCATTGCTATTTTATCTGCACTATTCTCAAGATGACGATCAAGGCAATTCTCCGTTATGTTTAACTTTCCACCACTAAACCATTTCACATTAGGCTCTGTGAAGTTCCAATCCAGAACTCTGTCCCATTTTTTCTGCCAGTAAAAAGTATCGGCCACTTCAGCCCAGAAATTCTCCGGCTCGGCTACACTGTAGTCATAAACGCGTTTGTAATCGTCAAAGGAATTAATACGAAGATTCATTTTTTTATTGTTGTTCGGTAAATTAAATATCAGAGTACAATTATATCATATTCAGACCTGTTAGCCTAATATAGATGCAAAAAAATTACACTAATACGTCTCCTCCGGATGCTTTTAAACAGAATATCTAAATTTATTGATAAAGTATTGCGTATCTGATTTTTTCTCCCGATATTTGCAAACTCTTTAAAGATTTGAATTTAAATAATAGATACACTTATAGTCATGTCGAGAATTTGTGATTTAACAGGAAAAATGGCGATGAACGGTTTCAACGTTTCCAACTCAAACGTAAAAACCAAACGTAAATTTTATCCTAACCTGCATGTAAAAAAGTTTTACATCCCAGAAGAAGATAGATGGATCACGTTGAAAGTTTCTACTTCAGCGATCAAAACCATCAGTAAGAATGGCATCACCGCTGTAATTAACAAATTCTTAAAAAAAGGATATATATAAGGAGTGATAAGTATTAAGTGATAAGTGATCAGTAACTAATACTACTAAAACTTAAAAACTTAAAACCTACAAATCCAACTTAAAAAATAATACAATGGCTAAGAAAGGCAACAGAGTTCAGGTTATTTTAGAATGTACCGAGCATAAGGAAAGTGGCATGGCTGGAATGTCTCGTTACGTAACCACCAAGAATAAAAAGAACACTACAGAGCGTTTAGAATTGAAGAAATTCAATCCTGTTCTAAGAAAAGTTACTGTTCACAAAGAAATTAAGTAATAGTTATAAGTATTAAGTTGTAAGTAATAAATTTTAGAACCTACAACTTAAAACCTACCACTCATAATAACATACAGAAATGGCAAAGAAAGTAGTTGCAACCCTGAAGACAGGTGCTGGTAAAGAATATTCAAAAGTTATTACAATGAATAAGTCGCCAAAAACCGGTGCTTACTCATTCAAAGAAATTATCGTTCATAACGATCACGTGAAAGACGCTATTGCAGGAATTAATACCTCTAAGTAATTTTCACATTGTATTCACAGAAGCCGCCCGCGTATAATCGTCGGGTGGCTTTTTTCATTATATAATTGTTATCCGCCCCGGCAGATTTCTTAAATTTGGCACCATGGGATTATTTGATTTTTTCAGGAAGAAAGAAAGCAACATACAGGAACAGGTAGAACTGGACAAGAGCCTCGAGAAGACCAAGGAAGGTCTTTTTACGAAGATTACCAAAGCTGTCGTCGGGAAATCAACCGTTGACGATGATGTGCTCGATGAACTTGAAGAAATTCTGGTTAACTCGGACGTGGGTGTTCAAACTACCTTAAAGATCATTGATCGGATCCAGGCTCGTGTAGCCCGTGATAAATACATAAATACTTCGGAGCTGAATGAACTTTTACGTTCTGAAATCCAAAGTCTTTTATCAGAGAACAACAGCAACGATTTCAGAAATTTTGAATACGGTGATCATAAACCATATGTCATCATGGTTGTTGGGGTAAATGGTGTTGGCAAAACCACAACTATTGGTAAGCTGGCTCATAAATTGAAAATTGCCGGGAACAAGGTGGTTCTGGGTGCAGCAGATACGTTCAGGGCAGCCGCTGTAGATCAGTTAAAACTCTGGGCAGAACGGGTAAATGTACGAATCGTTGCTCAGCCAATGGGCTCTGACCCCGCATCTGTCGCATTTGATACCTTGCAATCAGCTGTTGCCAATGGCGATGACGTAGCAATTATTGATACTGCCGGCCGCCTGCATAACAAAGTTGCTCTGATGAATGAGCTAACCAAGATCAAACAGGTGATGCAGAAAATCGTACCCGGAGCTCCACATGAGATCCTTCTTGTACTGGATGCCTCCACCGGACAAAATGCAATTGAGCAATGCAAACAGTTTACACAGGCAACTGAAGTAAACGCATTGGCACTAACCAAATTAGACGGCACAGCAAAAGGCGGGGTCGTGATCGGGATATCTGATCAGTTTAAAATTCCGGTGAAATACATCGGTGTGGGTGAAGGAATAGATCATCTGCAATTATTTAATAAGAAAGAGTTTGTCGACTCCCTTTTTAAATAATCAGAGAAGCAAA